>NZ_CAWOJA010000011.1:0-553303 GCF_963881615.1 Rahnella sp. CJA17(1/100) | reverse complement strand
GCGCCAGCCCGCTGCCGGTGGTGCGGGCGAATATCCGGCACTGATGATTCAGCTGACGTTCATGGCGGATGCGGGCATAAAACGCGCCGGTTTCGGCGGCGGCGTCCACGTCCTCACCGGCCTCGCGATAGGGCCGGGCGTACAGGTAGCTTTCGCCGGTCACCGGCGCGGCGCTGCGCACCTGCGCGCTGACGTCCAGCGGCGTGGTCGCCTCGCGGTAGCTGTAATCGCGTTTAAAGATTTTGCCGGTGACGGCGTTCCAGTGGATTTTCAGCCCCCAGACGCTTTCGGCGTGGCCGTCGCGCATCCCCGACGGCTCGCAGTACGGCAGGGTGACGCCAAACTGGTACTGCTCCGGCCCGTCGCCGAACAGCACTTTTTCACACGTCAGGCGGGTGTCCGCCTCAAAGCGGAACCAGATACCGACCTCGGCCAGAATGCGTTTTATAAACTGCAGGTCGGTCTCGCCCCACTGGGTGATGAGCTCGCGGTCGGGGTAGGTGTGGCTGAGGCGAAACTCAAAATCCTGCCCCTCGAGCCCGTGTTTGCGCAGGATAAACTCCGCCACTTCGGGCACCGACTGGTTCTGAAAAATAAAGCTGTTGGTGCTGTTTTCCAGCAGCCGCAGGCGCGGCACCAGCTCGAGGCGGTACAGGGTTTCGTCGGCGGAGGTCGACAGGCGCTGAAAGTCACGGATAACGCCGTACACGGCGCGTTCCGGCTGGAAAGGCGTGCCCATCGTGAAGCTGGCGAACTGGCGCAGCATCTGCGCGGCACCGATATCCGGTTCGGGGCAGGTGACGTCAACGGTGTAGGAAAAAGTCTCGCTGAGCTGTTCCTCGCCGCGAAAGTTCAGCACGTCCAGACTGTAAGGGCTGTTCCAGATATCAAGTGAGTAGCGGGACAAACCTGTCGCATCAGGGAGAAGATTTTTCAGGATATCAACCACAGAAACCTCCATTTAATCTTTGAGTGGTAACAACGTAAGCTGCCCGTTACTGAGTTCCAGCGTGCGGGGCTTGTCGGGATCAAGCTCTTCCCGTTTCAGGACCACCCGCCAGGTATCATGTTGTCTGTCCGGGTTGCGAAACAACGCCACCACCGCGACAAACTGAGTATCGGGTTCCATGGGCATATCCAGTGATACATCACCGCCCGGCATCACCAGCACTTCCTTAGAGGCCAGGGCATCGGCTTTTAACAGGTTGTCGGCCTGAAGCAGAAGCTTTTCATAATCTGCGGCGTCAAAGGCTTTGCGATCTTTAAGCTGATAAACACGCACCATGGTGGCGAGCGATGACTGATCGCCTTCATCTGTGTTCATAGAAGTGCGCGGGGAAAAATCGAGATGCAGTGTTTTAATTTGCTTATAGAAAATCGCTTTGGTCACGCCTTTGGTGCCATCGACCACTTTCTGAGTCAGGCCACATCCGCTAAGCAGAACCGCGAGCAGAAACAGGCTGAAATACTGCCATCTTGTAGGTGAGGAAATTATTTTTGCCATCAGGGCATCCTTTTTCTTCATTCGCAAAAAATACTGTGTCCCTGCAATGTCTTGATTGCAGGGTTAACGGAACCGGTATTCTCCCGACTCAGCGGGTAGCAAGGGTTCTTCATGTACACCCTGATAGGTGCCGAGGCTGACGGTCATACTTTGCGGCAGGCTGTCACGTTTGCTTTCCTGTAAACCCAGCACACCGGTACGCCCGAGCTGTATCCGTCGGGACCCACCGAGCCGGGGTTCCGGCAGCAAGCGGGTAGGGACGGTGAGTTGCAGACGGGCATTGCACCGGTAGCCGAGATATACCCGCATCAGCACGAGTAAATCGGTATGCAAATGGCCGCCGGGTAACCATCCTTCAGCTTCTTCAGGATCGGAGGTCATCAGACTCACCAGTACCCGGCTATTACCGTCCTTTCCTTTGCGACCCAGTACGCTACGCTGTGCCAGCGCAATACGGTTTTCAGCGCAAAACCCGCTGCGACTACGCATTTCCACTGACACCGGGTCATGCCCCTGAATATAAGCCTGCGTCAGGGGGGCCAGCAGATTCACCAGTGCACGGATCCCTTCTGCCGTTCGTGTCGGCAAACGCATAGTGCTTAAAAGCGCAAGAAATCGGGAAATCGGCGTCGCGATATGTTTGGCCGTGCCGGGTATCCCCAGACCAATCAGACCGAGCAGGCACTGTGATGTCTCATCCGTTCCGCCAGCCTGGAAACTAGCGGGGTAGGCGTATTTACGCCAGATGCGATAGAACTGCGTCATCAGCCGATGGTTGAAAATATCCAGAAAATGCTCAACGCTTTCGTATCCTTCCCGCCGCTGGCTGATATCGTCGAGATACCCTGTGGGTAAGGGGGCATCTACCCCATAGAGCCCCATAAAGGTAGTTCGAACAGTGGGGGTGGCGTGGACATGTTCCCGGTCGGCTTCAATGACGCGTATTTCACTGACCGGAAAACCCATGCCCGGATGCGGGCGAAAACGTACCGGATCTGTTGCGGGGGTGCTGGTTGTACCGAGCAGCGGAGCATCCCCGCCAGCCTGTTCCAGAAGCTGACAAAACCGGTAAAAATTCAGATAGGGCGCCTGCGGACTCAGGGCATCGATCAGCCCGGTACGTGTTGGCTGTGATTCTCGTTCCATCTCAGGCGTTTTCCTGTCGGTTGCAACACCAGCGTCAGCTGATTGAAAAGGTGAATATCGGCGTACAAGGCAAAGAAGCGGTGCAGCATTTCACCAAAGAGATTGACGTCCCCTTCGCCCGCGAAGTTGTCTGTATTCAGGGTAATTTCAATATCGACACCGCGCAGCATGAACCCTTTTTCAAATCGCTGGATCAGGTGGTGTTCGACAGCAACAATCGCCTCGAGCCTGCGGCAGTTCATTTCATCATCGGTCCAGTCATACAGCGCCAGCGTGCCCCGCAGCACTTCTGGGTTATCCATCATGCTGAGGAAGCTTGAACCCAGGTGACTCATCACCCGCCAGTGGAAGCGATCATTGGCAGGCGGATATACCGGCATGGTAGGCGTGGTGAGGTTGCGAACCTGTACCGGGACTTTGCCGGCTTTCACAACCCGGTTGAGCAGGGTACTTTCCAGCGCCTTACGTGGAAGCTGGCCGTTGGTGCCGGTAATACGCAGTGAAAGTGCTTCACGCTGTTCAGCAAGCTGTTCTGCTTCAAAGGATTTACCGCCGAGAATTAACCATGTGTCATGCAAGCCGGAAGGCCCGCGCTTAACACGTGTGTGGAAATAGCGTTCGGGGGCATCATGACGCATCATGCCCCCGCGGTGACGGAAACTGGTGAAGGGCACGTAGTCGTGTTTGCCGTTTTTAACGGAACCGTGTACCTGATCAACACTATAGATTTCTACGTGACCATCCTGCATACGCAGTGGCCGTAAAAGATATTCATTCGCCAGTGGATCGATTTGCAGCGGGTCGGCTTCCAGAGAAAACAGGTTAATGACCGGAACGCAGTGTAACCGGAAGGTATCGGTATCAAACGGCAGGTCATAAGGCCACAGATCACTCAAAACAATATCGAGTTCGAACCATGTCGTTCCCGGTACCAGATGGACATTTTGCAGTCCATTCAGCTCAACGAACATAAATTTTGGGCGGAAGGTAAAGTATTCCAGTAACAACTGATAGCCACTGAACGCCGAGCTCCCTTTAGGCCACAGGCGTTCATTTTCTTCAAATCCCATGGGCTTGAACCAGCCGTCTATCGCACGGCGATCCTGACCCAACTCCGGCTGGCGGACATACATGGTCTGCACTTTGCGGGTCAGGGCCAGATGCAAAGCACCGCTCACCGGACTGTCGGCATCGAGATAGATTGGCACGTGACTTAAATCGATCTTTCGCCAGTCCGCCAGCGGACCGCAGTCAAAACGCAGGCGTACGGTTGAACGCCCGTCTGTTTCAGTATGCAACTTCGCCTGTGAAATATTGATCGGCATAAGCGGCATATCCCGCGTCACCTGATACTGGCAGCAGGTGTGTTTTTGCCCGACAGGCTGTGACAGGACAGAGAAGCCCCGGGACACGATCTCCACCTGCTTGAGTTGCCGATAATCAGGTTTCAACTCAACAATGGCCAGTGAAGGGATTGTCCGCATATAGTGTGGCCACAAGAGGCTGACCAGTCCCTCGGTGAGTTCCGGCAGGTCATCGTCCAGCTTCTCCCGCAGACGCCCCATCAGAAATGCGAAACCTTCAAATAAACGTTCAACGTACGGATCGCGCGCCCCGGACTTATCCAGGTTGAGCATCGCGGCCCGGTCGGGATGGGCATGGGCAAATTCGCGCCCGGCCTCGCGCAGGTAACGCATCTCAGCTTCGTAATAGCGCAGGGTCAAATCATCCATAAACAGATTCCTGACTGAAAATTTCAGTGGTGTTGAAAATAAAAAAATAACGAAAGCGTGATGCCTGTGTTCACACACTGACACCACAAGGGGAGGGTATTACTCATCTCCGGCAGAGCCCGTTCCTGCGGGGATATCCTGATCGTCTGTCAGTACGGGGCCCGGATCGGCGGCAACGACAGAAGAGACAGGTGCATCATCTAAAAATACTTTTTTGGGCAGAGAGAAGTTACGTAAAGCCAGCAATGCCAGCGGACCATTGCCCATTTCTGTTCTCAGTATGTATTTCAATGGCAGACCATCAGGGGTTTTCCAGACCAGCTGATAACGGCTGCTGTCGAGTTGGGTAACCTGGGCTTTTTCCAGCAGGCGTATCAATCCCCAGTTTCCAGAAAAGTCGCCAAACAGTTGCATACCGGAACTGACACTGCGCCAGCTGAGCTGTACGCCGGGATAGTAGGAATTTCCCGGCCATTTAAAGCTCTGCCAGCTTTCCATCTGATTGAAATAATCCAGATTTTGCCCGTCGACAGCGAGTTTCGTGCGGACGATATTTTTTGACGGGCGGGCCATTAATTCAAAACGTAATCCTGCATCACCCTCAGCAAATACGATGTCAGATAACTGGCCCAACTGGTTGATGGCATCAAGGAATGCCGGATTAAAGGTCAGTCCCTGACTGGTAATGGCATCCGGCACCCAGCGGTTACCTTCCTGGTGTAAAATGCCACCGAGTTGAGTTTTCAGGAATTGTGAGATACGTCCAGAGTCGGAACGGAGATATTGCGCGACGACAGGTAAGGATGCATCGCTGCCGGTGCTGGCGAACGGATAGCGTCCGGCGAATGAAGTATCCCACTGGTTGACCACGGTACTTTGCCATTGCGCATTCAGACTGCCGGCGGCGGGTTGCAATACCTGACGCCAGGCAAGCTCCATAGGTTCCACAAACATCGCTTTCCCGAAGCCGCTCCATTCCTGACCCAGACTGGCTGCAACCAGACTGCCGTAATCACGGGTGTCGGTTAAATCGACGGCTTTACCCTGAAAGACAGTTTGAGCCAGCATCTGGGTCATCGCCTGCGGATCCGGTGCGGTAGTGACCTGCTGCAGTTTCAGGCGGACCTGTGTCACTCGGGTTAAATAGGCCTGAAAGCTGAGATTGCCATTATTTACACCATTACTTTTGCCATCCATGATGGTCAACAAGGGGCCGAAGGCGGCGTCGAGCGGGCCTTGTGGTCCGCCTGTTTGCTTAATAACAGGTTGCTGTTTTTTACCCACCAGAACTTTCGCTGAATTCACCAGCGTATCGGCCAGAGCTTCGTTTTTCTGCCCCGTTTTCCCCTGCCAGGCCAGCGTATTCATGAATGCCACCATCGGAGACTGACGTACATCTGCCATCAGCGTGAGCTGGGAAATAGCCCCCGAAAGAGATCCTGGCTCCTGCCAGCGCAGGCTGTTAACCATATTCAGCCAGGCATTGCTAAAATCAGTGAAATAACGTTCGGTGAGTCTTGCCTTTAGCGCCTCCGGGGAGATGTCTTCAGAAGCGGGTTGGGATTTACTGGTCAGAACCCAGTCAATTTCATTGCGTCGGGTAGTAACGACCTGATCGATAGCATCCTGAACCTGCTCTTCCCACGCCTGACGGGTGAACATTCCCGGCACGACCTCGTCTGTGTTGAACAGATAAGAAGCGTCGGTATCACCCACCATGTCTGTCAGGGTCATATCCGGATAATTATTTGCCACTTTCTTCAGCATGGCCTGATACAGCGATGCTTCCGCATTGCGCTGGCCAATTTGCTTAAGCAGGATCTGCCGGACAGCGGTGACAAGGTTTTTATCCTGCGCTATTTTCCATTCCGGATGCGCGGGCAGGTTCTGTCCCCAGAAGGCGATCAGTTTGGGTGCTACATGTTGCCATTGCCCGTCCGGAACACCGGTGCGTTTTGGCCAGAGGGTCATCAGTGTCCGGCTTAAAAACGTTGCATCGGCTTTATCCGGGCGCGACATCATCAGGTAGGCTTTAAGCTCAGCATAGGTTTGCTGTGTCAGGGCATCACGCTGCGGGCTGCCCGGTGGCAACCGGATAAAGTCTGTTAATTTTGCCTTAATTTTCGTGGCAGAAGCATCCCGGATTAACACATTATTGTTGGCCTGATACAACGGCCAAAGTGCCGCCAGCTGTGAGGCATTCTGATTCAGGCCAAAGCGGGTATACCAGGGAGAACCGGCGGTTTCCCGGTACTGTAATTTCGCAATTTCCTGTTGAAGTGCCAGCTGATTATTCAGGCGTGAGGCCAGAGGCTGAGTCGTATCGGCTGCGATAGTGGCCTGTTCATGAGAGTCAGCAATCTGATGCTGATTGATAAAAAGCGAAAGCAAAACACCCGTTCCCCAAACTACAGTCAGGGTCAGAAGGGCGCATTGCAATATTTTTTCCCAAGGCCATCCTGTTCGTTTCCCTTGCGCATTCCGGCAATCCTGAAGAATGCCCTGCCACTCAGGCAGAGCCCCCCAGCTATGTGAAGACCCCTTATCTGCGCCGGACGGCAGACTGAATATCAGCCCGCGCAACATCATCGGAGAGGAACCCCGGGAAACCGTGGTCAGCACATTACTCAGGCCCGCACGCCATTCTTTGCGCAATCTTTCAGTAAGACGCAATAAAAAGTCATATCGGGTGTCCTGGGCAAGCTGGGACATCCCTTGCTCACGTAGCGCAGGGATGAGCGCATCCAGTGCGGTAATTACAGATTCTGCTGAAATTTTTCCTGATAACAAGCAGCCAACGGGTTGTGTTTCCCGGCCTTCCTGCGACCATTTACACGTGTCGAGCACCCAAAAATACACCGGTGCCTGCCAGCCAAGCAGTGCATCGGTTTTTTGGCGCTGACGCAGAGTTTCATCCAGTGAGGTGGGGCCTGGTAACTGATTACCCTCCAGTACATGAACAATTCCGTCTAACGGACGACGCGGACGCAAGAGTCGTGCGGCCATCGCACGGTCAGGATCAACAGGCACATCCGGTAAGCCGCCCCACAAAAGCAAGGTATCGTCACCTTCCTGCCAGTTTTGCTCTGTCAGCCCCGGCACAATCTTTTCAACCAGTTCAGTTTCTCCGGTCAGCCAGAGGATCTGCACTTTCCTGCGCCAAAACCGGCCATAGCGAAAACGCATCTGCTCGTCCAGACCGGTGAAAAACGAAGGTGATGGACTCACGGTATCTGAGGCCGCGGATGCCTCTGTCTGCTGATTTCTTCGTTTACGCCATTGGATACGAACGCCTGCCTTTCCTAGACGATCGAACATACGCTCGATCAGCCAGAAAATCGCGCCCAGCCCGGCGGCAATACTCAGACAAAGCGTCCAGATACCGGAAGGTGATAACGGGCCGATGCTGAAGGTGGAAGCTACCCATTGTGGATAGAAGGTGAGGATCCCTCCCACAACGATGACGATAAAAATCAAAAACAGAAAGGCGCTGCCTATTAGGGATCTGATTGTCACAGTGAAGTGTCCTGATTGTCCTTAATGTCTGAGGCAGGTGCAGAAACGCAACCTACCCAAATCTTGTCCGTGGCGGTTTGGACCGCAACAGCCTGTGTGATGCCATCTTCACGGCATTGTGTGGCCGCTATGAGTAATGCCAGCCACGGTGCTGTGCATCCTGTAAAACCCGTGATGTTATCGATGACACTGCACTGCTTTTGAATATCCAGCCCGAGTGCGTTTTTCTCACAGGCCGTACTCCATTCGCTGTCAGTGAGCAATGCACCGCCGGTGAGCCAGGCTTGTCCAACGGACGCTGGCTGAACGTTAGCCCATAGCAGCGCGCGTGAAAGTGTTTTGGTGAGCGCGGCGTTTGTTCCGCACTCGGGGCGATGGATGCGCACTGTTTTACGCTCATCAGGCATCGGACAATTGGTTAACAGCATGGCCGTTGCAGCTTCACCGCTGTTGACCTCAGGTCGATTATTTATCTGAGTACCGATCACCAGTAAGGCAGAAGGAATACCCCAGGTCATATCAATCCATTGGTCTAACGCCGCAAACCCCGCACCATTAATTTGCCGCAGCGGACGGGAAAACATCGCCATGACTTCCTGTGCGTGCTTTGCGTTAACTTGCGGATCCTGATCAATGTAAACATCCAGCAGAACGTAACAGGGCATTCCGGCGGGGAGGGTATCGAGTAGGGCTGATATTCGCTGTTTAAGGTGGCCATGCCACTCCTGCAGCACACCGGGTATTGTATTTGTTGTACTACCAAGCCGTGTATGTCGGACTACGAAGCCACCGGTTCTGGGGATAACAGATGACATCAGCGGAGTATTTTTCAAAACAGCGTTGAGGAGTTTTTCTGTACTTTTGCCAACAGTGGTAAAGGAAACGCCGCCGTGCCAACAGAGATAGCGCTGCCCACGTTGGGTTTCCTCTTCTATTAAGTGATCGCGTTCTCTGTTCCATGAAGTGGCCCAAATCTGATCGCATTTGTAGCCGATACGTCGCAGGCTGAAAAGGATGCCCCAGGTTGCTGCGGGTAAGCCAATGGCGGTAAACCAGAATGCAATCCCTGTATGCTCATTTTTCCAAAACCAAAGCGTGGAGGTCGCCCCTGCCAGCAGCATAAATGGCAAGAAAAGAAGCCAGCGGCGGGTACGGGGGCGAACAATGCCGGGCGCTTTGTCGGGAATAACATCAAGATTCACCGGCATAATTATCCTACTTGTGCCGTTGCAAGAGAACTAATCAGCGTGCAGCCGCAGGCACATTTATGTCCGTGAAAAGCGACAGGAATACCGTTGTCCAGGTAATTGGGATTGCCTTCGGTAATGAAGGTCGGACCGTGAAAGGGAACAGGGCAAGAGACTTTATCCCCTTTACGGGCAACGGGAATATTACCAAAACTCATGGTACCGGAACCGGTCACTACTGCACCGCCGTGTGTTGTTTTATCGCCGATACGAATAATAGGAAGCATGATTAAGTCCTTTTAGAAAATAATGTTTTATATTTATTACAGAGAGTCTGACGTTGAATAACTACTGCGAATTGTTGTTGGGAATTTTTTTAATAAGATTGAGGCTTTCATTTTGTAATACATAATAATTGTAGAAATGTTTTCTTGAGTATTCATTTATTTCATAGGTTACAAGAGGTTTGCTGGATTTATTGATGTAGAGTATCTCTTCGCCGACGGGTTTAGAGCCCTCTAACTCTGTGCCATAGGCTGTAAAGGATTCATGAAGCGCACGACCGGTACGCTTATTAATAAATGAATCATATAGCAACCGGAGCCTCCGCATCCCCATTCTGCTCTGGTATGTTCTCATCTATCTTTCTTAATAATTAATTGCCTTAAAACCCGCATAATGGATGAATAGATGGGAGGGTGTCACCACATCGAGATGTGTAAATAATGCTGTTAATTTAGAACTTTAATGTTGTACATAAAACATTACCGCCGATTTTTTTATTAGCCTGATTGAGATAACTTATCCCACACCACTTATCGCCTTGACTCATATTCAGCAAAGTAACAAGATCACCATTTACTAAGTATGATTTTGTGATTTTATTCTTATCGTCGTAAAAAAATGACTTTTCAGTTTTAACGCTAACCATCCGGAATAATTGGCAACTATCGCTCTCAGAGGATTCATCCGAGTTTGCGATGGCATCCTCTAAAAATACAACCCCATTTTTTATGATTTCTTTCAAAACCGTTGTCGGACCTTTATTCAGAGTATTATCTACAGTCCAAATTACTCCTTCATAAGACTGACACCCAGATTTATTCGAAAGTGACATGATCGAATACTTGTCATTTAGAAGATCAGTTTTACTTTTATACAGTTGATATAAATAAACATCATTAACTCTAGAAATTAAAATAGGTAAGGTTTTTACTTTACCATCTAAAATATAATTAGTATTTATATTATTTTTATTATCTTCAACGAAACCTTCAATAAAATCTTGATAGTTACCTGTTATTTTTTTATTCAGACCGCAGGTGCCTTTTTTCGATGAGATCCCATTTTCTTTACTCTTTATGTCAATATAAATGCAATCGATGCTAAATGTGTCGTTAATGTAATTCAGTGTTGCGTATGCTGTATAATCATCTATCGAACGACCAGAGAGAACGATTGACGGACTGCCATTGAAGAAGCTAAACATAACTATTGGATTACCAGTATAGTTTTCTTCAAAGTACAGCGTTTTTTTATCGTTTCCGATTTTTGCATAAATTTGTTTATTATCTTTATCATAACCATAGGAGACAGTAGATTTCGCAGCATAGGAAAATTGAAAAAACATAATAAAAATTGAACTAATGATTATTTTGAGCATACTAAAACCCTTGTGGAGCAGAAGATGTTTCTTCTAATATAAGTTGAAATTTTTCGGCGTATGAAGCTATTAGTGTTTTTTGATCATTTCCATTGATTATTTTCCTAGCATTCAGATAATCAATAGTAGCTTCATTCATGTAATTTGAAAGTTTCCTTCCTGTAAATACACCATTTTCCATACCCCAAATCATTACTGGGACAGCATAGTTAAAATCTCCTGCAAGATCCGGAGTTGCAACGAAATTAACTCCGTATTTAACCATCGCTTTTCGGTAATTTATCTTCCACGTTAAGTGTACACAGCCCCGCCCCCGATATTTAAAGCCATCTCCCTCTACTGTATTCTCATTTGCCTTCGCTGCATCCTTTCTGACTTGTGTATCAGCTCTTACAGGGTCATATTTGTTAAAATATTCTTCATTACCAACCTCTGGTTGCTCACTAAAGTATTCCTGGTCTGTAAAGTGGTATGTTTCATGCCTGGTTGTGGCTAGCATGTATGCCAGCTTATATAAGTTAGGTTTATACTCAAGTTGTTCGGCATAAAAGGAATTTAATCGTTTTACTATTTTCCTCAGATTTTCTTTAGAGACTGATTTTAATGGGGGAGTATTAGGGGAGAATGAGGAATGTAACCTTTCATATTCCGCCATAAATTCATCAACTCGAATTAATTCTTGCTTACCAACTAAAGCCCCCATAAACATCACCGGATGCATATGCCAGGGTGCTGGGCCCATGCCCGCGACTTTCTTCATCCAGATCATCTTATCCAGAAAGGCCTCGGTGTATTTCTTCCACTTCGAGGCGTCGGGTTCTAATTTTTCCAGATATTTCGTCCACTTCGCATCCGTTTTCTCGTAATACCATTCGCTCGGGTGCTGCACTATCAGCTGATAAAGCGGGTCGCGATAGGCCGGGTTATGCACGGCATTGCGGTATTCGTCGACGGAGTAATACCCGTCGTGGTTCTGGTCGATGACATCGAGCAGCTGTTTGTATTTGTGGCTGGCCAGCGCGTTGCTGAACGCCGGGTCATCCTCTGCCGCGGCTTTGAGTTTTTCAAAAATCCCTTTCACCACGTTCTGCGGCTGATTCTCGGCATCCAGCAACTGAAAACTTTCGGGGTCGTCTTTGATGATAGAAAAACCCAGTTTGCCGAGGTCAAACTGTGACAACTTTTCGACAGAGTCCGCGGCCAGGAAGCCGCCTTCCGGGCGTATCTGATAATGTGTTGGTATTCCGTCTGCAGACACGGCCGGTACTTTAGACAATGTCAGTATTCCCGGTGCTCTTGTTTTTCGCGAGCTTTCTGCCATGGCACCTTTTGCATCCTTACTGAAAAGCTTAGCGCCTGCCGGATATTTCAGGAAGGCAGGACTCTCGCGACCGGCGGCTTGTGGATTGGTGAGGAAACTGGCTACTTTGCTGTCGCTCGTCAGGCATTCAATATGCACCATATACCGCGAACGGAAGCTGGTCTCGGTGGGTATCTGAAAGACCCCCAGGTGACCGAGCGCCGCGCCGGCCTTAACCGGGATTGTCTGGTCAGTTATCACCTCGTCAAATTTTGGTGATGAGCCCGTCTGCGCGGCAACGGCCTCAAGGGTCCCGCAGTCGGCAACGACCCAGACGCGCTCACCGTGTTTGAGAGGCGTGCCTGCGACGTCAGCGGTCATGGTCATCAGTTTGAATACCCGGTTATCCGGTCGGGTCACTGTCTGCGCGGCATTATCGGTTTCCATGGTCATCTGCGTGTTGACAGGCAGCAGCTTACCGGCCGGTTTTCCCCATTTTTTGTTCTGTCCGCTGACGACGGTTTCGAACACCACATCTTCACTGCAGCGGTAGTAATTCAGGGCTGTTTTGTTTTTGTATACCGCCGCCGTGGGAGGCGTCACGCTATAAGCCGGTGAACACTGGCTCCACCAGGGCGGGGCGCTGGCACCGTTACTTTCGGCCATTTTCAGAAAACAGCCGTCGGAAACGGTCCATACCAGCCTGCCATCCTGCATTTTGACCTGGCTGAACTGATGGTTATCACTGTTCCTGACCATCGTTTCATCACACAGTGTCACGGCGTTCCCGGCGGAAAATTTTCCGGCGACCTTATTTGAGGCAACATCTTCTTTTGTGAGATAAAACTTAACGCCGCCTTTGGTGGTTCGCTGCCGCGGGTCGGTCTGCGACGCATAGGCAGAGTAGGGGGCAAGATGCATATACAGCGTATAAAACGTCAGGCCGCTGTCTGCTGTGGTGCCCGGCTGAACATAATGGCGCACCAGAACAAAAGAGCCAGAAAGATAAAGCGTCCCTTTTTCCCAGGGGATGGTTGGGCAAACGAACTCCAAAACTGAGCAGAATTTAAATACGAATTTAATGTTGGGAGTTATTTTCATCCCCATCTTTAGCCGATGCCTTGCCATTATTTTATGCATCTATAAAAAACAACACCTCCACCAATAATCTCATTATTTATTATAATATCTGGGTCATTCACCCAAGAATGTACTTTTTTTATTTCATCATAAAAACCATACCATTCAAAATTTGCACTCTGCTCATGCAATTTCAATGTGGCTATTTTTGATTTTTTTGAAAAATTACTCCAACTTAGCTTCATTCCACCCGAACCCAGATCGACGGGCTTAACCAAAAAAAAGTCGATAGACTCCTGAGTGGTTTTTGTTAGCATAGAAATAACTATTTGGTTGTGATTTACAATAAAAAATACTGGACTATTATCATTCGTCAATGTAATTCCTTCCTCATCATCACATGAGGGACTCCACCTTCCTGTAACATCAGAGCTTGCCATAGAACTAAATGATATCGCCATGAGTAAATAAAAAATAATCTTATGCATTCTCGCTCCTAATAATATCATTTATATACCCATTAGGTAAGTATAAGTCGGTGGAACCAGACAACTCTTCTTTGAGATAATTCTCGTAGAGATAAAGGGCTTCACTCATTGATTTGGCTGGTTGTCCATATCTTCCTGGAGGTAAACTCGCCCATTCGTAACTTATTATATTAATAGCCCCTTCAATGTCGCCTGATAAAATCTTACTCCAGGCTTTTTTTCTTTTTATTTTCAATAGAATGACACAGTACTTATCTTGAGACAAAGGGGTAAAATCGGTAATGGAGTACTCTATACGAGCCTTAACCATTTCTTTATCAGTCCAATTATATCCCATTACTTGATATGCCCCTGCAGCAGTTGAAGTTAGATCACCTCTGGTTATGGGTATCTGAGGATGGGTAGAAAAATCCTTGTTGTAGTTAATAATAAAAGATTCGCCACCAAATAAGAGCTCATACCCTTTATCACCTACAGTACCCTCTCCAACTCGTAACATTCTCATAATAGCTCGGACTCTCGCTTCTCGAATGTCAACTTCTTGGCAGAAGGTATCTAAAAATACAATTGGATGCATATGATATAATGCTGAGCCCAGTAAAAACTTACTATTATCCATATCCTGCATCCACACTAATTTCTCAATCACCGATTCATTATATTTTTTCCACTCTGGTGCATCTTGTGTCAGTTTTTCCAGATACGAAATCCATAATGAGTCGGTTGGTTTGTAAAACCATTCACTGGGATGTTTCGCAATTATCCTAAACAATGTATCCCTCAGTACGGGATTATGGATTGCCTGTCGGTATTCATCAGGTGAGTAATAGCCGTCTGAATTTGTGCTAATCATGTCAATCAGACGCTGATAATTTTGGGGTATCAGTGCGTAATCTACCCGAGTGTCCTGTTTCGCCGCGTTATGTAAGATATCCAGTATTTTCCTGATCAGTGTTTCAGGCGGTGTTTTGCCATCGAGCTTATCAAAATTACCCGGCGAATCATCTGTAAGCGTAAAACCAAGTTCAGCAAGATCATATCGCGATAACAACTTAACATCTTTTTTTGCCAACCAGGCAGTCTCAGGATATATCTGAAAATACGTTTCCGCTGATTTATCACCTGCAGCTTGCTCATTTATTGACTTCACTTTCTTTAAGGTGGCAATACCTGTAGAACGGGTCGCCTCAGCCTCCTTGACAAACTTACCGGTAGACAAGTTTTTATTATATCGCGGCAGACCCGGTGTATATTTTAAAAATAATGGCCGATCCTCTTGTTCAAGCTTTTCCGGGTTAGTCAGGAACGTGGGGAGATTTTCATCTATGCTAAAACATTCAATATGCGACTGATAACGCGGTACGTAGCCCATTGCAACCGGGTTCTGGTAATAGCCAAGATGCCCGACGGGATCTTTTGCGTTTATGCGGAATGGGACGGGGCAGGTGACCTGTTCGAATACGAGTTTCTCTTCAGTCGGGGGCTGGAAGTGTGCCCACCAGGCTGGAGGAATAACGACGGGCTCCGTTGTTTTCAGATTAGCTCTGTCAGCAAGTATCCACACCTGATCGCCCTGGCTGAACTGTTTTTTCTCAGGGATATTTCCACGCGCTTTGACGATCACATCCTCAGCAAGGGTAACATTGCCATATATCCGTCCCTTGTCAGTCTGAGTCTTAAATCCTTCATCCATTTCATCCCAGCGCACTTTTGTCCCATTAGGAAGTGTACCTTTACGCACAGTCCGGTCGGCATCCTCGTAGGCAGACAGGCCTTTTCTTTCGTTTACTTTCCATATTTTCTCTCCTTTACCAGCCTGATAAGCTGACCAGGGGGCGAGGTGCATGTAGAGAGTATAAAAGGTCAGGCTGCTTTTTTTATCATCCCCGGGTTGCAGATAATGCCGTATCAGGACGAATGAGCCTGAGTAACTTAGCGAGCCAGAAGTCCATGGCGCCTCCAGATAATTTTTACATACCCGATAGGCAACGATTTCACCATCTGCCATACAGCGCAGAGGCTGCTCACCTTTGTAGGGAACAGGAAAATCGACAGACTCAGAAGGACCTTTACCGCTTAATGCGCTCCATGGGGTGGTGACAGAACTGATATGAATGCCGCCGTGCCACATACCGTTGCGTCCAACCAGATAAAACCCTGCGGGTTCTCCGCTGAGATGCGCAAGGATCTCTTCAGCGTTGCCGAATTCATTGCCCTTTGGGTTTTTCGTAATGGGGTAGCAGATGTGGAGGTCTTTGTTGTCAGCGTTGCTTTGGTCAGAGGGCGTATTTTTTTCCGTTTCTCCATAGCGATACATCTTGAACGCAGATTTTAATGAACTATAAGCCCTTGCCGGGTAGAACCCCATTGGTTGTCTAAAATCAGAGACCCATTGAGTTCCATTAAACATGGCCATATGACCATACCGATGACCCGGAATATCTTGAACTACGACAACATCGCCAGCTTGCTGGCCAGGTATGGTGGTTGTATCTGTCAGTTCTGACCCGCCAGTATTATGGGTAAATACGATGGTGAATCCTTTAGCCAACAATGAGGCACCATAATCTGCCGCTGCAGGATAGTCATAGTTTGGACGAAGTGGTGGAGAAATAATATTAACTCCCCCGGCCTTAATTGCAAGCCTCACAAATTTGGCACAGTTACCATGACTTTTTTCGGATGCATTACTATTTAGATGGGCTAGTGCTGATTCTACATTCAACATAGTAGATATTACTCAGTTATTGAAAGCGATATTTAGCAGGACTAAGATCGGATACAGAGTCTATTTTCCAGTGCGTATTGATTTTTTTAAGCGAGACCGTCAGGACATGGGCCTTCTGATGGAGTCCCCCTAGTGAAACCTTTACAACCGATAAGCCTGAACTGATTTTTATTGGTTCTACAATGACATGTGTCCAGTCATCGTATGCATCTTGAGCCCTTATAATATAAACATACCCATCTTTTGGCCTAACCTCTTCGATTGTGCAAACGGGGTCTTTTCCTTCCTGGCAAATTTTTGCACTTTTTATTTTTTTCAAAAAACTTGGCGTTATATTATGCTGCATTAATTTTTTAAATGCAGGGGCATCAGGTGGGACAATTTTGAAATACAACTGCATATATTGCGCATAAAAATATTGTGTTATTTTCACAGGATCTTCTTTTATATTAGCAGATGCGTTACCGCCGAATAGCAAGAGAATTAGCATTGGTAAATATAAGAATGATTTCCAAAGTGTTTTGTTTTTCATTTATACCTCACGAAGTATGTTCAACTTATTTTCATGTTATTTCTAGTCAACATGCTTTTACCGATTCTTTTTACACAGCAAGTCAAATTGTGACATCTCTCGAGCAGTTTAGCCTTATCCAGAAAAATCCTTCCCATTCTCTTCAGTCAAGTTTTCCATCGTGACAATAGGAAATTTAGGTGTATCGCTTGGTTTTGAAGCCCCCACCATCGGCACCAGGTAGTTCGTGCACTTAATCGTCATATCCCCTGAAGACCCGTGCTCGATTTTACTTGCCTCCAGCGTCAGGTAAGAGCCGCCGCCGTTGAGTGTCAGTTTTTTCGGAGTGGTAATGATGATTTCATCGTCCGAGCTGGTGATGGTCAGGGTTTGTCTTGCGGTCAGGGACATGGCGTTGTTTTGCGCCTGGATAGTGACCTGTCCCTGATTGGCAATCAGCGTGGCATCCTGCTTATGTACAAACATGCTTAACGCTTCACCTGCGCCGATGAACAGGTTTTTCATGACGCCAACGTCGGCATTGTTACCGGCGTTCACCATCAGGTTCTGTCGGGCTGCCAGCTGTAAATGCTCACCGCTGGTAAGCGCCACGCCCATCGGGGCGCTGGCTAAAATGGCCGCGGACTGCAACTGCGTTAGGCGGTTATCGACAAAGCTGAGCTGCTTTTGGAAATATTTATTTAAGTCATTTATTCACATGAGATTTATTTCAATCACTTAGTACACAACGATGTAAAGTTATCATTCCATGCTTATTTGAAAACTCACTAAACTCGGAGTCTTTTTCCCATGTATAATGTGACTTTGTTTTATCATAAAAACCCAGCCATTCCATATTAGCACTCTCACCTGAAATATCTAAAACCGCTATGGGTTTAGATTTATTTATGTGTTTCCAATTAATATCTGCAATTGTATTTTCAATAACATCATTCAAGAGTATTTCAAATTCCCCTGTTTGTTTTTTTTTAATCTCAGCAGAGATATATAATAAATTGGTGTTTACTTCTATATTCACTGATTTAGCCGTTTGAATATTTATGAAAGGGTCGGAGTTACCACAATCAGGTTGCCATCTTCCTTTTATCAGATCGTTCGAGAAGGCAAAGGTGCAGAAACAAAATCCAAATGCTATTGAAATTAATATAAACTTAAATTTACCCATTACATTGTTCCTTAATGAAATCGTTAGAGATATGTAGCACTGTGTCACATCTTAGCTCATTATTTAAGAACTCATTATAGATTTTTAGACATAATTCAAGGCTCTTTTTAGGTTGACCATGACGACCGGGAGGCATACTTGCCCATTCGTAAGAACAGCAATTAGTTATTGCTCTTGAGATCTCATTGTTTGATACTAAATCAAATGCATTAACATCCTCATGGATTTGAGTTTTTTTCTTTCCATTTTCGTCTAAAAATTCTATCCTCTCCTTTGTTTTATTTTTAAGAAATGCAACGCATAACTTATCTTGAGACTCTGGAGTAAAATCTTCGATATTATATTTACTTCTCCAACGCACAGTTGGTGCATCATCCCATACCCACCCTAGCACTTGGTATGCCCCAGTTGCAGATGAAGAATACCCGCCTTTAGTAATAATTATTTGGGGATGAGTACTAAAGTTCTTGTGATATTTCTCTATGAATGACTCCCCTCCGAAAACGGTTTCATAACCAACTTCATCCAGCGTTCCTTCACAGAATCTAATAAGCGACATAAAAGCTCTTATTCTTGCAATCTTAATATCAACATTTTGACTAGTGAGACAGTCTAGAAACATTACGGGATGCATATGGTATAAAGACGGTTCAAGAACAACTTTATCTTTTTCAAGATTCTGTATCCACACCAGTTTATTAATTACAGACTCATTATATTTTTTCCACTCTGGTGCATCTTGTGTCAGGTTGTCCAGATACGATTTCCATAATGAGTCGGTTGGTTTGTAATACCATTCACTGGGGTGCTTTGCTATAATTCTAAATAGTGTATCCCTTAAAACTGGATTATGGATTGCCTGCCGGTATTCATCAGGTGAGTAATAGCCGTCTGAATTTGTGCTAATCATGTCAATCAGACGCTGATAATTTTTTGGTAAAAGTGCGTAATCTACCCGAGTGTCCTGTTTCGCCGCGTTATGTAAGATATCCAGTATTTTTCTGATAAGTGTTTCAGGCGGTGTTTTGCCATCGAGCTTATCAAAATTGCCCGGCGAATCATCTGTGAGCGTAAAACCAAGTTCAGCAAGATCATACCGCGATAACAACTTAACATCTTTTTTTGCCAACCACGCAGTTTCGGGATAGATCTGAAAATACGTTTCCGCTGATTTATCATCTGCAGCTTTCTCATTTACTGACTTCACTTTCCTTAAGGTGGCAATACCTGCAGAACGTGTTGCCTCAGCCTCCTTGACAAACTTACCAGTAGTCAAGTTTTTATTATATCGCGGCAGACCCGGTGTATATTTCAAAAATAACGGCCGATCCTCTTGTTCAAGCTTTTCCGGGTTAGTCAGGAACGTGGGGAGATTTTCATCTATGCTAAAACATTCAATATGCGACTGATAACGCGGTACGTAGCCCATTGCAACCGGGTTCTGGTAATAGCCAAGATGCCCGACGGGATCTTTTGCGTTTATGCGGAATGGGACAGGGCATGTGACCTGTTCAAATTCGAGTTTCTCTTCGGTTTGTGGCTGGAAGTGCGCCCACCAGGCTGGAGGAATGACGACGGGCTCCGTTGTTTTCAGATTAGTTCTGTCAGCAACTACCCATACTTGATCGCCCTGACTAAACAGTTTTTTCTCAGGGGTATTTCCTCGCGCCTTGACGATCACATCCTCCTCAAGGGTAACATTGCCATATATTCGTCCTTTGTCTGTTTGAGTCTTAAATCCTTCATCCGTCTCATCCCAGCGCACTTTTGTCCCATTAGGAAGTGTACCTTTACGTACACTCCGGTCGGCATCCTCGTAAGCAGACAGACCTTTTCTTTCGTTTACTTTCCATGTTTTCTCTCCTTTACCAGCCTGATAAGCTAACCAGGGAGCAAGATGCATATAAAGAGTATAAAAGGTAAGGCTGCTTTTTTTATCATCCCCGGGTTGCAGATAATGTCGTATCAGGACGAATGAACCTGAGTAACTTAGTATTCCAGAAGTCCAGGGAGCCTCGAGATAATCTTTACATACCCGATAAGCAACGACTTCGCCATCTGCCATACAGCGCAGAGGCTGCTCACCTTTGTAGGGAACAGGAAAATCGACAGACTCAGAAGTACCATTACCACTTAATGCGCTCCATGGGGTGGTGACAGAACTGATATGAATGCCGCCGTGCCACATACCGTTGCGTCCAACCAGATAAAACCCTGCGGGTTCTCGGCTGAGATGCGCAAGGATCTCTTCAGCGTTGCCGAATTCATTGCCCTTTGGGTTTTTCGTAATGGGGTAGCAGATGTGGAGGTCTTTGTTGTCAGCATTGCTACTATCTTCGGGAGCGTTATTTTCTGAATCACCAGAGTAGCGATACAAGACATAACTTATGTTATTTGTTCGATATACCTGCGCTGGATAAAACCCTTTTACCTGTACATAGTCTGAGACCCAATTAGTTCCATCGAACATGGCCATATGTCCATGAGGGTGGTTTGGAGCATTTTGAACTACAACTACATCACCAGGTTGCTGACCCGTTATATTATAAATACCTCCTACCAAAGATGTAGTCGCACCCGATACGGCGATGAATCCATTGGAAATAAGACAAGGGCCATAGTCTTTTGCAGAATTTATTCCGGAATTTTCTAGTTTTAGCCCCCCACCATTAGGCGATGAAATTGCTAATTTTACATAATGTGCACATTGAGAACGACCATATCTTAGGTGATGATCAAGCCCCTGGCTCAATCTTTCAGCATTATCGGTTGCTATAATCGCCGCATTAGCACGCAAAGTTTCAATTGCTTTTTGAATATTAAGCATTTTCATTCCAATGTGATATTAATTACAATATGGCGATTGTCTACTAATAAAATTAACAGATTGCATCTTCCAGACTTCCCCATCTTTTACTAAATCGACTCTAAACTTAGATTGGTTACTATCTAACCCAAGAGTCACTATGACATAGGAAGTATTACCTTTATATATAGGTTGGGATGATTTGATATTAGATGCCCAATCAGGACAGAAGTCTTGGGAATATGTAAAGTAATCGGAACCTGACTCATCCAAACTTTTTAATTTTTGTAGATGCTTGGTTGTATATAGATCAACAGCAGCATCAGATTGCTTTATACTCTCAGCTAACTCAAAATCTGATGCTACAAGATATGAATGGTAGAAATTAGTTGTGACTTCATCAGGTGGCAAAGTTTTAGCAACTGATGCATTAACATTGAAAGTTAACAGAAACAAAAAAAAACCGCAGCATATTGATTTTGTAAACATATTCTAACCTATATTTAGTTTTATGATTAAATACTTAGCGTTATTACTGAACTAAAAAATTTAGATGAATTAAGCAGAAAAATCCTTCCCATCCTCTTCAGTCAAGTTTTCCATCGTGACAATAGGAAATTTAGGTGTATCGCTGGGTTTTGAAGCCCCCACCATCGGCACCAGGTAGTTCGTGCACTTAATCGTCATATCCCCGGAAGACCCGTGCTCGATTTTACTGGCTTCCAGCGTCAGATAAGAGCCGCCGCCGTTGAGGGTCAGTTTTTTCGGAGTGGTAATGATGATTTCATCGTCCGAGCTGGTGATGGTCAGGGTTTGTCTTGCGGTCAGGGACATGGCGTTGTTTTGTGCCTGGATAGTGACCTGTCCCTGATTGGCAATCAGCGTGGCATCCTGCTTATGTACAAACATGCTTAACGCTTCACCTGCGCCGATGAACAAGTTTTTCATGACGCCAACGTCGGCATTGTTACCGGCGTTAACCATCAGGTTCTGTCGGGCTGCCAGCTGTAAATGCTCACCGCTGGTAAGCGCCACGCCCATCGGGGCGCTGGCTAAAATGGCCGCAGACTGCAACTGCGTCAGGCGGTTATCGACAAAGCTGAGCTGCTTTTTAATATCTGATGCCAGCGCGGTAGCCTGCGTGGCGGCATCACTAAGAGCCTGCATCTCATTGTTGGCCTGATGGATTTGACCGAGGGCCGGATCCATATCCAGCACTTTTCCCTGTGCCTTGAGTTGTTCTTCTGCACTGACAAATATCCCTTTGCCCGCGCGCATCACGCCGTGTTCATCCGTCCTGATTTCAAAGCCGGCACCGCGCTGTGCGCGTTCCGCATCCACCAGATGCCCCATGTTCAGCTGCGTTTTGCCAAACTCGGTGGCGAGTTTGATGTGTTCCTCTGAGCGTTTGTCTTCCATCCGCAACTTGTTGAAAGACGGAGTACGCAGGACATTGCGGGTGTGGTTGTCGTCGGTGACATGGTCACTGTGTGCTGAATCATGCAGGGCATACGCGATATACGGTCGGTCACAGTCGCCGGAATCGAAAGCGATGGCAACTTCAGTACCATCGAGTAAAGGTGCGTGCCAGCCGTAGGTATCACCGGCGTAAGGTTTTGCCATACGCAGCCACAGATAGGCGTAACCCTGTTCCTGTTCGTCGCGGTCAAAATCGAGCTTCACGCGGTATCTGCCCTGATTATCCAGCCAGGAATAGATATCGCCTTTGGTGGTGCTTTCAACCCGGGCTGGAAGGGTACCGGCGATTACCGGGCGTTCTGTCAGAACAGGGCGGAAGCAGAGGGTTTCACTGTAAGGCTGACCGGTCAATTGTGCGGTGAAACGACTCTTGCGTGAACCGTAGGTTTTTATCCCCGTCAGCAGGATGCCTTCATTTAAAACAGAAGGAAGTGTGCCATCGACTTCCAGCACCTGACCCGGTGCCAGATGAGGGCAACTGCTGTGGCCGGTGACGGTCTTCTGAGCATTCAATATGCGCTCATGACGCAGGCGGGCATAAAATGCACCGGTTTCTACCCCGTCTTCTGATCCGGATTGCAGAAAAGGCTCCGCGTACTGATAGACTTCGCCAGTGGTGGTTTCATCACTTCCTGCCGCACTGGCAGTGGTGTCCATCGGACTTAATGCTTCCCGGTAGTTGTAATCGCGGGTGGAAACCTGTTGCGTGACGACCTGATGCTGCGTGCTCAGCCCCCAGACGCTTTCGGTACCGCTGTCGCTCATGCCCGCTTGGTTGCGTAAGGGTAAACGGACTCCAAATTTATATTGTTGCTGACTGTCGGCAAATATGATGACGTCATGCTCAAGGCGGGTGTCCATCTCGAGATGCCAGTAGATCCCGACTTCAGCCAGTAAACGCTGGATGAAAGCTAAATCTGTTTCCCGCCACTGGGTGATAAGCTCACGTGCCGGGTATGATCTGGAAAGCTGGAATTCGAAGTCCGGGCCTTCCAGACCGTGTGCCCGAAGAACCTTTTCAACCACTTCCTGCACTGACTGATTTAGATAAAGTGCGCACTTTGCAGTGTGGTCCAGTAAGGCTACGCGCGGAACCAAAACCAGCCGGTAAATCGTCTGATCCGCAGAGGTAGAGATACGTGAAAAATGTTGAATCACACCGTGTACAGCCCGGACCGGCTCCGCAACCCCTGCAATATCAAACACGGGAGCCTGCATGGTAAAGGTAGCCGGTTTGAGAACCAGTTGTTCAGCGGTTAAATCGGTGGCCGTGCTGGTGACATGAATAATATATTCAAAGGGTTTGCTAAGTTGCTCTTCCCCATCGAAGCGCAACACGTCGAGAAAGGCCGGACTTTGCAAAACGTCCAGACGATAGCGGGACTGGTTTAGCAATCTGTTGATAACATCGGAGGTGCTCATTTGTCTTCTCCGTCAAATTCCAGCGTGATCCCTTCTTCTTCATCCCAGCCCAGCGCCAGCGCCGTGGTGCGTTGTTGCCCGGCCATGCGTTGCAACAGTTGCTGGCTCAGCACCGGCAGGATCTGCTGATTGAGCAGGCTGTCGATGTTTCGCGCACCGGTATCCGGCAGCAGGCAGGCAGCGACCAGCGTGTCGTACAGACTTTCTTCGATGGAGCAGGTCAGGCCGTAGTGCTTGTTCAGGCGTTTGGCGACTTGTACCAGTTTCATCTCAACGATAGTGCGCAGGGCAACGGCGTTCAGCGGACGATAAATCAATGTCTGGAAACGGGCGAGCAGGGCGGGCTGGAAATGATCGCGCAAGATCGGGCGCAGCAGTTCCTGTAAATCGCCGTCGGTGGCTTCCGGCTGTTCATCCAGCAACTGCATCAAAGGGTCACTGCCGAGGTTAGCAGTCATCAGGATCACGGTATTGCGGAAGTCGATTTCACGTCCTTCACCGTCTCGCATAAAGCCGCGGTCGAACACCTGATAGAACAGGTTGATGACATCCCGGTGGGCTTTTTCCACTTCATCAAGCAAAACGACGCTGTACGGCCGTTTACGCACGGCTTCCGTCAGAATACCGCCCTGACCGTAACCGACGTAGCCCGGAGGTGAACCTTTCAGTTGAGAGACGGTATGCGCCTCCTGATACTCGCTGAGGTTGATGGTAATGAGGGATTTCTCGCCGCCGAACAGGCAGTCGGCAAGGGAAAGGGCGGTCTCGGTTTTACCGACGCCGCTCGGGCCGACCAGCAGGAAGACGCCCAGCGGGCCATTCTCAGACGTCAGTCCGGTTTTGGCGGCGCGCAGACGTTGTGCCATGTCGGTCAGGGCATGATCCTGTCCGACGACCCGTTTGTTCAGGTGATTTTCCAGTTGCAGTAAATCGGTCTGCTCATCTTTCAGCAGGCTGGTCAGCGGCACGCCGGTCCAGTCGGCAATGACTGTCGCAACGGTGCGGACGTCCACGTCAAGAGACAGCAGCGGGGCGCTGCCCTGCAACTGGGCCAGTTCTTGCTGCAGCGCGTGAATATCTTCCTGACGGCTGATGTCCTGACGGATTTCCAGCAGCTTATGCGTCAGGGCTTTTTCGGCTTCGTACTGCGCTTCGAGAGCGGAAAGCTGGGCATTGAGTTCGCGGTCAAGTTCGCCAATTTTCTCCAGACGTTCGCAGTGGCTCTGGCTGCCGAGCGCGATATCTTCCAGCAATGCCTGCTCCTCCATTCCCAGTGCGGCTATCTGCGCCTTAAGGCGGGTCAGTTCTTCCGGCAGGGTATCGAGGCTCATGCGTACACGGGCGGACGCGGTATCGAGCAGGTCAACGGCTTTGTCCGGCAGCTGACGACCGGTGATATAGCGGCGCGAAAGGCTGACGGCGGCTTTGACGGCTTCGTCGGTGATGTGCACGCCGTGGTGCTGGGCGTAGCGGGACTTCAGGCCGCGCAGCATCAGGCAGGCCATTTCATCGTCCGGCTCATCGACTTTGACAATCTGGAAGCGTCGTTCAAGGGCGGCATCACGTTCAAAATACTGTTTGTACTCAGACCATGTGGTAGCAGCAATAGTGCGCAGTTCGCCACGGGCGAGCGCGGGTTTGAGCAGGTTGGCAGCATCTGCGCCACCGGCCTGATTCCCTGCGCCAATAATAGTGTGCGCTTCATCGATAAACAGCAGAACCGGCGTGGGTGATTTTTGCACGGCGTCAATGACGTTTTTCAGGCGTTGCTCGAACTCGCCTTTAACGCCTGCACCGGCCTGTAGCAGACCTAAATCCAGCGTGCGCAGGCTGACGGTTTTCAGGCTGTCCGGCACATTGCCTTCACTGATGCGCAGTGCAAGGCCTTCCACCAGCGCGGTTTTACCGACGCCCGGTTCACCGACCAGAATCGGGTTGTTTTTGCGACGACGGGACAGAATATCCACCATCTGACGGATCTCGTTATCGCGACCAAACACCGGATCAATTTGTCCGGCCTTGGCTTTGGCTGTGACGTCCAGCGTGAATTTATCCAGCGCGGCCTGCAGGGCTTCACTTAATGACTGGCCGTTTATGCCTGCATCAGATTTTGGACTGGCACCCTCATCGGAAAGCGACGAAGGGGTGCGGTTCAGGCTTTCTTGTTGTTGCAACTCCGGGCGCTCTTCGGACAAGGCATCCAGCACGGGCTTGAGGCGACGGATATGTTCTTCGCTCAGGCTGAACAGCGGCCATAACCCTTCGCAGCGCAGCAGACGCGGTTGCGCCATCAGCGCTTCGAGCAAATTGACACTGCGGATGCTCTGGTTGTCATCCTGCAGTGATGCCGCCAGCCAGCCCGCTTTCATCAGCGATTGTAAATCCTGAGAAAGTTGAGGACGCGAATGTACTGAACGCGGCAGGGCATCGAGATGTGCCAGCAGGCTTTGCCACAGCGCATCCATATCCCATTCGTAGCGGCGGGCCAGCACGGTGATGTCGCCTTCGCCCAGTTCCAGCAGTTTGAGCAGCCAATGCTCGACGGTAATTTCATTGTGGGCGCGGGTCTGGCAGAGCGTCGCGGCGGCTTCCAGCGCTTTCGCGCAGTACGGATTTAAGCGGCGAAGTAAGACAGCTGACTGATGTTCCATGCTAAATTCCTTTTTTAGGTACGCTACCGCCCTTAGCCTTTTCCGTTGCAGGAAACGCAGGCCCATAAGGTCGATGTCCGGTTGTGTTTTTGTTTGCTCAACCGCCAGGCAGCGGCTCAGGAAACAAAAACAGCAGACGGCGAACCGTCTGCTGATAAGGTCTTACGCGGTAGTACGTTCGTTCCAGGAATCGGAATGAATGATGTTGCCGTCTTTGTAGGTCCAGGTGATTTTTTCGTAACGCAACTCGATAGCTTCGAGGTGGTTGTGTTTCTCTTTAGCCGGATCTTTGATGTCGTGCATTTTTGGCGCGACTTTTACCAGCTTGACGTTTTCCAGTTTAGTGTTGAAATACTCCACTTCCTGGCCCGCGTCATTGATGCGATACCATTTGAACTCAGCAGATTTCAGGGTCTGGCCAGTGGTCACCGCTTTGTACAGGTACGGGCTGGAGGAATCGATTTCTTTGGTAAACAGGAACGGGGTGTGAATACGAGTACCCGTCAGTTTGCCGGTGTTGTTATCGGTCGGGATATACAGGTTGTGATCCTGTGCAACCACTTCGATGCTGCCTTCGCGATCTTTAACGTCTACGGAGCCTTTAATGTCCGCACCGCCGTCGTCTTTCAGCCACAGATAAACAGGAATTGCCATGGGTAGTTCTCCATTTCTAAGGTAAACATTCATCAATCATTTGATGAACTTGGGGTTGCTGATGCTTTGCAGGCATCTGCCTGTGGCACCAGACTGATTTCGACACGACGGTTAGCCGCACGGCCTTCCGGGGTATCGTTTGTTGCAATCGGGCGTGTTGCGCCGTAGCCCTGTACGGCAAAGCATGTCGGGGAGACATCGCTGGTTGAGAGCATCCAGTCACGCAATGATCCCGCACGTTTGAGCGACAATGTCTGGTTGGCTTTCGCGTCACCGGTAATGTCCGTGTGTCCGGCCACCACAATCAGCCAGCCTGGCCTAGCCTTAATATCCACAAGCGCATTCACCAGCATTTTGAGCGAGCCCGGTTTAAGCTCGTATTGGCCCGTGTCAAATAGTGACAAGGCGTCGAGACGCACGGTTTTAGCTATGTGTTTCTCAGCCGGTGGCGGCGGCGGAGGGGGAGGAATGTAACGATCAATTTCCTGCTGCAGAGCCAGCCAGAGTCGTTCACCCTGATAAAGTCCTAAACCCAGACGTAAAGGCTCGCCCTGGCGGTGATAACGCTCAAGCAACTGAGCATCCAGTTTCAACGCGGCAACGGCTTGTGCTTTCGGAACGTAATTGTTCATAGGAATGATCAGATAGCGCTTCAGATCCATACCGATACGCGTAATGAGCCTGTGGTTGTTGTTAACAACAAAACCAATGGCCGTTACCGCAAAACACATCATGAGAATGACAGCTATTACCGGTGCCAGCCCTGCCCTGATATGGCGGGTAGTGCCGGAAAGCAGCGGTAACAAAGGATCGGGAAAAGGCAGAGTTGCCACTGTCTCTGATTGCAATGGCGTCAGGGCATTCAGTGTGGTACGCCGCGTCAATGCTGCAGACCAAAGGTTATCGGGCACACCCGACACGGCGTCAAACCTGACACCCACGGCCACGGGACGAACCGGCGTACTCAGGGTTTCAGGATGCTGCATTTCATCAAGCACAACGTCCCGAAGCCATGAACAGGCTGCCTCAAGACAGATAGCCTGAGACTGGCGAGCGGGCTGCATATTGATGTCTGACGAACTCAACCAGTCACTCAGCCGTGTTGCGCCTTCATCGTCGTCCCTGACGATCATTTTTCCGTCGGCAGCGCCCACAAACCAGGGCGATGCCGTTCCGTTCAGCCAGCAACTGACCAGCACGGGAATGCGGCATCCGATGCGCTTTTGCAAACGATAAAACTGCTGACGCCAGCTTTTAATCGCGGCACGGCAGACAGCTTCATCGGCATGAATTTCCGGCGAAACGCTGTACAGTACGGCCATCTGGCGGATCCAGCCGGGACGTTGTGATAGCACCGCATCAACGAAAATGGATAACGGTTTTGCGATGTCTGTCTTGACATAACAGGCAAGTGGGGTAATCCGTACCGTAGTTTCACCAAACAGCGCATCCAGCTTGTCCCCGCAAACAAGAACGACCGGCTGCGAAAACGATATCTCCGGCAGGTTTTCCAGTCGTGTCGTCTCATCGATGAACACATCATGGCGCCTTCCCCACAGCATCAGTCCAGCCATTAAGGTCACTGTGATGAGGGTAATGACTGATTTTGTGGAGGCGCCAAATGGGCTGAATCCCCAGCACAACAGAAGTGCCAGACACCCCGTCATCCCGGTCAGGCAGTAAACTGATAAACGAGAACCGATGCGCATATCAGAACTGCCCCGGCAATTGCTGATGAATCAGATGTTGCAGCCAGACATGCCCACCCCACCAGACACCGGACACGACCACAATAGCAACCAGAACCCAGAACCAGAGTGAGCGTAATATTGCCCCGCCACGTACCCGTCCTGTTTTACTCAGCAATGCCCCCGGGAGCATCACGTTGAAGGGAGTGACCCGCCCGGCAAGTGCGGCGAGGGTTTGCTCACGTTGATGAGGGTTGATGGTTTGAGCGCTATATTGCCCCTGAAAACCCAGCAATAAGATCCGATGAAAACAGGTCAGCACGGTGATATCGGGAGCCGGTTGACGCAGCACAGAGCGGATCCGTTCATATAACGCTTCACCTGCCTGAAGAGAGCCAAAGAAACGCGCCTGTAACGGTGCCCGCTGCCAGGCAATATGTCCGTTATCTGGCGCCTTGTCCTCACCCTGTCGACCGAGTGCGGTTTCATCCAGCAATGCACATTGGGCATAAGTGATATGTTCAACGCTTTCGCTATCGTAACCGGCCAGCTGTAATTGGTCCTGAACTCGCTCTACCTGTGCGCGGCAGCGCTCGTATAAAGCCTCGCCTTCTTCTGCAACCACTCCATTACGTAACTGCACAACGGACAGCCAGGTATCGGCCAGCAACTCATCAATATCTATTTCATTTCTCATGACCGAAGCACCGCATAGAGTTCCAGTTGCAGTTCACCGAGAAGTTCCGGTACATAGAACATGCACGTACCCGAATCCAGCATGGCCTGCGCAGAGGGATGTTTGAGATCCAGGGCGAAATATTGATTTTCCAGCCGAAGAGGGATTGCCGCAGGGACATGGCTTAACGCGATCAGCGGCACACCATTAAGTGCGATATTGACGATATTATTGACATCGTCCGGTGCCCCGACTTTACACAAGGCAGGGAACTGGGAAATAAGCTGATAAGCGGGCAGTGTTGAGCGCACTGACAGGTAGAAGTCCGCGTCTTCACGCAGGCGACTGTCATTAAGAGGCGCTTTCCACTGCTGGCCATTGATCTTGTGCATTTCCAGCGAGATAACGCGTGAAGGAAGGCTGGCTTCCAGTAGCTCCCCGATCAGGTCAAGTAAAGGCGGGAAAACGGTCTCTGGGGACGCATGGTCGTAAGCCGGTATCGCTTCGATATCATGTTCCAGGGAAAACGTCAGCAGGCTCCCCGCCAGTTTCGATAATTCAAACCAGACTTGTTCAGGGTGTCGCGCCGGATTTTTAACCAGTTCAGATAATGCTGAAACATGCGTATTGAGGGCATTAAGCAGCCAGAACAATGACACATCTGCGACGGCGAAATCGGCCATACGCTGATTGCTCTCACGACGCATCCCCATCAGGCGGCGGCGTTTAGCCTGCAATTGTGTGAGAATTTGCTCCATGTCCAGGACCAGCCCGTGATGAGCGGACATTGCCAGCAACGGAGGAATAAATGTACTGTCATTTCTCCAGCCGCCTTGACCGTCGCGAACCAGACGTAATACAGGACAGATCAGGTATTCCTCGTTTTGTTCTGTGTCAAAACGCAGAGACAAAGCATAACGGGCCACAGCCATAGACTCTTCTTCCTGACCGAATGCATCCTGAACATTTACCCATTCCTGACGATAACGGAGCGGGCGATCCCCCGCATTGTCAGTGAGTTGTACGTTGCTGCTGTTTGCCTGCAATAACGGCATCGCCAGCATCACCGTAAGCTCATTGATTTGTGCCGGAATATCCTGAGATAAATCCCGGGCAGGGGGAAGAAGATCGCTGCTCCCGGTATCTATCAGAGATCCGTCAGGCAGACGCACGGTCAGTTGAAGTGCTTGCAGACGTCTGACACTCAGCAAGCCTTCATCAAATTCAGCTGTGGCTACACCCCAGGGATTAACAACCGACAGGTGAGCAACACATTGATTATTATGTGCTTCCCACAAAGCCTGCTGCTGGAACTGCTGAGGGGACAGCAATGCCCCCTCACTCCATAGTGGTCGATAAATTTTCATTACCACTCCGGCCTCTTACGCTTTCGCTTTAGGCATCTGAGAAACCAGTGAAAGATTCACGTCCATACCTTCCACCTGGAAGTGCGGCACGGCGTAGAGTTTCACACGGAAGAAGCCCGGGTTGTCTTCGATATCTTCAACGGTCACTTTGGCATCACGCAGCGGGTGAGAGGCCTGCAGGTCATCGCCCGGGTCGGTCATTTCGGTTACCAGCGTGCGGATCCAGGTGTTCAGCTCCAGTTCCAGCAGACGACGGTCTTTGGTGGTGCCGATGTTTTCCCGCTGAATCAGCTTCAGGTAGTGTGCGATGCGTGAAAGCAGAAAGATGTACGGCAGGCGCGCATTGATGCGGCTGTTTGCGGTGGCATTGGCAGTATCGTACAGCGCCGGTTTCTGCGCAGAGTTTGCGGAGAAAAAGCAGGAGTAATCGCGGTTTTTGTAGTAAGACAACGGGATGAAGCCCAGATTGGCAAACTCGAACTCGCGGGTTTCCGGGATCATCACTTCTGACGGGATTTTCACCTGATTGCCGGTACCCAGATCATACAGGTGAATTGGCAGATCAGTCACTGCACCGCCCGCCTGTGGGCCACGGATTTGCACACACCAGCCATTTTTGATGAAGCTTTTCACCATGTTGGCCGCAAAGGCGAACGCCGCGTTTGTCCACAGATATTTCTCGTGATCCGGACCTTTCACTTCTTCAACGTAGTTGAAGCTGCGAACAGGAACGGTATCCGGACCATACGGCAGGCGACCGAGTACGCGCGGCATGGTCAGACCGATATAGCGGGAATCGTCAGAATCGCGGAAGGATTTCCACTTGATGTATTCCGCACGGTCAAAGTAGTTGCCGATATCTTTAATCGCCGCCACTTCTTCCATGGAATCTTTCAGGAAGAATTTAGGGCCGACCGCACCGACGAATGGCATATGCGCAGCGGCAGATACTTTAGAAATGTTACGCAGCAGGGCGACATCTTGCGCCGACGCGTCAAACTCGTAGTTGGAAATCACAGAACCGATTGGCTCGCCGCCCGGTGTGTCATATTCCTGAATGTAGGTATGACGGTACAGGCCGCTCTGGATGATCTCAGGACAATCTTCGAAGTCCTGACGGAGGTCGTCTTTAGATACATCCAGCAGTTCGATTTTTACGTTCTGGCGGAAATCAGTACGATCAACCAGGAACTTCAGACCACGCCAGCCGGATTCAATACGCTGAAATTCCGGGTGATGCATGACCACATCCAACTGACGGCTGATCTGGCTGTCGAGTTCGGCGATATGATGATCGAGCAAGGTTTTGTCCAGCCGTTCAACGGTTTGGCCTGACAACTTCAGGCGCTCAAGGAAGACCTGTACAGCGGCAGTGACACGCTGATCAGCGGTAACATCTGCCAGCGCAGACGTATCCTGAAAATCGTTCAGATCACCCAGTGAGGACACAGGCGTCAGGTTGATTTTATCAAACAGGGAAGCGTATACCGTACCGGCTTCAGGGCGATCCAGAACCGTTGTCTGGCTGGAAGAAGAGTTTTCAGTGTTGACTGACATGAGCATTATCTCGCATTAATCCATTAAGTGGAGGCAATTACGCCTTTGGCGCCAGGGCATTAAGTTCAGTGCGCAGTTCATTGCTCAGCGCAGGATCTTTTAGAATGGCTTCGAGCTCTTTACGGAAGGTGACGTTGTCGAGCAGATTGGATTTGAGGTCACGTAATAAGTTACGCATTGCCAGCATCGCGCGCAGTTGGGGGATCTGACGGGCAACCTGTTCTGGCTCAAAATCTTTCATTTCATTGAAATTGAGAGAGATATTTTCTTCGCTGCGATCACCTGTTAGCGTATTTTCCACAGTCAGGTTCAGTGAAGGGCTGAATTCAGCCAGTACGCTGTTAAAGTTATTCTTATTAATGTTAACTTTTTCGCGTTCAGATAACGGACGGTTCTCTTTTCCATTACTGTAATCACCCATTACCATCAATTTTAACGGTAATTCGACTTTCTTCTGTGCGCCGCCAGTGTGTAGATCAAGTTTTATGTTAACGCGCGCTTTCGGAATTTCATTCTGGAAGCTATTAGACATGCTTATCCCTTACTTATAGAGTGATAAACGCTGCCAATGATTCTTAAAATATGATATTGGCAACCCTGCCAAAACTACATCCTTTTCCGAGGAAAACGTCGGAATAATTCAGGGTCACAAGCGATTCAAAATATTTATGAGAAACATTTCGCAGTGTGTTTTGAATTTTTCTGAAAATAATATTGCAGGTAAATACCTGTGGTGACATTTTAGGTAAATATTACGCAGCATTGACATTTAAATGGTGTAACAAAACATTTCTATTGGTGCGGCGTGACACATTCGCTTATGTTCATTGATATATAGGAGTTTTATCCAAACTTTCAGCAGGCCTTATAGAATGCGGGTGTGACTTAAGTAAAATTTTATGAGGGTATGCAGATTCAAGTGAAAAGTGACAAAAAATAAATTAACTATTCTTTTAAATTGCTTCATTAAAACCATTCAACTTAACTCAGTATCGTATTTAATTCATAATCATTTCTCTATAAAAACAATAATAGTATTCACGGTGGTAATGTTTACAATTAATTTTCAAAAATAGTTCCATGAAAATTTTTCATTTTTAGTGGGGTTAGTTGTATTAATAACGATAAGCAGGGGGTAAGTATCCTGCATGAGGTCATATTCATATCTTTAATATAAGTGTTAGCAATAATTTTTTTGGGAAACACTCAGATTACTCACAGGTGTTTTGACTGCAGTAAACGTCTTTAAACATGTTCGGAAATTTCTCCTACGATCGATCAACGTGCCACAAATTGCAGATAGTGCGCTGGAAATATTAAACATTTGAACAGGAATGCCGATAAACAGATTCCCGCTTTATTTTGAGAATCTCCCGATGTCGCTTAAAAAGTCGTCTTTGCTTGTTCTTGTTATTCTTTTCGCACTCTTTTTCACCAGTATGCTTTCGAATGTTTGGCTGCTCACCCGGAGTAATCATTCACTGGATGATGTGAACAAGGAAATCCGTGTGGTGCTTTCTATTATCGACCCCATTAACCACAGCCGAACCTCGCGTGTTCGCGTGATGGAATATATGAAAGAAATTGAAAATGGCGACGGTCAGCAGTCAAAATCTGCTCTGGACGGAGTCACTGAGGTCATCGGTAAAGCCGATGCAGCGTTTCAGACGTATCTTGATGTGCCGAAATTGCCTGGTGAAAGTGAACTGGCCGATGAATACCGCAATACATACCAGGACTATCGCCAGAACGGTATCCAGCCCTTGATTGACGCTGCAAAGTCCGGTGATCAGGCAGCGTTCAAAGCCCGGATCCCTGCGGTGGTGAAACTCGATCGTCAGTATGAAATCGTGTTGGATAAAGTGTTGGCCCTCCATGAACAGTACGCAAAAAATCTTAATAATGTTGCACAAAGTCATTTCAAATTTGGTATCGGGTTGACGGTCGGTTTTGGTTTGTTATTTCTGATCATCATTATCAGTGTTCTGGTGTTAATGAAGCGCTTTGTTCTGATGCCGCTGCTGAGTTCTCGCGATCACTGCCGTCAGATTGCTGAAGGTTATCTCGATACGCCAGTACCGGTGAAAGCCAAATCCCGCAGTGAGATTGAAGAGTTGATGCAGTCGATAGAACATATGCGCCAGTCGCTGACCAGAATTATAAGGCAGGTACGCGACACCAGCCATACAGTGGCGCATGCATCGCAGGAAATCTCCGCAGGTAATATTGATCTGGCTTCCCGCACTGAACAACAGGCCGCAGCGCTGACACAAACCGCCGCCAGCATGGAAGAACTTGGTGCGACGGTAAAACAAAATACCGAAAATGTCTCCCGGGCAAGCAGTCTGACACGTGAAGCTGTCCAAAACGCGCGCGCAGGCGAGAAAGTCGCTCAGGACGTGATTGGTACGATGGGGCGTATTAACAGCAGTTCGAAAAAAATCGAAGATATTACAGGTGTGATCAATAGTATCGCTTTCCAGACAAACATTCTGGCGCTCAATGCCGCTGTTGAAGCGGCACGCGCGGGTGAGCAGGGGCGTGGATTTGCAGTGGTGGCCAGTGAAGTGCGCAGTCTGGCGCAGCGCAGCGCCATGGCAGCAAAAGAAATCGAAAGTCTGATTTCTGAATCGGTGGCGAATATTCGCGAAGGGTCGGATGAGGTCTCGCGCACCGGCGATTCCATTTCAGCGATCATTTCCTCTGTCACTCAGATTAATATATTAATGGAACATATCTCGATAGCCTCTGATGAACAAAGCCGCGGGATTAGCCAGATTGAACAGGCGGTGACAGAAATTGATGGCGTGACGCAACAAAACGCAGCGCTGGTTCAGGAATCAGCTGCCGCAGCGGCCTCGCTGGAAGAACAGGTTCTTCATCTGACCCGCTCAGTATCAGCGTTCAGATTGGCAACAGTGTAATCAGATCGTTGTAATGACATAGCTTATTGAAATAGATGCGGTGATTAGCCGCCTCTATTTTACTCAATAACGTTACCGGAACACCCCCACGGCTTCAACCAGACGGTCGGCCTGTTGCTTCAGACCTGAAGAAGCATTGGCACCTTCCTGAACCTGAATTGAATTTTGATGTGTGATGCGGTCCAGTTCTTCAATGGCTTTGGCAATATCCAGTAATCCCTGATTTTGTTCGCCAGTGGCGCTTCGGATTTGCCCGATCAGTGACGTCACATTTCGCACCTGAGAGACGATGTCGGCCATCGTTTTCCCTGCCTGATCAACCTGCTTCGATCCCGACACTACCGTTTCCACACTGCTGTCGATCAGGCGTTTAATTTCGCTGGCTGCGCTGGCACTTCGTTGCGCCAGGCTGCGCACTTCTCCGGCAACCACGGCGAAGCCTTTGCCTTGTTCACCCGCGCGAGCCGCTTCAACTGCGGCATTGAGCGCCAGAATGTTCGTCTGGAAAGCGATGCCATCAATAACATTGGTGATGGTGGCAATTTGTCGTGAACTGCCGGTGATTTCCTGCATAGTGCCGACAACTTCCTGCATAGCATTGCTGCCTTTTTCTGCCGCCGCACTTGCTATCAGTGAAAGTTTGTCGGCTTCGGCTGCCGTCTGTGTGTTGCTTTCAACTGTCGTGCTCATCTCATTCATTGCTGCAGCAGTTTGTCCAACGTTAGCGGCAGTTTGTTCAGTACGTTGACTCAGGGCTTCATTACCATTCGCCAGTGACTCACTGGCCGTGCGGACTTTGTGCGCCTGGTCGTTGACATCATCCACCATCCAACGGCAAATCAATCCGAGCTGGCCAACAGATCGTAACGTCATACCAATTTCATCGACCCGCTCCATTGGCGTGATCGTATGACTCGCGCCGCTGGCAACACGCAAGGTCTGACTGCAAAGCTGTTCGATCGGGCGGGTAATCTGCCATTCCATCCAGAAATTCAGCAACAGAATGAAAAATGCATTGAGTGCCAATGCGGTATTCATCTGTATCACGGGCAGGGTAGTCAGCGCAGAAATGACGAGTGAGTTAAGGACGAGTAAAACCAGCAAACCGCTGCGGATCCGCCAGCGCACAGAAAGTGTTTTTAAAATAGAAAAACTGCGGGTAATGCCGGTACGGATCAACAACCCCCGATGCAAGCGGCGGTTGTTCAGTGCGCCGCGATTCATTTTGTCATAAAGCGCCTGGGTTGCATTAATCTCTGCAGTAGTCGGTTTGGTGCGGACAGAAAGGTAACCTTTGGTTTTACCGCCACGAATGATCGGTACGACGTTGGCACGAACCCAATAATGATCGCCATTGCTACGGCGGTTTTTCACCAGTGCTGTCCAGGGGAAACCCTGTTGTAATGTAGCCCACATATCTTTGAATGCCGAAGGAGGCATATCGGGATGGCGCACAACATTGTGAGGCTGCCCGATAATATCTTCACTGGCAAAACCGCTAACTTCTATAAATGCATCGTTGGCGTAGGTAATACGGCTTTCGGCATCTGTCGTTGACATCAATGTTGCGTCGTCAGGGTATTGATATTCCCGTTGTGATATTGGCTGATTATTGCGCATAGTGACATTTCCATGGCCAGACTGCGGTTTAAGTGAGATTAAGGATCCTTAACTATTAACATTTCGGCATAAGCAAAATTTTCTTTAGAGAAACATGACGTTATTTATGACGACAACCGTTATTAGGGCGAATGCATACGGATGAAAACGTCGGTTTTTTCGCCAATCCATAACGTATAACGAAGATATGAGTAAAAAATATGCGTTATATCATTATGTCTGTTGATTTTATGAACAACACACAACGGCTGGCTCACCATAAATCCCCTTCATAATCGCTCTATTTTCCGTTATTAATGATCTGTGTGACTCCAGACTTAATAGGTCTGGAGTCATAAACCTTTTGCCTAAGATCCTCAGGCTTGTTATAACTCCGGCCTGTGATTTTTGAGGTGAATTGGGCAGATGAGTAAGATCGGATCCGTAACAATAGTCGAAGGAGATTTTGCTGCCGGAAATGTTGGTCAGCATGTTTTGGCTTATCTGCAGAATGTGAAAATGACACCGCTTGCCAAACTGGATGATTTTGATGAGGAGGGCAATGCGACGGTCGGGCAGGTGATCAATATCTGGATCCGGCTTTCACTGATCCTGACACGACGCCGGCCAGAAATTGCTGTTTCATCCCTGATGAAACATGTGTTGCCAGTGATCGGCGAAGTGCCTCTGAATAAAATCACCCGTTTACGACTGAACCGTTTGTTTAATGTACTGCTGGCGGACGGGAAAGTTTCAGAAGCAAAACGGGTATTCGCGCTTTGTAAGCAATTTTTTGGCTGGGCAGAAACCCAGGGATATCTGGCACATTCGCCACTAAGTACCATGAAGCGCCGCGACGTCGGCGGCCGGAATACCCCGCCACGCGAACGAACGTTAACCGATGCTGAAATCTGGGTTTTCTGGCATAGCCTTGATTTATGCGATATTTCTGAACAATGTCGCTGGGCATTGCGGTTGTGCCTGCTGACTGCACGACGACCAGATGAAGTGGTGCGCGCCAGAAAAGATGAGTTCCATTTGCAGATCGGCATCTGGCGACAGGGTACGCGCAATAAATCGGCTCGTGATCACAGCCTGCCGCTGACGCCATTAATGATCACCTGCATCAATGCTCTTCTATCAGCCAGTCCGAAACACAGTCCCTGGCTGGTGCCTTCACCGCTCGATGCACAAAGACCGTTATCACGCGGTGCGGTGACACAGGTTATACGGCGCCTGCTACGTGCGGAACGGGGGCCGGGGATTGATGCTTTTACCACCCGCGATTTACGCCGTACGGCGCGTTCCAAGTTATCCTCCCTGAATGTGCCGAACGATGTTGCGCGTAAAATTATGAATCATTCGCTTGAGGGGATCGACCGTGTTTATGACACTCACGATTATCTGCCGCAGATGAAACAGGCGCTGGAAGCATTTTCTGACAATATTCAGGGCATCATTGATGCACCAGATTACTACGATTTACGTCATCATTTTGAGGGCGAATCTCTGCATGTTCGTGAAAGTTCGCTGTTGTTTATGGAGAGATAGCGAGCATAGGCCCGATTTTAAGGTTATGTTAATGTCTCACGATTGAGAATATAAAGCCGGTAAAAACCAGACCGGGAATAAGCCAAAGATGTGACCTGCTACAATTGTGTATTGATTTGGCAACGCAAGAAGACAGAGGACTAATAATGCTTTCAACACAAAACAAGGCTATCGGGTTGCCAGAACCGACGCAGACCATTTTGCTAAGCACCGGAACAGCGGAAGAAAAACGTCAGGAAATTCGCGATTATTTCATTCAAACCTGGGAGCTGTACGAGAGCCTGTTTGATTGTCTCGCTGATGAAAGAGCCTATTTCAATAAGGCAATTTCGCTTCGCCACCCGCTGATTTTTTATTTCGGTCATACCGCCACTTTTTATATTAATAAGCTGATGGCTGCAGGGCTGATTCCTCAACGTGTTGATTCACACATCGAAGCGATGCTGGCGATCGGTGTGGATGAAATGAGCTGGGATGATCTCGACGATCAGAACTATAACTGGCCATCTGTTGTTAACTTGCGTCAATACCGCGACAAAGTACGTGAAGAAGTGCTCGGTATTATTGACACCATGGCGCTGAGTTTACCCATCGGATGGGACAGCCCTGCCTGGGTGATTCTGATGGGCATTGAACATGAGCGCATTCATCTGGAAACATCCAGTGTATTGATCCGTCAGTTGCCGGTGGAATGGGTTAAGCCACAATCTCACTGGCCGGTGTGTGGAATCGCCTGTCATGACCGCAACAGCGTACCTGATAACACTATGCTGGCGGTGAAAGGTGACATTGTCACGTTGGGTAAGCAGGATGATACCTACGGCTGGGATAACGAATACGGCACATCTCAACAGAAAATTCAGGCATTTAGTGCCAGTAAGATGCTGGTCAGTAACGCTGAATTTTATACTTTTATACAGGCGGACGGCTATCACGATGCCCAGTGGTGGGATGAGGAAGGGCTTGGCTGGCGGGATTTTGCGCGGGCTGAAATGCCCACTTTCTGGGTGGGTTCGCCCCGCGAACCTGAACGGCTGAAACTTCGCCTGATGACTGAAGAAGTACCGATGCCATGGGACTGGCCTGCTGAAGTTAATCAACTGGAAGCGGCAGCATTCTGTCGCTGGAAAGCGGCGCAGACCGGTGAATCAGTACAGTTGCCGACCGAAGCTGAATGGATGATTCTGCGTAATCAGGTGCAGGGTGATCAGCCAGACTGGGAAACAGCACCGGGAAATATCAACCTCGCATGGTGGGCATCATCCTGTCCGGTTGATCATTTCGAACAAGGTGATTTTTATGATGTTGTGGGGAATGTCTGGCAATGGGCGTCTACGCCGATCAGTGGATTTGACGGCTTTCGTGTTCATCCTTTATATGATGATTTTTCGACGCCAACATTCGATGGTAAACATTCCATGATCAAAGGCGGAAGCTGGATTTCAACGGGCAATGAAGCGCTAAAATCTTCGCGTTATGCTTTCCGTCGCCACTTTTTCCAGCATGCCGGTTTCCGCTATGTGATTTCCAGCCATCAGGAAGTGGTGAAAGTGAATCCTTATGAAACTGACGGGCTGGTGGCGCAGTATCTTGATTTCCAGTACGGTCCGCGTCATTTCGACGTAACGAATTATGCGGTTCAACTGGTTGATATTGCAGTTGAAAATACAGTTAATCGTGGCAGGGCACTGGATATCGGGTGTGCTACGGGGCGTGCCAGTTTTGAACTTGCGCGTCATTTCGACTCCGTGGTTGGAATGGATTATTCCGCGCGATTTATTGATGTCGCTCTGGCTCTGGCACGCGGTGAAGCCTGTCGGTATGTAATCCCGGAGGAGGGCGAACTGGTGGATTATTGCCAGGCTTCGCTCGCTGATGTCAATATCTCAGCAGAGCAGACAGTGCGGGTGAATTTTGTGCAGGGTGATGCCTGTAACCTGAAGCCGCAGGCGGAATTATATGATCTGGTCCTGGCTGCTAATTTGCTGGATCGACTGCGTGAACCTGCACGTTTTCTGACAGATATTACGCCAATGATTCGTTCTGGCGGCTTACTCATGCTTTCTTCACCTTACACCTGGCTCGAAGAGTTTACACCGAAAGAGCACTGGCTGGGCGGGTTCCGGGAAAATGGTGAAGCTGTTACGACGCATCAGGCGTTGAAACGTTTGCTGGCGAATGAATTTGAAGAGGTTAGGAAACCGACAGATGTTCCGTTTGTGATCCGTGAAACGGCGAGGAAATTCCAGCATACCGTAGCGGAAGTTACACTGTGGCGTAAGCGGTAAATTCTCTATTTCTGAAAGAGGCTAATGGTCGCTTATGCGGCCATTTTTTTATCCGTGCGGATGGAGGCTGGTCAATAAATCTAAGACACGTTCGTCCTGAAGAAATACAGAAGACACTTTTGGTTAAGTTTTTGGTGTTTTTGATTTATCTGGCATATGTATGTTGTAACTAAAGTTGGGTTCGTATGATCTTATGGCTCGGTAATGAAAAAAGGGGGGGAACGGTAAAAATTATGAATTCAGGCGTTGCAGAATAGCAAATGCCGGACACAAAGGTCCGGCATGACAAAACCCGCTACTTATTTCTCTGCCGGACCACAACCCCCGATCATTTTAGAAATTGAAATCGCAGGGTGCAGCAAATAAGTATAGTCACAATTTTTCTCTTTATTAAAAACGCTACCGGTACAGCCTGAAAGTGTCGTAACTACCGAAGCGAGGAGAGCTAACTTAAATAAGTTTTTCATATAAATTCCTTTTTAAAATAGATGATTATGTATATAGGCCGTCATTTTAAATTCAGGCAAACGCGAATATACGCTTAACATCAATAACAGGCAAATAAATACCCATCACTGCGCATTTTTAATATTGGCCTGCCTTGCTTTATTTTAAGATATTCATTATTAATATGTTTATAAACTTAATGATGTCGGTAATTTTCCGAGAGATTAATATTCATCAGATATATAATTAATGCATAATGTGACCATTTTTTTAAACACTCAATAGTCAAAAGTCTTCTTTCACAGGTCATTTAATGACAAACTGCCGCTACTTAGCCGCCGGAATGAACGTTGTCTGATGAAAGCTCCCTTCTGCCTCTGCTCGCTTGTGCTGTTCACCGCTACTGTTTTAGCTGCCCCTGAAAAAGGCCTCACCGAAGCACAGTGCGTCGCCTTAAAAAATGTGCATATCAATGCAGACGCAATCGGGCTTCCGACAAGGGGGGCGCGGGTCACCACAGTGGCAATGGCGGGCCATCCGGGTAATCAACATTGCAAGATTGAAGGGCAGATCAGGCCGGTCGATCTCAATGCGCCCGATATTAATTTTCAGCTTTACCTGCCGCTTGAGTGGAATGGTAAAGCCCTGCAACTGGGTGGCAGTGGTTTTGACGGCGCGATTAAAGACGCTGATACAGCACGTCTGGCGCCGGCAGCAACACCTGGCGCAATAAAGCAAGGTTATGCCACGTTTGGCAGTGATTCAGGCCATCAGGGCGGAGTATCCGATGCTTCCTTTACCCTTAACGGGGAAGCCTGGGATAACTTTGCCGGTGCGCAAATCAAGAAAACACACGATGTGGCCGTTGCCTTGATCCAACAGGCTTATGGTCGAAAACCTGCTCACATGTATTTTCAGGGTAATTCGCAAGGTGGCCACGAAGCGCTTGCGGCGATCCAGCGCTTCCCGCTTGACTATGACGGCGCGATTGCCATTCATCCGGTGTATAACGTCGTTGAACTGCACATGGCCGGGATCAGCATCGGGAAGGCAATCTACAACACGCCGGGCGCGTGGATTTCGCCGGCCAAAGCCGCACTGATTGCCAATGCCGTTACTGGTGCCTGTGACAAACTGGATGGTCTGGCTGATGGTGTAGTCGCCAATCCGGATGCCTGCAGTTCGACATTTAAACTGGCTCATCTGCGCTGCCCGGATGGGAAAGATATGGGCGCCAACTGCCTTTCAGATACGCAAATCGCGCTGGTCCAGATGCTTAATAAACCAGTGCCTCTGGGTGTCAACCTGCTAACTGGCGATCACTTTGCCCCATGGCCAATTTTACGTGGTGCAGACGCTTCTGCGTTGGTCAGTGTTTTTGGTTCAGGTGCAAACAAGCCAAAACCAGAAGCCAGTAATATCATTATTTCATTCCCTTACATGATGGGCGATCAAGCTGTCCGCTACGAAGTGATGCGAGATGCAAATTACGACTCTCTTCAGTTTAATCCCGCAGCCCATGAGACGAGGCTGAAAGAACTGGCGGCACAAATCGATAATGATAGTGCTGATATTCACACTTTTGTGCAGCATGGAGGCAAACTTTTACTGATGCATGGCACGGCGGATATGGCTGTTCCGCCAGGAAACACCGTAGCGTATTACGAGAAGCTGAAAGCTGAATTTGGTGAGCAAGAACTTCATCAGTTTGCCCGTTTCTACCTGGCACCGGGTTTCACGCACAGCAGCGGGACATATCGGGTGAGTTGGGATTCATTAGGAGTCCTGGATAAATGGGTTGTTCATGGGATAGATCCGGGTCAGCAAGTGATGATTGATACAAACAAAGCAACTGCCGGGCGCGAAATGCCGTTGTGTGATTATCCGTTATTCCCACGATACAACGGACAGGGTGACACAAAAATGGCCTCCAGTTTTACCTGTTCCGCCAGATAATATTTCTCATATTCACTTTTCTGCCTGCCTCGGCGGGTATGCTTTTACAGGAGATTGCAAGTCATTTACCTATATAAATTCACAGGTGAATGAGCGTTCTCAAATAACTTGAACATCCGTTCAAGTCTTGGCATTATCCTCAGCTATCTACTTTTCTTCGGTTACTCCTGTGGCTTATCTGTGTAAAGCAGCATGGATGCCATGTCACGCCTGGAAACGCTCGGGCTGAGCGCAGACTGTGCAGAATACAATCTTAACCGCGCCATCGAAAATGAGCTTTACGCCTGCCGAACGGTATGTGAGGAAACCTCTGATGTCTAAAAAACGTTAGCCAGAGCGCGGATGCCATTGTAGTGCATATGATTTCAAAATCTGTCGCGTCCTAATCACGCGACTTTATTGCAGCACAGGGAGTTCATTTTGCAAAGCGAACAAAAACCTGATTTTCATGATGATTTGATCAAAGAGTTACTCTACTGGATCGAAGTCAACTTAAGTGATCGTCTGACCATGGAAAAAGCCTCAAAAAAAACCGGCTATTCACCATGGTATCTTCAGCGTTTGTTTAAAAGTAAAACGGGTTACGCACTAGGTAAATACATTCGTGACCGCCGTCTCACGATGGCCGCTATCGCGTTGCGTCTGACCAATATGCCTATCCTCGATATTTCGTTGTACTACTCGTACGATTCGCAGCAAACGTTCACCCGATCGTTCAAGAAGAATTTCGCCGAAACTCCCGGTACGTATCGCCGCAATGCATCATGGACCATGAACGGTATCACCGCGCCGCTTACCGTCGATGAGTTTCCGCAGCCGGAATATGAAATCGTCGAGTTACCGGTGATGGCGTTTGAAGGGGAGACGATCTCGCATTCTTACCCCATTGAAGCCTTATTCAACAGTAAGAATCACGTTCACCGCGCGGAGTTGCTGCGTTATCTGGAAACACCGGAATCTCTGCGAGCACCGGTCTGGGGATTGTCGGACTGCCGGCCTGATACGAATGATGAAGTGGCGAATGCGTTGCAGATGGATTACACCGTGGCGCATCAGGTACACACCAGCGATAGCCACAACATCCTGGTTCCGGCCAGCCGTTATCTGAAGATCAACTATCCGTACGATCTTAGCCGGTTGAACGATTTTATTCTTTATCTGTATTCTGTGTTTTTGCCTACGCTGGGTCTTGAATTTATTATGCAACCGGACCTTGAGAAGTACTCGCGTGAATCTGCGCTCAAAGGCGTGACCTGCGAATACTATATTCCGCTGGCCACACAGTGATCAGGTAGAAAAAAGCCCCTCATTATGAGAGGCCTGACGGGCGGGAAAGGGGATCAGTTGAACACCATACCGCCGTCGATCAGCAAAGCCTGACCCGTCATGTAATCAGAATCCGGCCCGGCCAGATAAGAAACGCAAGCCGCGACATCTTCCGGCTCAGAAAGGCGTTTCAGCGTAATATTCTTGGCGAATTCTTGTGTACCATAGCCCGCCGGTTTTCCGGCTGCCGCTGACACCTGACGGTCTATTTCTTCCCACATCGGCGTTTTCACAATCCCAGGACAGTAGGCATTGACAGTAATACCCAGCGAGGCCAGGTCACGCGCTGCAGTTTGTGTCAGCCCGCGCACCGCAAATTTACTCGAACTGTAGATCGCCAGTTCAGGGTTACCCACATGCCCGGCCTGTGATGACGCATTAATAATTTTGCCGCCATGCCCTTGTGACTTGAACGCTTTGACCGCCGCCTGAATGCCCCAAATGACACCTTTCACGTTGATATTATAAACTTTATCGACGATTTCCGGGGTGATGTCTTCAATCAGTGTCGTCGGCGCAATCCCGGCATTATTAACGATGACGTCAAAACCACCGAGTTGCCTGGTGGCCGCTTCTACGGCAGCAAAAACTTGCTCCCGGTCTGAAACGTCCGCCAACTGAGCAATGGCTTTACCACCGGCATGATTAATTTCTTCGGCAACTTTTTTCGCTGTTTCCCCATTAAAATCCACCACGGCCACAGCAAAACCATCCTTCGCCAGACGCAGTGCAATCGCGCGGCCGATCCCCTGACCACCACCTGTCACTAAAGCCACTTTTCCATTTTTAGACATACGACTATCCTCTATGTATTCGGTATCTTCTTCAGGTGCTGCGCGCAAGACACGGTCTACCCGACCCGGTGCCGTTGCGTGAGCTATCCACTGGTTTACGCCTGCCGCTCCCAATGTGCAATTGTTAAGCACGGTCATTAACTTTTTCTGATTTGGTCAAACGCAAATGGCTGTTCCTGCCAGCAAGTCGTTTAGAATGGCATACGTGTAAGAGAGTAAGGATGCAGAAATGACCGGCAATAATATTGTTCTTTTCCGTGAACGCCTGACTGCACTGGTGCGTTCATTACAGATTGCGCCTGACGTTGCCGAAAATCAGGTACTGGACCGGATGGCGCTCTGCTTTCGCAAGTTGCTGAATTTTTTCGCTGAAAACAATGAACTGACGCAGCAGGTGTTTTTGCTGCCACCTCTGGCGCAAGAAACACAGCGTTTGCTGATCAACCTGATGGCAGAAAACCTCGTGCAAAATCAGCAAAGCAAACTTTTCCGCAAAGAAATTTCTGCCGTCATGCTCGCGCAATGTTTTACCGGCATGCTGGTACAATTCGCGCAAGATCCCGCTGATCCGGCATTACGTCATCAGCAAAGTCTGGCCTGTGCAAAACTGTTCTGCGAAGGCGTTTGGCTGCGGGAGTTATAGTTCAAAACTTCATAAAGAAAGCAAAAATGGTTGGTTCAGTTTGCCGTTCATAAAAGGTTTACTACGTTCATTCCCGCGGCAGGCATCGTTTGCCACGATTTTGAAACCAGCGTTAAAGAAAGCTTTGATTTTGAAGCTGCGATTAACCGGAGGCCTGTATGTCAATCACTGTACACACTGCTGAACGCCGTTCGCTATGGCAACGTATCACGCACCGCAAGGTCAGTCATCCACCAGCGGAGAGGGCGCAGGATACATCCCGTCTGCTGGAAAGCTTTCTCGCCACAGGCTGTCTTTACGGTATTGATGTGGGGAACAGTGATCCGGCCTGGTTTCGCCGCTCCTGATCGTTATATCCGTTTATTGCGGTTCAGTTACTGGAACGAGCTGTGCCATGAGAGAAACCTTCTCCTGAAATTATGTGCTGTACCCTGAATAGCCGGTGTTTCCGCTGCGGATAACGCAACCGTGATATCTGTTATGCAGGTTGTTGTGGAAAGTCTCTCTGACCTCGTCGTAGAAATTTTAGTTCTCTCTCATTTGTTGAGCCCATAACTTTCGCCGGTTATGGGTTTTTTTATGCAAAAAAAAGCCCCGCAGTCAGGCGGGGCGACATACTAACGCCGTTAACAGGGGTAAAACGGCGACTAAAAAAGAATATAAGTAAAACCAAGGAAGGGTAAATAGGATTGCAGTGATGATTCCACAACCCGGAAATAAAGTACCACAGAAAAATACATAATTATAAATACATATTTTATATGAAATTAACTATAACATTCATTCGAAATATTGATAATACCGACAGAAATAATTAGTAATAAATAATAAAATTAAAACCGATAATTTATCTACAGAACCACGGAACTCTGTAGGTAATATTAATACGAGTCTGACTCATTGAAAATACATATATAATAAATTCAAATATCCAATTAAATGATAAAGGAATACATCATGAAATTAAAAGCATTGGCACTTATTATCCCGGCATTACTGGTTGCAGGCGCAGCTCATTCCGCAGAAATATATATTAAAGACGGCAATAAACTGGACCTGTATGGCAAAGTTGATGCACGTCACCAATTTTCAGATGATGCAGGTCAGGACGGCGACGTAACGTATGTTCGTGTAGGCTTTAAAGGTGAAACCCAAATTACCGATCAACTGACCGGTTACGGCCAGTGGGAATACAACGTCCAGGCTAATAATTCTGAAAGTACAGGTACATCAGGCAACGCCACCCGTCTGGGCTTTGCGGGTCTGAAATTCGCTGACTTCGGTTCATTCGATTACGGCCGTAACTACGGCGTTGTGTATGACATTGAAGCCTGGACCGATATGCTGCCAGTGTTCGGCGGCGATACCTACACCTCTTCTGATAACTTTATGGTTGGTCGTACTAATGGCGTTGCGACTTACCGTAATACAGACTTCTTTGGTGAAGTAAAAGGCTGGAACTTTGCGCTGCAATATCAGGGTGCGAATGATGGCGATAACAACAGCGAAGACATTAACTATACACCAGCAGGTGAAGGCACGAATAATGGCCGCGACGTTCGTCATCAGAATGGTGATGGCTATGCTCTTTCTACCACTTATGACTTCGGTATGGGTATCAACTGCTAACTGACTATTATTTAAGAGTAAATGTTCATCCCTGCAAAACTCCTGCAAAATTCTTCTGCAAAACGGCACCTTAATTAAACAACAACTTCCTTCCAGTCTTTCCCCCGGTCGTCGTTATACTTCTCCGTCATTTGACTATTTTTATGTCCAAGTAAAACTTGCGTGTTTATTCCTTGCTCTCTGAACAAGCGTTCCGACAATGACCTCTGTTCATGGAATGTTGGAGGATTCTCTCCCTCCCACAGCAGACCACTTTTATCTCGGGCTTCAGCAAATCCTTTTGAGAGTGTGCTTTTAGTTATCTGCCCACCACGGGTACAGTTTCTTCGTGAACGGTGATGATGCAAGATCCACTGACTCAAAACGGAATCTCGGCATTCTGTTATCACATCCTGAAGAGACAGCCCCAACACCTCACATTTCAAAGAAAGCGGTATAGCTATTTTAGCCCCGGTTTTTTGCTGAACTATATGAAGTTTATCATCCCAGATATCAGTAAATTTCAACTTTGATATATCTCCTATCCGTTGGCCTGTAATTAAGGCCAATAGCATTGCCCTGGGAATATGCACTGGTAACGTTAATGCAGCCGAATAAATGGCTTTCCATTCATCAAATGAAAGTCTCTGTCGTGAAACTTTTGCCCGAGGTTGTTTTGTTGCCTTCGCAGGGTTATAACCAGCCGGAACTTCACCAGCATGCTGAGCTTCTTTAAATACATCACTTAGATTCGAACGCACCATCTGCGCCATCCTTCCCTGACCTTTTTCAATGTAAACATCGAGGATCCCAGCAATATCTCTGGCACCTACTTCCGACAATGGTTTTATCCCGCAATGAGAAATTAATGCTCGTAAAGAAGGTTCCCGCAGTTTCGCAGTATCGGGCTTTATTTCGCCAGCCTTAACCCTTTCTAGCTGAATCGCTCTATATTTATCAACCCATGCATTGGTAGTGATACCTTTATTCACTTCACGGCTAATTTCATTTCTTACTCTCAGAAGATTTGCCATTTTCCTCTGATTGAGTTGCATATTCGCATCTATTGCGATTGCTTTTGCCTCCTCTTCGTTGTCCCCCAAACCGTGGAACTTACCTGTGGCTGGATGCTTGTAACGCCAGTAAACCTTATTGGTTCTGGCGTCCAAGTAGCACGACAGCCCGGGAATATTCACGTTATATTTACGTGGACGTGCCATCTTCGAGAATCCTCATTAAACGTGGATCTATATCCTTGTTGATCACAGGCTTCTCAGCTATCCCAATGAAACGCGCTGATGCTTCAACACGCCAGCACCGCCCAGCTTTAAAGGGCAGGGGGTATATCATTCCATTTTTCGCATACCTCATCAGCGTTGGTCTGCTAGGTATTGGCGCGGAAAACTCTTCGAGAGCCCATTCATCAAGCGTTAATGTTCTCGTCATATATCACTCCACACGTTTAATTATAGCCAGCTGCACACCGGTTTACTGACTGACCCGAAATCGACCGTAATATTTTCCAGCTCGCCACCATAGCATTTTCATACCTGGCGGCACTGCTGGCGCAAACTCAACCGGAACAAACCACAGATTCAGCATTCTTTTCACGCAAAACCGCCTGACGAAATGTGAACGGGTTGTCTCAGCCATGGCTTCTTTCCCTCTGTTCGATTACTTCCAAACCCAACTTTAAGGCCAGCGCATGTTCAGCTCTGGCGCCTGCGCTGAACTGCCAACCGGTAAGCAGGTAAATCGCTTCGGCGCGTTGCAGCATCGTCAGGCCGATAGCCATGTAATCAGCTTTTGTTAGGCCATCAGGCATGATTGCCGGATTCAGTGGCACATGCTTTTCAAATGACAGGTTTATAGCTGCCCGTTTGAAAGCAGGGCGGTTGAAATGTGGCAGGCCTGTCATTGGCCCGGCGATATAAACTTTCATTTCAGCCCACCCTCGTAGCCGTGCGCAGTACCTGATAAATCTGGTGTGCGATAGTGCGTTCATTACCCACAGGGCAGGCTTTGAAATATTCATAAGCGGCGGTGATCGCCACCTGGTGCTTTTCCAAAAAGTCGGTTTTAAGGCGTGCAATTTCGGCTTGTTCTTCAGTATTGCGGCGGAACCAAACGCTATAAGGGCCGTCCTCGGTATCGTGAATTGAGGCAAGGAACCAGCCTTCACCGATTGGCGGAGTAGGGTTCCACGCAGAAACATCAGCTTCGCCTACTTCATAGGCGGCCTGAATATCGTCAGCTGCTGGATCGGCATCAAGTGACAGGGTATAAACCTCGACACCCTGAGCTTTTGCCCACGCTTCAAATTCGCCTGGCGCTGGGTATTCGTTACCGTTGGCCGGTTCGAAGAAATCAGGGTGAGTCCAATATCCCAAGTTATCGGCATTGCGTTCTGGTGTGACCGGTTGAATAAGTTTCATGGCTGCATTCCTAAATAAGTGATTTCCAGATTTCGGCGTGAGCGAATCCCTTGCCAGCATTGGCAATTAAATTTCAGTAATAACGATTCACTAAATGCCCCAGTGGACCAGGGCATTTAAGGCCGCGCTATCAGGCTTTGAACTCTCCGATGAATGTTTCTACTTCAACGTCGGTGAAATTGGTTTCGAGCAGCTCGCGGAACTCGGTCGCCATCAGTTCTTCAGCCGTTTCCAACTGCACGATGCGCAGAACCAGCACCGGAGCATTGCCGCCGGTCAGTACGCTGTAGCGCAGGCGGAATCGGCGTTCTCCCAGCCCTTCATATGGCACGCACTTAAATTCGAATGCCGCAGGCATGACTTCTTTGCTTTTTGCCTCAACGCTTTCCATCACTGAGCGCTTGGCGCCGAAATCACTATCTTCATGATCCGCAGAACTGGATGCTTCGATGGTAATTTTACGGACGCCGCCGATCGCTTTCTTGATGTCCAGCACTTCTCCGTCAGCGGTGAAAGCCATCAGGAATTCAGACCAGTCTTCGAGCCACTCGGCCAGATCCTTCTGTGAGTTTTTATCGCCATTGATGTTCAGCAAAGCCTGGAATGGCGCAGTGCGTTTCAGTTTCAAAACTGCGATGTTATCTGCGTGACCTGGTGCAGTCAGAGTGCCAAGGTTAAACACAGTCACCGCTGCCATGTTGTCAGCATTAATGAAGCTGCGGACGCCTTCGCCTGCGTAATCTTTGCAGTAGCGGGAGAAATCCTGAATGCTGGCGGTTTCCATTTTCCCGCGGAAGCGGAACCGGCCATCTTGCAGGTTTTCAAGCGAATGAATACGGACAGATTCAGGCAAAGCAACAGCAGGGCAGTCTGCTGAAGACAGGCGTTCTTCCAGCAGATTAGAAAGGGACATATCCCGGACTTCTTTGATTGCTGATGCGTCTAAAACTTGAGACATAACAATCTCCTTTTATCGGATGGTTAAACGATGCTTATCGCGCGTCACGGAGTTTGCCGTCAGGATCTCCGGCGATGGTGAACAACTGGCCCTGATCTTCCTGCATGATGGTCAGCTTGCCGCCTTTGCCCACGTACATAGGGGTTTCGGTAGTGTCTTCTTCCGACGTTTTTCCGCGAGGCGTAGGTGCTGAGAACTTCAATTTGTGAGCCAGCATCACGCGTTTTTCTTCCATCGAATTACTGATTCGGGAAACATCAATCTCGATGGACACTTTGCCTTTACCACCGTTATTCAGAACACCCAGAGCGGCAGTATTCAGCGCGGCGGCGATTTTGTTTTCGAAAATACCGGCGTCCAATTCGGAGAGAAACTCCGGGACGTTGGTCATACGACTTTCAGCCATTTTCATGCCCTCATTATCGCGGCGCACACCGCGGGAAATTACTCACACACATAGACAAGGGCAGCCGGTAATGCACAGGGCGTGCTGGGTGGGGCCAGCGAACCCTTGTCTATGCCTGCGAAAAAATTGGCGGTGGTAATGATCAGAACATTATCTTCGCTCCCCCTGATGTTGGATGGTTGAAGAGTCATGCCACCGCCGAATACAGCTACACACAGCAATTATCGAGGTTCAACGTCGATCTGATTGGGCGGCGGGAGTCGAACCCGCAATCGGGTAGGGAACCCGACCATCACCAGAATGCTTTGCACAACGGGAAGAACACTGGGACTGTGGTCATACTGGGTTTATGGTAAGTGAGTTCATCAACCCCCCAGTGTTCTTGCCGTTGTGTGCCTGGTCACTTCTCCACCTCAGGCGGCGGTGTTATCTTGGTAGTTCTCACACAGCCAAGAAGGAAATGAAGGTGGAAAACGCTTCGACTAATTTAGTCACTTTAGCCCGTAGGATTGAAGCTCTTGAGAACGCATTCACGGTAGCGCTTCATTCCGTTTCAACTGCCTTACCCACAGTAAAGAGCGACGTCATTGAAAATCTAAATCGTCATGCTCAAGCTTATAAAGGTAAGGATCCTGCCGTTGCCTCTGCAACCAAGTTGCTTATTAACCGAATTGAAGCTTTCAATCCGAAAATAAGAGATTAATTTTGGTAATCTCGCCGCCTTCCAAAAAGGCGGCTACTTGGTGTCCATGCTTTTGCAAGATTTCAGAAACAGTTTCTTCAATTAACTCTTCATTCGAAGATCCCAAACCAATAATTTTCGGTTCTTGCTTATCCATCCTGATACCTCATTAAGCTGCGGCGTTCTTGCCGTCGTGCTGCTGATACCTGAGAGAATCATTCGATGCTTCTTTGCCACCTGCAACTACTGCGTGGGCATCCACGTTGATCACTGCTGATGGTGTAAATCTAAAATAATTTAGTTTTTAATGCAACAGTTAAAACTAAAAATATTTAGATTTTTAACTGAAAGGTGTTTTGAATGAAGTAGGGCTAGTAGGAAGGGGGGATCAACGCCGTCTGAATTTTCGGTGCTCTACCATTACGCCAATTATTGATATGGGTTCTTGGTCAGAATGTTTTGTTGGGAAATCTTGATTTAGAGGCACAAGGGAAAAAATCTCATTACCCCCAGCATCTCTGCCACGTGCTCTGTATTTTTTGAATGTTGCTTCATGTTCACCATTCTTCGCTACAACGTAATCACCAGGCAGCGGACCTATGTCCGGATCAACGATAATTAGATCACCTTCAGTAAACTCTGGCTCCATTGACTTTCCTTTGATTTTTAAGGCAAAAGAACGGGGTGATAGTCCTATGTCAGTTAGGATGTAGTCAATATTACCTTCAAGGTTGCTTGCGTCCGACGCGGATGTCCAGATACCAGCCTGAACGTAACTGATAATGGGGATCTGGCGTGTCCCAAATGATGCGGGAATGATGTTAGAAATTTCTTCTTTACCGTAAAGGATGAAAGCCTCAGAAACACCGAAAAAAGCCGCCAAATTACTCAAAGACTTCCCACCCGGTTCATTCAGGTCACGTTCCCAGTAGCCAATAGTCACATCACTAACACCTAACGCCTTTGCGACCTGAGCTTGAGTCAGTTTCCTGTCTTTACGAAGGTTTTTTATCCGCTGCCCTTGGGTAAGCATTTTCCATCCTCTTAATGAACCTAAGTTATTTTAGTTTTTATTGATCAAAATAAAATTAAATAATACTATCTAAATTAATTTAGAAACCGGAGGTGTTATGACGACGAGTGACCTTGAAAAATATTTTGGCGAACCCGGTAAAGTCGCTGAGTTTTTTGGGATATCCCCTGAAGCATTTTATTTGTGGAGAAAGCGCCCTGGCCAACTGATCCCAAAAGGCCGAGCTGCCGAGGCTGCATATAGAACCAAAGGTGAACTGAAATACGACCCAACACTTTACAAAAAGGCTATCACCAGTGGCGAACAACCATAACTACCAAAGGGAAAACAACATGGTAGACCTGAAATCAGTAGTTAAAACGATGTGCAAAGCCTATCCCGGCGGTCGGTCTGCTATGGCTGGCGCTCTGGGCATGACTGAAACGCAGTTCAACAACAATTTGTACGAAAAGAACGGCTGGCCTGCCGTCAGTGGATGATGTGATGGATGAATTTAACCGCTATAGCGCAAGGCGCGGTGACTATAACTCACCAGCGGACTACCCTTGGCCAACGGGGGATGGACAGAAGAGGTTGCGCTAACATTGTGGGTTAAGCGTAACCGAGGCTGCCAGTGCACTAATTTTGGCGGTCAATATCATCACCATGAACTGGTGCAGTCTCGCCGTGCGCGTGGCGTTGTGTCTCTGTGTTGGACCCATGACAACGAATATCACGGGAAAGAATCGGTAAAACTCGATGCTGCAGCCCTGTCGAATACTACTGAATTTGTGACCGAGGCTATCCGCGAGCGTTCCCGATTGTCCGTTGGACATCAACTGACCCTGCCGGAACTTTGCTGGTGGGCAACGAGTAAGGGGCTGGCGGCGCAACTGCCGGAGGAAATCATATGCGAAGCGCTTGGCATGAAATACCAGCCTCCAGGCACGCAGTTGAAAGAATCCGACATTAACCCCAGCGAACAAGAGCCTCGGGAAGTGATGGCGAGCAACATCAAACCGGTGCTGGCGCTGGCCGTTGATCCGGAAACTCCAGAATCTTTCATGCTTCGCCCGAAGCGCCGCCGGTACGAAAACACCAAATACACCCAATGGGTAAAGCGCCAGCCATGCTGCGGCTGTGGTAACGGGTCAGATGATCCGCACCACATCACCGGCAATGGCTTTGGCGGTATGGCAACAAAAGCGCATGACTTGTTTGTGATCCCGCTGTGCAGACGATGTCACGACTCACTTCATGCGGATACCCCGGCTTGGGAAGAAGAACACGGCACACAGGAATTTCTGGTGTTGAAGACATTAGACCGCGCGCTGGCGATGGGTGTTATCGCTACCGGCAAGCAAAAATAAGTGTGGAGTCAGCATGAACCTTGAAACGATTTTGAAGCATTTTTCCCCGAAAGGCTTATCCATCAGCGACAGTTCCCGCGCGACGGCCAGCGACGCATTTAACATCACCGATATTATGGCGGCGCTGGGGATGACACAAAGTGACGCGGAATTCGGCCTGCGCCTGTTCCTGGCAAAAGCCGGTATTAGCCAGCAAGATAGAACGATAGCGGTCGGCATGCTGACGCAGTACGCCAAACAGCACGCACCGAAGCATATCGGCAAAGTCGCAGGGAGGCGCATGGCTGAATGCCTACACATTATGGCAAAAATGGCGTTTGAAGATTATGCGCGGTCGGCGGCGGCCACTTATGATTGTCCGTGCTGCTCTGGCACCGGTTTTTTGAGAGAGAAGAGAACCTTCAGAAATCATTTGGCAATCGACCGCCGGGAATATCTTGATGCGCTACCGGGCAATTTAGGCCTGCTTTACCGCAATGAAATGAAGTCCAAAACGGAAGGTGAAGAGATAGTTGATGTCATTTGCCAGCCGTGCAAGGGGAAGGGGACCATCTCAAATCGTTGCCGCTGTAATGGCACCGGCCGCGTGCGTGACCTGGAGAAATCAAACCTTCTCGGCGTTCCGGTCGATAAGACTTGTGATCGGTGCGCGGGCAGGGGATTCAAAAGGACACCAGGCACAACGGCCTACAAAGCGATTGTAGCACTGCTGCCTGACCTGCAGGAAAGAACATGGAATCGAAATTGGCGACCGCTATATGAGTCGCTGGTGACCAAATGTGAGCAGGAAGAGAATCACGCTGATGCTGTATTCCAAAGAATCACCAGCAAATGAGCAGGCTAAGAAGATTCAGTAAACTGACCAAGCGCCGGGATCCCAGCGCCTACATATTATTCTCTGAGAAAACTTTTTTGTTTGCAAATTGTCCAATCTTGCGTAATGTTACCATATTAAGGTATCGCCGATTTAGTCAGCAGTAAGGGGTTTCATCATGAACAAAAGCCAACTATTCACTATCAACGTTACACACGAAGACCACATGTGGACGGGGATCTGCGATGAGCTGGGTTTGGTAACTGAGGCCAAATCGTTTGAGCAGTTAACCTTGCGTGTCCGTGATATCGCACCTGAATTATGTCAACTAAACTGTGATGTTCATCCGGATGAAATGCGTCTGGACTTTGTGCATGAACAAACCTTACCTATGATGCTCTAACATATGGGCAGAGGGTTCTATACGAACATAGCCTTAATCCTCCATCGACACAAATGCAAATTTGTCAGGCAGGGAAAAGGAAGTCATGAAATTTGGTATAGCCCCATTACGAACAAAACCTTTTCCGTGCCGGTCACAGTGGTTTCAAGAAATACAGCCAATGGGATACTGAAACAGGCAGGGTTAGAAGAGAAGATTTAAGCCCGCAATGCGGGCTTTTTTGTGTCTGTGACATCCAGCTTAAGATGATTATTCACTGGTAAAATTTAACTTAAGAGAATACTTTTGATGAGCCACATTTGTGGCCTTAACTACACACAGGTATTACATGAAAAAAATATTCGCAATGCTTCTGGTAACCCTTTCTCTCGGCACTTCCGTTCAGGCTTTTGCTGGCAGCTGTCAGCATGATAACGATACAGCATCAGATGGTTCACGTTGCGGTGGAAGATCAGAGGACTCTCGCCCTGGTGGCAAAGGTGTCCGCTGATAAGCAGCACGAACATAGAAATATGAATAACGTCTTCTTAAACTAAGATTTGTTCTATTTACGCAATTTCAGCCCCAACTCTTGCATTTTGTCCGAACTTGGCGTAACTTATCTCAATCATGGGCGTTTGTGTAGATGAGCGCCTAGAAAAGCTTTGAGAGCCCTGCAGAAATGCGGGGCTTTTTCGTTTCTGCACATCAGGTAAGAGCATCGGCTTGGTAAGCTGGGACATTTCCGGCCAGTCAAGGGGTTAATGCCCTTACCGAAAAGCTTTAACCTTATTTCTGGCTAGTATCAATAATCGCTGAGCCAGAATAAACAGGAGGAGTGCAGCCTTTCAGTTCGCCATACTCAACATTGCATTCAGAGTAACCACTACCTCTCTTGATGACTATTTCACCGTCATAATTTGATGAGCATGAGCCAACCTCTCCGCTATTAATCTCGCATAAAGAAACCTTTCCATCGCTTCTGAGTAGAGGGGCATTTTTCGTTGATGGATATGGCTGGCAATCGGAGAGATTGCCGACGTTGATACTGCACTGCAAGAGTTCCGCAAGTCCTGAAAAGCTGGTGAGCATGCCGGTGAGCATTAAGACGACGAAGATTTTATTTTTCATATACATGTCCTTATTAAGTAGTGCCGTCACTATAAAACACTTCCTAGAAGCTGCCGATTGGCGGCCTTTTTTATACCCCCCCAATTAGATTGTGAGGACACCTAAAGCAATAATTTGGGTGATACTACTTCAACATAGTCGTAATGAGTTTCTTAGGCTGTTTAGAATCACCAGTTTGCAATAGCTCGATAAGTTCGCTTTTGGTGACTTCACGGCCGCATGATGCACAGTTAACGTCAGCGAAGTTAGCTTCCAGATTAAAGTCATTTGGGTAAATGAGAAATTCGCATCGGCAAATGGAGCAGACAAACTTCTCCAGAACAGTCTCAATATGCATTGAATCATCCTCTTTAAAATGATTTGAATTCAATAGAATAAAGCAAGGTTTTCCTTTAGGAGAACTCTTGATATATCTGCAAATGAAAATGTACGCTTGAATCTTGCTTTAGTAAATCTCGTGGGGAAGTAAAAAATAGCCATCACCATCGTTCGTTTGCTGGATGCCTGCTATCTTATGTAAAACATCACATGAGACCATCGGTATGAAGCTACTAGCTAACGAATTTGAATACAGAGAATGGATAGTAAAAGGCTACCTTCATTTGGATGAGGAGTTTCCTTCGGTTTTCGAACCTGACGAGCTTGAAAGAGAAATTCTGCGTCAGGTACCCAAAGAATTCCCTTGCCTTGCACAAATTGTAGAAGGCGAGGGTGGTTACTCCCTGCAGTCGGTTCAATTCATATATCGATCCCAGATAGAAGAGTGGGCAAAGCTGTTCGGGATTGTTAGTTAGATAAATACATTATTCCAATGGGCTGTCTCTGGGCGGCCTTTTTTATGCCCTCAATTCGGTTGTAAGGACACGTACGGCGATAGGGGGTTATCGATTGGCAAACGCGGACACAGCGAGAAGTGGCAAAGAACTCCAACCTAAAGTCAGCGTAGTTTTCTCTTTTTGTGCTGTATGCTATTTTTATGTCGTTGTGGTGAATCTCATCTAAGCGGTGGGGCTAATCAGCCTTTAGTTCACGTCACAAAGCGAATCAAGGTTGGCTGGCCGAAGGTTCACTGGGAGGCACCCAGCACTGCAACAACCAAACAATGCTTTTCAGTCAGTGATGATGGGATAACCCGGAGTGACTGGAAAGCACATTCGCATGAGCGCTGGGATTCACACTCATCGCGTTATCATCGCACTGTGTCAGCGCTCAGCCGAATGTTAAACAAACCCGCCGTATGAGGTTTTTTGCGTTTCTGGGATATGGTTTTGGATCTTCGTTCATGGCTCAGGTTCCACGATAAAAGAAGCAATCAAGCTGGGCCGTTTCGCGCTTGGCGTGTAACTTGATGATTAGTGGTATAGACAGACATTGAGGGAAATATCCCGAATGAAGGATAGCTATAAAATTTCATCATCTTTTGGCTAATACGTGGCAAAAAAAACCTCACCTCTGTTCATAACAGTAGGTGAGGTAGCCAATCTTCGGCCAACACCAGGGAAGTAAAAACAGTACAACGTTAGTGTGTAATTTTTAAATATTTTTTAATTAAAATTAAGGGCTGCCAATTGGTAGCCCTTTCTGCATTTAGTGGTCAGTCAGTCAGCTAACCATTTCACTTTCGCAAAGTGACTGAGCTGCTAATTCCTTATTTATCACGACTGCGCACCCAACCGGCTGGCCGGAGGGGAGACTATGAAAATGGACGAAAAATACAGTAACGCTACCTATGGTGGTGCTGGAATTACGGCCTTCTTTGCAAGCTTATCCCTTCAGGATTGGGGCTTTATCGCTGGCGTGCTGATCGGGGCGCTCTTTACTGCTTTGACGTACTTCCTGAATCGTCGCGAACAGATGAAGCGCACCCGGATTCTTCAAGAAATCGCCGACAAGGTGGATGCAAAAAATCCATCTGCAACCGCCCAGGTTGTTAATGAGCTCGCGCAGAAAACCAGCGAGGTCTGAAGTGGCAAACCTTAAAACGAAACTCAGTGCCGCCATGCTGGCGCTGATTGCTGCTGGAGCAAGCGCACCAGTGCTGATGGAACAGTTCCAAAAAGAGAAAGAAGGCACCAGCCTGATTGCTTATCAGGATCAGGGCGGCGTCTGGACTATCTGCGGCGGCGTGGCTTATGTGAACGGGAAGCCTGTATTTAAAGATATGAAATTGACGCGTACGCAGTGTGATGCCATCGATAGAGCAGAGCAGGCCAAAGCGCTGGCCTGGGTTGATAAAAATATTCATGTACCACTGACGCCGCCGCAGAAGGTCGGGATCGCCTCGTTCTGCCCGTGGAATATCGGTCCCGGTAAATGCTTCTCGTCGACCTTCTATCGCAAAATTAATGCTGGCGACCGACTTGGTGCATGCGCCGAAATTAAGCGCTGGATATGGGATGGCGGGAAAGATTGCCGAATTCGGGCGAACAACTGCGCTGGCCAGGTCATCAGGCGTGATCAGGAAAGCGAGCTGACTTGCTGGGGGCTGGATGAATAACAGTTTGCCGATTGCACTGGCCTTCGTGGCTGGAATTGCTCTCATGTGGTGGGCTGAAGGGCTACGCTGGGATGCTGATGTTTCCAGACTGAACGAAGCCCACACCGCAGAGCTGAAGAAACAAAGCGATCAGGCCGTGATTGACCTGACCAACCAGAAGAAGCGCACCGAAGCGGCCCTGATAGCATTTCAGGCGCTGGATGCGAAGCACACGAAGGAAATGGCAGATGAACTGGCTAAGAATGAGAAGTTGCGTGCTGATATTGCTGCTGGTACTCGCCGGGTGCGAATCGCCGCAGCAAACCTTGCCACCTGCCAACTCGTCGGGAACAGCACTTCCGGCAGCGGCAGCCTGGGCGATGCAGTACAAATCGACCTCACGCCAGCAGGTGGATCAGCTGTTCTCAGTCTCAGAGAGTCAACCAGCAGAGACGACGAAGTGATCCAATACCTTCAGGGCTATGCCGCTGAAGCCCAGAAGCGATGCGGAATTCAATAGGTGTTGATAAATGGAAAAATACGAATGGGAAAAAGAAGTATTAATCAAAAACGCTGTTATCTCGACAAGCGCACTTTCAACAAAAGTAACATTGAGCCCTGACATGAAAGCTGCAATCACTGAAGTTGTTGAGGAAATCATACGCAGAGCTTTGCAACCAGGCGGCATTCTTCACCGCAAATAGTCAAGGCATTACAGCAGGCATTCACTGAGTGTCTGAGATGATGTTGTATAAGGATGAATGCTGATCTTAATCTCCCAATACAAATTGTGAAAAAGAGTTTTTATGCAGAACTAAATGGCATTGATTTCAGTAAGGTATAACCGTTTATAACGAAGTGTTTTGTCGTCATTTACAATGAATAGAAATATCATTTACATAAATGCTACATTCAAATACATTAACTAGACGTTCAACTAGTTGAGGAATGTCATGAAAGCTACATACGGGTTAATATTGATTGTATCTCTCTTAGCAGGTTGCTCATCCGGAGGGATGTCACTTGGCGGAAATACTGACAAACTCAGCCGAGAGTATGTAACTCAACACCTTATCGTAGGAAAGACTACTAAAGCAGATGTCAGACGCGACTTTGGTGAGCCAGAGTCAGGTCGAATTAGTATCAAATCTAATGGAGAGGAAAGTTGGTACTACGCGGTAGATAAAGGTTTCGATTTGATGGGAGCAGCAGCATCCGTGATCCCTATATCAGGAGCGTCCTCAGCAGCAAGTGTCGCTAATAGTCAGAATAAACAAGACACTAATTCTCTCATGATCTGGTTTGATAAAAACGGAGTGGTTCGTAACTGGGACCGATAGACTACTGGTAGCTCTAACAGTTGTTGAGACCAACCGCCTACGGGCGGTTTTTTATTGGAGCTTTTATACAGGCCACTATTGATGGTGTCCCGTATGCGCCTGTGTGCAATTCGAGTTGAATTGTGACCCAGAATGGAATCGGCCACTTACAATATAGTTTCAAATGAAATGATTAGTAATGAAAGGTACTCCCGGCAGGGGGCCTTGCCACGGGGCGGCGGACTCGCGGAAAACGGCTAGTTTTCGTATTTCTATGCTGTCAGCAGCACGTCTATTATCTCCTTGTTATATATAATAAAAAATGAAATTCAGGTGACAAAAGTTCAATTCCCCTGTCATCTGACCAGTTTATAACCCTCTGAGTTAACGAAATAAATCGTGACTTCACCTGACAGCGTGAGGTGTCAATGTCCAATATCAGCAATCTGGGGGACGCCTACAACTGGAGCGTAGCGAAGATTGCTGAGGCTTTTGGGTTGAACCGTGGAACGGTAAGAAAGCGGCTGCTCGATGCTAATACACCAATCGCCGGCACGGTGAAAGGCAACCCGAAATTGTCAGACGGTAAGGCGTTGTTCAGCAGCGATCATAAAAACCTGGCAACCGGTGCCATTGACGTCACTAATCTGGACGCGGGCCGACAGCTGATGCGCGTTCAGAAAGAGCCATCCACCGGCCGTACCCTGAATATCCGCCCGGCGTTCCTGCTGGTGCCAACCGCCCTCGAAACCGTGGCAAACCAGACCATCAAATCTGCCAGCGTGAAAGGCGCCGACGTTAACGCCGGTATCATCAACCCGATCCAGAACTTTGCGACGGTGATCGGTGAACCGCGTCTGGACGATAACAGTGCCAAGTCCTGGTACCTGGCCGCTGCACAGGGTATGGACACCATCGAGGTGGCTTATCTCAACGGTGTCGAGCTGCCTTACATCGATCAGCAGGAGGGGTTCAGTTCTGACGGTATTGCGACGAAAGTGCGCATTGATGCCGGTGTTGCGCCGCTCGATTACCGCGGTCTGGTGAAATCTTCCGGCCAGTAATCCTCCTCCCGCGTTGCCCGAATGCCCGTAAGGGCTTTTTTTATACCTAAAATTCGCCCCCTTCCGGGGCGTCTGGAGTTTTTCAATGGCTAAGAATTTTGTACAGGAAGGTCAGACGATTTCCATTACCAACACCGGCGCTGACGTGATCGAGAGCGGCGACCCCGTGGTACTGGGTTCCCTGCTGGTTGTCTCTCTGGTGGATATTGCCCCGAATGAAACCGGTACGGGCATGGCTGAAGGGGTATTCCTGCTGCCGAAAGTCTCCGCCGATGCGATCCCCGCTGGCACAAAAGTGTATATCGCGGACGGTGAAATCCAGCTGGCGTCTGCGGATGCCGTGGCCGCTGGCATTGCCTGGGAAGCTGCCGCTGCGGGCAGCACCGTCGTTGAAGTGAAAATCAATGGCTAACGCCTTTGATGCGTTGGCATGTGCTCCAGCGTTCCGGGAAAAGCCGGTACCCGATTGAGGTCGTGAAGATACCGTTAGGAGGAGTCCGCTATGTCCCAGCCAGTGGGTGATTTGGTCGTCAGCCTTGATGTTGATGCCGCAAAATTTAATGAACAGGTCAGTTATGTCCGCAAGCAATTTACCGGCTTAGGGGCGGACTCGACGAAAGCCGGGACGCAGGTTCAGCAGGCATTCTCTAAACAGGAGCTTGCGGCACAGCGTGCGGGTATTTCCATCGGGCAATATAAAGCGGCAATGCGGATGTTGCCTGCTCAGTTCACCGATATTGCCACCCAGCTGGCAGGCGGGCAAAGCCCCTGGCTGATCCTCCTTCAGCAGGGCGGCCAGATTAAAGATTCGTTTGGCGGGGTCGGGAACGTTGCCAAAATACTGCTGACATACATTACGCCGCTCAATGCGGCTATCGGCGTCGCTGCTGTCGTTTTTGGCAGCCTGGGCCTGGCGGTTTATAAAAGCCGTCAGGAGATTGCCGAAGCCAGCAAGATTATTCAGGAGTCCCTGGGTTTAAGTGGTAGTGCAGCGGAAAAGCTGGCGCAAAATATCCGGGCTATTGCCGATTCTTCTGGCGCGTCGATTAAAAGCGTTGCCGATCTCTTCATCACCACAAAAGATGGTGCTGACGAAGCCACGCAGAAAATGATTGCGGTCGGCTTCAGCTATCTGGATGCCAAAGCCAAGGTCAGTGAATACAAAGGTTCATCTGATTTTACCAACCTCAATGTCCAGATCGAAGCGCACCGGCTTAAGGTTCTCGGTATTCCTGATGCGTGGACGGATGCGGAAGAGGCAGTCAGAAACTATTATTCGGGGGTGAATTTAGGCAAGCAAAGTGTGGCATTGGGGGGTGCTATTGATCCCATTGTTGGCGTTCTTGAGCAGGCGAAGCAGTTAAGGGGGGACCTCACAAAAGCCACCATAGACGGGAACCTGGCAACACAAAAATCAGTGGAGTGGATATCCTCGCGTCAGGCAGATCGGGCTGCCACCCTGCAGCGTCTGCAGGAAGCCTATGCGTTTAACCCCTCTGCCCAGCAGCGCGTCCTGCAGGAACAACAGAAAACATATGATGCAGAAGACGCCCTGCGGTCAAACTGGGTCGCGGGTGCGAAACAGGGCTGGGCGGAATACGCTGAATCTGCAACGGATGTTTTCACGTCCGTGCAGCAGGTGGCTCAGTCCGGATTTAACGGGCTTACAGACCAGTTGAATAGTCTGGTCACTACCGGCAAGGCCAGTTTCAAAGACTTCACCTCATCCATTCTTAAAATGATTGTTAATGTGATCGACCGTCTGCTGGTGGCCTACGCGATTCAGTCAGCCATGGGATGGGCAACGGGAAGCGTTTCTGGTGGCGGTAATGCAGGGACGGCAATCACCGGCGGCAGCTATAGTAACCTTCCGCTTGCTTATAACGGTGGTTACATCCGCGAATATGACGCGGGGGGCTACACCGGGCACGGCGGAAAGTATGAACCCAAAGGCATTGTTCACGGCGGGGAGTTTGTATTCACCAAGGAAGCGACCAGCCGTCTGGGCGTTGCAAATCTCTATCGTTTGATGCGTGGCTATGCGGGCGGAGGCCTGGTTGATGGGGGCGGTATCCAATAGCGAAAGCTGGGACATTATTTGTGACCAAGTCAGCGTATGGTTGCCAGCAGATGTATATCACTTTTCAGGGTGAGGCTTTTGTTCGTGGACTTACGGGTAATTTCAATTCGGCTGCACCGAACTGGTCCGACTGGTGGCCCATTTTCACAGGCAAGAGCACCATTCCTGTGGCAAATGGCGGTACAGGTGTAACCACTGTCGCAGCAGCTCCCTTCGCGCCCAAAGTATCACCAGCATTTTCCGGGAATGGGTCCATATCAGGCAATTTCACAGTCGGAGCACAAGTTTCAGCAGGTCCTGCGGGGTTTTATACTCAAGGATTAAACAACCCCGCTATACAGGGGGCATATATGGGGTGGAACGGTACGGGCATTGTTGGTGGAGCTGACTTTGTATGTAACCGTGGTCAGGGGAGTGGTGGTTTCCGCTTCCGTGTCGTAAATAGTAACAACACCGCCGTAATCACTGACTTCACAATGTTAGACAATGGGCAAGGCACTTCGTCCGCAGGATGGACCGCAGTGTCTGATATTGATGTAAAAATGCATGTCGAGGAGATAGACCCCGAGGAAGCTTTAACCGCGTTGACCTCATGGAGAACTTGTTCATGGGATTATTGCTCAGTGCCGAGTGAATATGACGAAGCCGGAAAAGTAATTTCGGTAACAAAGGGCGCTAAAGGTTTTGGTTTCATTGCGCAGGACGTCCAAAAAGATTGTCCTGATGCAGTCACATTGACTCAAAACCCGCAGCTTTATATCGACGAGGAAGGGGAGCTCTTCGCGAAAGAGGATACGCTATCGCTCAACACACTAGGGGTATCAGCTGCATATTCCGGCGCTGCGATAAAAGCATTAAAGAAACGCAATGAAGACCAGGCAGAACTTATCGCGGCTTTATCTGAACGTTTGAAAACGATCGAAACAACGCTTGGGATTAACAACGAACCTGCCTCATAACTTTCTTTCCTTGCCGCAAAGCTCTGTTACCATGTAACACTTGTTACTTTGGGGGATAGGGATATGAATAAGAAGTGGTCAATAGCATTGGTGGCTTTGTCAGTTTTAGTTGTTAGTGGATGTGCCTCTTCAGGCAACAAACATTTGCAGAAAGAAACTGAGACTAGTGTTCAAACTAAAATCCAGGAAGGGAAAACAACTAAAACGGAAGTAAAAGGAATGTTCGGATCGCCAGATTCGGTTAACTTCACCGATGGTGGCAAGGAGGTTTGGAAATACAGTTTTGCTAAAGTAAAAGTCAGCGGCAAGTCTTTCATTCCTTTCTACGGATTGTTCCACAATGGTACGACAGGTACGAAGAAAGAACTGACGATCCTATTTGATGGGGATAAGGTTCAAAAGTATACGATGGCTGAGTCAGCAATCGATACCAAGTCCGGATGGGCTGATTAATCGCAAAAAGAAATCCAAACTACCCTCTTAGGAGGGTTTTTTATTGGAAATAAATCCTATGGTCCTGACGGAAATTGGATAATCGCGAAAAAGAGCCCGCGACAGGCGGGCAATAAACATCAGTTTTTGCATTTGAAATATGTTTGGGTAGAACGAGCTAAGAATAGCTGAGTAATAATTTACCAATCAAAAGAATAGATAACCATAAATAGCTGTGTTCGTTGCATGGTCTATATTGGCGCGCAAAAAAGCCCTCGCGAACGAAGGCCAGTGAATTACCACTAAAATTTAGTTACATGGTGGGAGGCTTACTCCCCAAGAAACCTTAACATGCCAAATATATAGTAACGTAAAGTAACAAAAAAAGCCCGCGTTAGTAGCGGGCCATCAGTAGGCCATGTCATGGCCTTGGCAGGCTTGCTGATCTTGTGTCAGCTGATATCAGAATAGTCCAGTTGCTTTAAATTACTACCATCGGGTTGTACTAATCGACGGGGAACAGGTCACTTCGTTAAGTGAAAGCTCATGAAATAAATTTTGCTTAAGTAAATATAGTTTATAGTTAAAAAAAACCCGCGTTAACGGCGGGTTATCAGAAGATAGGTACTCATAGCGCCTTGGCAGGCGTGCTGCTCTTGTGTCAGCTATTCTTAGTTTAGATGATTTTTGAAGAAATTTTATAAAAGCTAGATACTTTAAGCGAAATCTCCGGATAACATGATCAATATCACTTTTTTGGTTAGTCGGAGTTTCTATGCACGGTGTTGATTCTGCCTATAACGAGGCATGCAGGATGATTGGTGAATGTTACCTGATGCTGTCAGAGGGTGATGAGGGCGTTAGCCGATACCGAATTGTTACGTGGCTTGAGCGAGTCCAGGAAGAGGCTGTTGATTCGAACAGTAAACAAAATGACGTATTGCAACTTGCAATACAATGTCTAAAAAAGTGGTAATTTTCAGGAAAGCAGAATCCACGGATAAGGTGGGCTATTCAAGGATAGATATACTACTTGCCTTGTCAGGCTTGCTGATCTTGTGTCAACGGATTTGAGAATAGTCTAGTGAGCTTTAATTGCCAAGTTACAGGCACAAATTTTACATCTTCTGACAGCCCGGACTTATGAAGCAGGAGTTTCTAACGACAACGATCTGCTTTGCAGCTTTTGAGACAATGTAATCGTTATATTTACCTGCAGCAAAGAAAAGGGCAATCAAGAACCACCAGCGATATTTCATTTGCACACCATTGCTAAGTCATTGATACGGGTTTGAGTTAGGCAAAAAAACCCGGCTCGATGGCCGGGTTGGTTCTATTCAGAATCTTCTTTTAGCTTGTACTGAGGTTCCTTCGAAAACTGGAAGAAAGGAATACGAATTGGGCTAATTCCAGCCCTTGTACAAGATGATTGTACAAACTCCCTCCAATACGGCCAAATGTGATAACCAGCATTGTTTTGGGAAAAGGCATCTAGTTGATCCTTGGATACTTCCTGATTGGATAGATAGCATGCATCAAATTTTGCCTCTACAGTAACTAAGGAAGATGCGTCCTCATTATCCTTTTCTTCAACCTTAACCAGTCTAATGCCAACCGCATAAGTGAAAATATAATGAAAGCGTTTTTTTGATTCATCTTCGTTAGAAAAAGCAATCTCTTCAATTTCAACCATATAACTATATGATTGAGCAGATTTTTTCATTTTTCTAATCGACAAAAAACTTTCATCTTCAGCTATTTTAAAAGCCATTTCCCTAGCATGAACTTCAGTGATATTAAGAAGTTCTTGGGCTTTTTTTAAATCTTTGTTCATTAAGCTGCAGCCTTTTGCCAGAGGTGCTTCTCTGGCCTATAAACTATGTTGGATTTTGTTACGATAGTTTGCTCGCTTTCTTCTAAAGACTGCTTATCTTCTTCTACGCAGTAAGTCTCCCAATTAATATGGACGAATTTCTTTACAGTGCTATCTGACACAACAGAGTCTTCAATGTCTTTAAAATCAACTGAAGGTTTTATGCCAAGGGCAAAGCAGACATCAGACATGGTTTTGAGTGTCATATTCTTTGAACCACTCAACAGCTGCGAGATGTATGCTTTTGTTTTACCGAGTTTTACAGCTAAGTCAGTTTTTGAAATATCTTTATCTTCCATGATGATTAGGAGATCTTCTGTAACGTTGAAGGTAAGTTCTTCACTTGCATAGATTCTGCTATGTTCTTCGGTGTTTCGCTCATGCTCAGTAAAAAATAGACTTTCATTTTTCATCGCCGTTTACCTCGATTCGAGTCCAGTTCCTTTGGACCGTGGTTGTATCTGATTTGGATAATTTATCTTTATTTTTGAATATGTAATGACTGATAAAGAAAGTTTTCTCTTTTGTTTGTGAATACCAACCGTAAGCACGTATTGGAATTTTCTTAAAGGCATAAAATTGCTTCGCTGGCCTACCATGCAAGCTCGGAAGAAGGCCTTCCGGAGGAAAACTGTCTTTAGATAATCTATGTCCATTAGCGAGCCTATTCACCAACATATCCATTTGATATTTAACTGAATCCCGTTTAGACACTGGCACGCTTTGTAAAGACTGGTTAAAGGTGGCCCAAGCTTCCAGACAGTGGACCACTCTTATTAGGGAGCCCTTTATTTCATCTGGGCATTTTGGGATATGCTGGTCGGGATCCAATCTTCACCTCGGAAGTTAATATATATGTTAACTTTATATTGTCAAGCCACATGGCACAAAGAGCTACCTCTACACAATCAAATGACGGTAATCACTTAACCGAATCTACTTCAGATAACAACTTATCGCTTCGATGCCTGCCTGTACTTCCTATGCTCGACCATCACACCAACAACACGAATCTTCTCAATATCTGACGCTGCATGCACATCATTCAACCACCTGGCATAGCTGCGCCACTCGCGAAGAACCACACCATGAATCCAACTGCACCGACTAGCACGATAACCGGGGGAATAAATTTCAGGTTCATCAAGGTTTCTCTATTAAATTTTTACCGGTTACCAGCTTGGATAGGTGCCATCCATAACCCACGCAAGAACGATGATAATTACCATAATGCAAAGCAATGATGGAACCATCAGGTAATTCAGCATGCACACCTTGGATAAGAACGTAGCGTAACAACGCAGGCACTTTGGGAATATTCTCAAGCTATCATAGGCTTAAATTTTTAGAACATAAATACTGGAGATTTATCGAGTAATATCAGAAGTGAGCAAACCGGCCAGTGCATTCAACCGCGAAGCCTCTGACCAGTTGTGGTCATGACAGGGAAAATATAATTTTGGGTGTTTTAGATGTCAACAATGATATCGAACTTAAAGTTCTGGATGGGGCTGCCGTACGCGTTTTCGACTATCTTCTTGAACCTAGCTGTGAAAAAAAACCCGCGTTAACGGCGGGCTATCACTAGGTAGGTATTCATGGCCTTGGCAGACTTGCTGATCTTTTGCCAGCTAATATTAGAATAGTAGATAATTGAGAAAAATCTCTTCTGCAAAACTAGTTTAAATTTCAGCTATTTCAGGATGTTAGAAAGGGACATTTAACATTCAAGAAACGCTTTAGAAATCATAAATTCATCTAATAATCAATGTAGTAAGTTAGCCTCGCGGGCATACGACTTCGGTATGGGTATTACTGCGGGTGCCGCGTATGCCTCATCTGACCGTACAAACGATCAGACGACTTCTGCAGGCGAGAATTTTGCAGGAGGGGATAAAGCTGATGTCTGGACTGTGGGTACAAAATATGACGCAAACAATGTCTATCTCGCTACGATGTATTCCGAAACGCGTAATATGACAATGTTTGGTGAGAGTGGTGTTGCAAACAAAACGCAGAACTTCGAAGTAACCGCACAATATCAGTTTGATTTTGGATTACGTCCTGAAGTGTCTTACCTGCAATCTAAAGGTAAGGATTTGACTGCAGACGGCAGTAATACTTCTGATAACAACGATAAAGATCTGGTTAAATATGTTTCTGTTGGCGCGAGTTATTACTTCAACAAAAATATGTCCACCTACGTTGATTACAAAATTAACCTGCTGGACAACGATGATAATTTCTACGAAACCAACAAAATCTCTACCGATGATATCGTGGGCGTAGGCTTACAATATCAGTTCTAATCTCCGAAACTTCTCATAAAAGAATCTGAGTACCAAAACCCATCTCCGGATGGGTTTTTTTGTGCCCTAAATCGTGGCTTTCTGTGCGTTTAAGAGGTGTCTGCCTTCAATAATGCAACAGTGTTTGTTATATTATTGACCAGATCACGTATAGGGGATTTCCTCTGTGATACGGTGCTTCACCTAAGACTTGGTTTCTCAGGACAATGACATGTTAGATTATCGCTTTCCGACAGCTATGCAGATGGTGTTTTGTATCGCTCAGTCCCAAAAGGCTGGCCAGCGCTGCACCAGTGCGATTTTAGCAACGGGTCTGGAAGCCAACTCCAGTTTTATCCGCAAACTGATGGTGCCACTGACTCAGCATGGCATTATCGTCTCCACACTTGGTCGCACCGGCTCAATTACACTTGGCCGTCCGGCGGAAGAAATCACACTTCGTGATATTTATTGCGCGGTGATTGAAGATAAACGTCTGTGGGCAGCTCGCCCGGACGTGCCCGCCCGCTGTGTGGTCAGCGCCAATGCCTGCACCTATTTCAAAAACATTGTCAGCGAAGCTGAAGAAGCGTCGTTTCAGGTGTTAGCCCGTCATACCGTTGCGGATGCCCTGGCTGAGTTTGAACGCGGTGGCAAATACAAATGTACCAAAGATTTAGCGGCGCAAAACCCGGAAGATTCGCTCTGTTTGAAATAGAGCGCTGATACGCAAGACGCTGCGCACCGCTCTTAATAAAGCATATAAAAAAAAGCCGGGAGATCATTCTCCCGGCTTTTTGCATTCTGTTGATCTTAACGGTTTACACCGTTTGCGTTTCTAAAATGACTTTCTTACGCGTCACCAGCTTGCGCAGTGCGACGTAGAAAACAGGCGTCAGGAACAACCCGAACAACGTCACACCCAGCATACCGGAGAATACGGTAATACCAGTGACACCGCGCACTTCCGCACCCGCGCCGTGACCCAGAATCAACGGGATAGTCCCGGCGATAAACGCAATCGAGGTCATGACGATAGGGCGCAGACGCAGACGGCATGCCTCAAGCGCAGATTCGATAATCCCTTTACCTTGCAGTTCAAGCTCGCGGGCGAACTCAACAATCAGAATCGCGTTCTTACATGCCAGTCCCATCAGCACCACCAGTCCGACCTGTACAAACACGTTGTTGTCGCCACCGGTCAGCCACACGCCAAACAGGGCCGATAGCATGGTCATTGGCACAATCAGGATTACCGCCAGCGGCAGCGTCCAGCTCTCATACAGGGCGGCCAGCACCAGAAACGCCAGTAACACGGACATCGGGAACACAATCAGTGCAGCATTGCCTTGTGTGGATTGCTGATAGCTCAGGTCGGTCCATTCGATATTCATGCCGTTCGGTAACAGGTTTTTCGACATTGCAGTCAGCTCGGTCATTGCCTGCGTCGAAGAAAGCACGCGGGGATCAGCATCACCGATTAAATCTGCTGCCGGATAGCCGTTATAGCGGATCACCGGATCGGGACCGTAAGTGGTGGTGATATTCAGCATACTGCCGATTGGCACCATTTCACCTTTATCGTTACGGGTACGCAGATTGGCTATGTCTTCCACGGTGTCACGGAACTGGCCATCGGCCTGTGCCATTACTTTCCAGGTACGTCCGAACCGGTTGAAATCATTGATATAGGACGAGCCGAGATACACCTGCAGCGTACTGAACAGTTCGTCCAGCGATACGCCCTGCGCCTTGGCTTTATCACGGTCAATATGCGCGTCCAACTGCGGCACGTTAGCCTGATATGAGGAAATCGGATACCCCATTCCCGGCGTCTGCATGATAGCGCCGGACATGGTGTTAATTGCGGTTTGCAATGCACCGTAACCCAGCCCTGCACGATCCTGTATATACAGAGAATAACCTGATCCCTGACCCAATCCGAGGATCGGCGGCGGCATAATGGAGAAGGCGAACCCTTCCTGGATCTGCGAAATCTTGGCGTTGATTTCCGCATTAATCTCCGCCGCTGTACGGGTACGTTCGCTCAGTGGTTTCAATGCGAAGAACACCGTACCGGTATTCGGCGTATTGGTGAACTGCAATGCGTTCAACCCGGGGAACGCCACCGCATCAATTACGCCATCAGTACTTAACCCCATTGCGCTAATTTTGCGGATCACCGCATCAGTGCGGGATAAGGACGCGCCTTCCGGCATTTTCACGCCTGCGATCAGATACAGTTTATCCTGCGTCGGGATAAAGCCCCCCGGCACGGCTTTGAACATAAAGGCCGCCGCACACAACAGCAGAATGTAAACCACAAATACCGCGCCACGACGCCCAAGTGTTTTAGACACTGCATTCTGATAACGATGTGAACTGGCATTAAAGAACCGGTTGAACGGTCGGAAAATCCAGCCGAACAGGCGGTCGATAAGCCGCGACGGCATGTCTTTCGGTGCACCGTGCGATTTCAGCAGCAATGCCGCAAGAGCAGGGGACAACGTCAGTGAGTTGATGGCCGAGATCACGGTTGAAATGGCGATGGTCACCGCAAACTGCTTATAGAACTGACCCGTCACGCCCGACAAAAACGCCATCGGCACGAACACCGCACACAGCACCAGCGCGATAGCCACTATCGGCCCTGAAACTTCCCGCATCGCCTGGTGCGCAGCGTCCCTTGGCGCGAGTCCCTCCTCGATGTTTCGCTCGACGTTTTCCACCACCACAATGGCATCATCGACCACTATCCCTATCGCCAGCACCAGCCCGAACAGACTGAGTGTATTAAGCGAAAATCCGAGCAAATACAGAATGCTGAATGTCCCGATCACAGATATCGGTACCGCCAGCAAAGGAATGATTGATGCGCGCCAGGTTTGCAGGAACAGAATAACCACCAGCACGACCAGCACGACGGCTTCCAGCAATGTGTGAACTACCGCACTGATGGAATCACGGACAAACACCGTCGGGTCGTACGGCGCACGCCAGGTCATGCCTTCCGGGAACCGGGTTGCCAGTTCATCCATTTTGGCTCGCACCGCGTCTGACAAATCGATCGCATTCGCGCCAGGCGACTGGAAGATACCGATCCCGACTGCATCTTTATTATTAAGTTGCGCGCGCAGGGCATAACTGCCGGACCCCATTTCGATACGCGCCACATCACGAAGACGGACAATTTCGCCATTATCACCGCTTTTCAGGATGATTTTGCCGAACTCATCTTCATCTTTCAGACGACCCTGGGCATTGATGGAAAGCAGATAATCACTGTCTTTCGGCATCGGTTCTGCGCCCAGCTGACCGGCAGACACCTGTACGTTCTGTTCCTGCATTGCCTTCACAATGTCAGAAGCCGTCAGACCCCGCGCCGCGACTTTGTTCGGATCCAGCCACACGCGCATGGCATATTCGCCTGCACCGAAAATCTGGATCTGCCCGACACCCGGCAAACGTGCCAGCTCGTCTTTCACCTTCAGCGTGGCGTAGTTGCTCAGATACAGCGAATCATACTTACCCGAAGGTGACACCAGATGCACCACCAGCGTCAACGTTGGCGATTGTTTCTGCGTGGTCACGCCCTGACGGCGGACATCTTCCGGCAGACGCGCTTCGGCCTGGGCCACACGGTTTTGCACCTGAACCTGTGCCTGATCCGGATCGGTACCCGGACGGAAAGTGACTGTCGTCACCAGCACGCCGTCAGAACCGGCCACGGATTTCATGTACACCATGTTTTCAACACCGTTGATCGCTTCTTCCAGCGGCGTCGCCACGGTTTCAGCAATCACTTTCGGGTTAGCACCCGGATATTCAGCGCGAACCTGCACGCTTGGCGGTACCACGTTCGGGTATTCGCTGACCGGCAGCAGGGGAATGGCAATCGCCCCGGTGACTAAAATCAGAATCGACAAGACGGCCGCAAAAATCGGCCTGTCGATGAAAAAGCGGGAAAAGTCCATGAGTCAGGATTCTCTTTTATTGAACGGCAGGAGCGGCTGGCGTGACAGTATTAGCCGCCATGCTGACGGTTTTGGCATTGACCGGCATGCCCGGCATAAACACTTTCTGTACACCATCGATGATGACGCGATCGCCTGCTTCAAGGCCTTTCTGCACGATGCGTAAGCCGCCATATATGCGGCCAATTTCAACATCACGTCGCTGCGCCTTGCCGTCTTTATCCACCACATAAACGAATTTACGATCCTGATCGGTAAGGATGGCTTTATCGTCCACCAGCAGGGCGTTGAACTGTGCGCTGCCTGGCATTTGAACGCGGGCAAACAATCCCGGCGTAAATGTGCGGTCACGGTTATCCAGCAGAGCACGCATGCGGATCGTGCCTGTGCCGGAGTTCAGCTGATTGTCAGTAAAATCGACGACGCCCTGATGCGGGTAGCCGTTTTCACCCACCAGCCCGACATGAACCGGTAAGCGACTTTGCGGGCTGTCATTGAATTTCCCTTCGCGGGCCTGCGCCTGATAGCGCAGGAACGTCCCTTCATCGACATCGAAATACACGTAGACCGTGTCGAGTGACACCACCGTGGTCAGTACACTGGCACTGTCGCCCGCTGTTACCAGATTGCCGGTCGTGATCATCGCACGGCTGGCGCGACCATCAATCGGGGAGATGACACGGGTGAAATCAAGATTCAACTGTGCCATGTCCAGCTGTGCCTGAGCTGCCAGCACATCTGACTGTGCCTGCGAAGCGGCCGAACGACGTTGCTCCGCAGCTTCTTTCGACACAGCCAGCGAACCGATCAGCGCTTCCGTACGGGCGGATTCACTTCTGGCCAGACTGGCCTGATTGCGCGCACGCACCAGTTCAGCCTGCGCCTGTTCCTGCGCAGCGCGGTAAGTGCGGTCGTCGATGGTGAACAGCACCTGACCCTTTTTCACTTCCTGACCTTCCTGATAATTCACTTTATCGATATAGCCGGACACGCGGGGGCGCAACTGAACACTTTGTACCGCTTCCACACGTCCGTTAAACGCATCCCACTGGCTGATTGGTTTGATTAACACATCTGCCGCGCTGACTTGCGGAGCAGGTGGTGCAGCATTTTGCGCCACGCTGTTGTCACACCCGGCGAGCAGGGCAACCATCAGCGCGACCCCTGAAAGGCGCAACGTCAAAGGCGTACCGCCGGAGCGGCCGCGTACAACAACCTGTGATTTTTGCAGGTTCATCATTATTTTTATTTCCAGTGAGTAAGTACTGCCAGGCAATACACCGGCCTGTCCGCCGGGTAACGTCCTTTGCCTGATCTGACTTTTTTGGGACTTGCGCCGTTCATCAGCACAATAATGTATCAAATACTGATACAATTGATTCGAGGGGATTGTAGGGATGCGCTTACTAAAGTGCAAGAATTACTGTTACACTTTCTGTGCTATTTTACAGAACGTTTACTTCGGGAAAGAGACTATCCGGTAACGGCCAATTAAATGCAATAGTAAAACTTGCATTTAATCGAAAACTGGGTCAACGTATTAAAAGACGAGTCGCCCTCGGGGGGCGCAAACAAAAAAGAAGCAGGAGACTTGCCATGAGAACCGAGGATTTCATTCACGACCTGATCGAGTGGATCGATCACAATCTGGAAGAACGTCTGGATATTAAAACTGTTGCCAAACGGGCAGGGTATTCCCGCTGGTATCTGCAGCGTATGTTTAAAGAGCACACCGGCTTGCCGATGGGTGAATACATTCGTGAGAAAAAACTGAAGAAATCTGCCGATATGCTGGCCAGTAGTGGCGAACCTATTGTCAGCGTTGCGATTTCTCTGGGCTTCGACTCACAGCAATCTTTCACCCGCAGTTTCAAACGCCAGTTTGGTCAGACTCCGGGCGACTGGCGTCGTGGTCTGAATCTGGCAACGGAATGTCAGGGCTGCCTGCACTAACGGTTGCCTCTGCTGAAGCTCTCCGCTTACCTGGTGAGCGTGTACCGCTGGCCCGGCTTCCCTGCCGGGCAGTGAATTTTTCTCTCCCTCATAAACTTCCCTTTCCTCTCCAGAATTCCTCCGGATGATTAATTTCTTCAGGCGCTTTGCTGCGCATTTTTCCTGTTTACAGCGTTCAGTTTCTGGCATTTGCACGACCCCCTGCGTCAGGACGTGATCAACCCAACAAAAAACGACATCAAAGTTCACATAAATTGAAATGACGTTTCAATTTCTTGAGTTGCGGGAGTTTTATCGCTAAACTCCTTTTATCATTTCGGCGCCGGGCACAGCCCGACAACCAATAGTCCTGCGGAAAAGCGTATTCGCCTCCGTTTTATGCATAAAGGAACCATCATGATTCTGGATAATTTCTCGCTTCAGGGAAAAGTCGCGGTAGTGACCGGTTGCGATACCGGCTTAGGTCAGGGTATGGCAATCGGCCTCGCCGAAGCCGGTTGTGACATTGTTGGGATCAACATTGTCGAGCCCACAGAAACTATCGAACGCGTTGGCGCAACAGGCCGCCGTTTCCTGAGCCTGACGGCTGATCTGAGCGACACGAAAGTCATTCCGGCGCTGCTCGAACGCGCTGTCGCAGAAATGGGACATCTGGATATTCTGGTCAATAACGCCGGGATCATCCGCCGTGAAGATGCCATCGAGTTCAGCGAAAAGAACTGGGATGATGTGATGAACCTGAACATCAAATCCGTGTTCTTCATGTCACAGGCTGTCGCGAAGCAATTTATTGCTCAGGGCACCGGCGGCAAAATCATTAATATCGCGTCGATGCTTTCTTATCAGGGCGGTATCCGCGTGCCTTCTTATACCGCATCGAAAAGCGCCGTCATGGGTGTGACTCGTCTGCTGGCCAATGAATGGGCGAAACACAACATCAACGTGAACGCGATTGCACCGGGTTATATGGCGACCAACAACACCCAGCAACTTCGTGCCGATGAAGCACGCAGCGAAGAGATTCTGGGGCGTATTCCTGCTGGCCGCTGGGGCTTGCCATCTGATCTGATGGGGCCGGTTGTGTTCCTGTCTTCACCGGCTTCCGACTATATCAATGGCTACACGATTGCCGTTGACGGCGGCTGGCTGGCGCGTTAATCACGCTAATTATTGACAAATATTCACCGACAGCAGCGGGTCACACCGCTGCCCAAAGAGGAAATCTCATGAAAATTGCATTGATGATGGAAAACAGTCAGGCCGCTAAAAACGCGATCATCCTGAAAGAACTCAACGCCGTGGCATCGGAAAAAGAGTATCCGGTCTACAACGTGGGCATGTCTGACGAACAGGATCACCACCTGACATACATCCATCTGGGCATCATGGCCAGTATTCTGCTCAATTCTAAAGCTGTGGATTTTGTCGTTGCAGGCTGCGGCACCGGTCAGGGCGCACTGATGTCTCTGAATATTCACCCGGGCGTTAACTGCGGTTATTGTATTGATCCGGCGGATGCCTTCCTGTTCGCGCAAATCAACAACGGCAACGCCTTATCACTGCCATTCGCTAAAGGCTTCGGCTGGGGCGCTGAGCTGAACGTGCGTTTCATCTTTGAAAAGGCCTTTACCGGTGTGAAAGGAGAAGGCTATCCGGCTGACCGCAAAGAACCTCAGGTGCGCAACGCCGGTATTCTGAATCAGGTGAAAGCCGCAGTGGTAAAAGAAAACTATCTGGATACGCTGCGTGCTATCGATCCTGAACTGGTAAAAACCGCTGTCACCGGCGAACGTTTCCAGAAATGTTTCTTTGAAAACTGCCAGAACAAAGAGATCGAAACCTTTGTGCGTGAAATCCTCGCATAAGATTTTGTTTTCTGTGGTGTCAAAAAAACCGGTGCTCATGGCACCGGTTTTTTTATGATCAGAAAGAATTATAAAAAATCTTGTCGTTGCGGCGTGAACGTGTCGAGCAACACACCTTTTTCCAGACAGACGCAGCCGTGCATGATGTACGGTTTTTTATACAGCGTATCGCCTGCGCTTACTTCACGGGTTTCTTCACCGATCGTGAATTTAAAGCGACCGGACAACACATATGTCAGTTGTTCATGCACGTGGTTATGCATCGGTCCAATGGCGCCTTCTTCAAAATACACTTCAACGGCCATCATGGTGCCGTCATGCGCCAGAACGCGACGGCTCACACCGTCACCCAGATCCTGTAAGGGAATATCTTTTTTAAACGTAAACATCGGTTAGTCCTTGCGTAATGAACTGAGGAGGGCATCCGGGATTTCCGCCAGATACAGCGCCGGTAAGCCTTCGTAATCGGTGGTGAAAAGCACGTGACGGTCATCGGGCGAGAAAGATGGGTGCGGATGCGTCACCTGCCGGTCGCCATCAAGCACTTGCCATGAACTGTTATGCGCGGCCAGAGGAGCATGCTGACGGGTTTTGGCATCGAAAATATACAACCACGGATCGTTTTCAATCGTATGGCTGGCAGTGTCTTTCACATCTACCGGCGTACCGGAACCGTCACCGACCAGCAGCGTGCCATTCTCGTTGCTCATCAGATGCGAACAGGCCGGCATAGTCATCAGACAGACATCTTCACCAGTTTGCGGATCGAAACGGCGGATGTGGCGGTCATGCTGGCCTTTCAGATAAGACACATACATCAGCGCAGAACCGTCCGGTACCCAGAATTCATGTGTGCAGCTTTCGCCTGGCGCATGCTCTTTCACTTTACGCACATTGCTGCCGTCTTCATTCACCAGCCACATGCGTGCATCAACCAGATCGTGAGGGCCTTCGTGGCAGAAAGCGACAGTGTTGTCATCAAACGGGCGATAAATCGGGTGTCCGAGCCATTCGTTTTTCTCGTGGATCACACGGGATTTCCCGCTGAGTAAATCGACGCGCAACAGACGGCAGTGCGGATTGCTGTGATAAAACGCCTGGAAGATTTTCCAGTCTGACAGGGGCGTCCAGTCCTCACGACTGATCTCGATACCCACCAGACGGGTGCATTCGCTGTTGGCCACCCAGGTGCCGTAGCCAACCCATTCTTCCGGCACCTGATACACGGTGTGCTCACTAAAATCAGCCAGTTTTACGCGCTGCAGGCTACGTTCATTTTTGACGTAGTAAAGATACTGATCGTCCGGAGAGAGGAAACCGCCAAAAGTATTATCGCCTTTGCCTTCCGTCAGTTGCACCGCTTTCTGTGTTTTCAAATCCAGCAGGTAATAGTTGCGGTTGCCGTCAAACTCACCGGCAAACAACAGTTTATTGCCATCACGGGTAAAGCATTTCTGATAGAAATAATTGCGATGACACAACACATCGGGCGGCGTTAAACGGGTTACCCGCGCACCGGTCTGAGGGTCCTGAACGGTATGGAAATTAAATTGAATCTGAGAACCTTTTGCCATGATTCACCCCACAAGTAGTTTGAAATCAGCCGGTGTTCTGGCTTCCCTTTCATTAATTAAAATGCAGTTTCATTAATTTGAAAACACATTACCACTTAGTGAGATAAAACGGCGTCGGGTGAAAACAAAAGTGCAAAGCTGATCACAAAACGGTTGGCTTTTGCCACAGCGTAAAACCATCCTATAATGATATAGCTTACTCAAATGCTATTGATACTCTGGATGATTAAAGAGTACGAACAAAATATCTCACGCTTACACGGTGGAGTATTTTAGAAAAGGGATGTAAAAGATGAGATTAAGAAAAAAACGTGTGAAACCTATGCAAATCAATGACATTACTATCATTGACGACACCAAACTGAAAAAAGCCATTACCGCCGCAGCACTGGGCAATGCGATGGAGTGGTTTGATTTCGGTGTGTATGGATTTGTGGCCTTTGCTTTAGGGCAGGTGTTTTTCCCGGGTGCAGACCCGGGTATTCAAATGATTGCCGCCCTGGCAACCTTTTCCGTACCGTTCCTTGTCAGGCCTCTGGGCGGCCTGTTCTTCGGCGCGCTTGGCGACAAATTTGGCCGCCAGAAAGTCCTTTCCGTCACCATCATCATCATGTCCGTCAGCACCTTCTGTATCGGGCTGATACCCGGTTATAACTCCATCGGTATCTGGGCGCCCATTTTGCTGTTACTGGCAAAATTAGCGCAGGGTTTCTCGGTGGGTGGCGAATATACCGGTGCAGCGATTTTCGTTGCGGAATATTCTCCTGACAGGAAACGCGGCTTCCTCGGTAGCTGGCTGGATTTCGGTTCCATCGCCGGTTTTATTCTCGGTGCGGGCGTCGTGGTATTGATTTCCAGCATTGTGGGTGAGGCGAACTTCCTCGAATGGGGCTGGCGTATTCCGTTCTTCATCGCTGCGCCGCTGGGCCTGATCGGTATTTATCTGCGTCATGCGCTGGAAGAAACCCCGACATTCCAGCAGCACGTGGATAAAATCGACAGTGATGCACGCAAAGACATCGCTGAACCGCCAAGAGTCTCGTTCCGTGAAATCCTGACCAAGCAATGGCGGCCTCTGATTATCTGTGTCGGCATGGTGATTGCCACAAACGTCACCTACTACATGCTGCTGACCTACATGCCGAGCTATCTGTCCCACAGCCTGCATTACTCTGAAGATCACGGTGTGCTGATCATCATCGCCATCATGGTCGGTATGCTGTTTGTACAGCCATTCATGGGGATGCTGAGCGACCGCTTTGGCCGTAAGCCTTTCGTGATCATCGGCAGTATCGGCCTGTTCATTCTGGCTATCCCGTGCTTCATTCTGATTAACAGTGATGTGATAGGTCTGATTTTCTTAGGTCTGCTGATCCTCGCGGTATTGCTGAACTGCTTCATCGGTGTGATGGCGTCAACGTTACCGGCAATGTTCCCGACGCATATCCGTTACAGCGCGCTGGCGATTGCTTTCAACATTTCAGTGCTGATTGCGGGTCTGACGCCCACGATCGCGGCGTGGCTGGTAGAAACAACCAATAACCTGTACATGCCCGCGTATTACCTGATGGTGGTGGCGATGATTGGTCTGGTGACCGGTATCTTTATGAAAGAAACCGCCAACCGTCCGCTGAAAGGCGCCACACCGGCGGCCTCAGACCGTGCGGAAGCGCGTGAAATCCTCCAGGAACATCACGATAACATCGAACAGAAAATTGAAGATATTGATGCGCAGATTGTTGAACTTGAAGCAAAAAGAAAAAATCTGATTGCTCAGCATCCTGATATCAACTGATTCCGTTTTCCAACATGCCCATAGCCGGTCACTTAGCTGACCGGCTTTTTTTTGCCTTTTACCGCATTTTTTTCGTTCCTGCTCCATACTTCATTTCCTGGTCATCTGAATGGAAAGTCTGTATGCAGAATCCTACGTTGTTTCAGTTCTTTCACTGGTATTACCCGGATGGGGGGAAGCTCTGGCCGGAGGTGGCCGAAAAAGCGGCCTGGCTGGCTGAGATTGGCATTACCGCTGCCTGGCTCCCGCCCGCCTATAAAGGCGAATCCGGGGGATATTCGGTTGGCTATGACACTTATGATTTGTTTGATCTGGGCGAGTTTCAACAGAAAGGCTCCCGTGCCACCAAATATGGCGACAAAGAGGGATTACTTGCGGCCATCGGCGCGCTGAAACAGCATAAGCTGGGTGTCATTCTTGACGTGGTGCTCAATCATAAAATGGGGGCGGATGAGAAAGAACGCGTGCAGGTTAACCGCGTTAACATTGATAACCGTGAAGAAATCAGTGATGACATCATTGAAGCGGAAGCGTGGACACGTTTCATTTTTGCCGCCCGCGAGGGCCGGTATTCGAAATTTATCTGGGATTTTCACTGCTTCAGCGGTGTCGACCATATTGAAAACCCGGATGAACAGGGCATTTTCAAAATCGTTAACGACTACACCGGCGGCGGCTGGAACGATCAGGTGGACGATGAGTTTGGCAATTACGATTATCTGATGGGAGCCAACGTCGATTTTCGCAATAACGCGGTCAGCGAGGAACTCAAATACTGGGGCCGCTGGATCATGGAACAAACGAACTGTACCGGTTTCCGTCTTGATGCAGTGAAACATATTCCGGCCTGGTTCTATAAAGAATGGATTGACCATATTCAGGCGGAAGCCGAACAGCCGATGTATCTGGTCGCGGAATACTGGTCATTCGATGTCCAGACGCTGCAAAATTACATCCATCAGGTGGAGGGCAAAACCATGCTGTTCGATGCGCCGTTGCAGCTGAATTTCCACCATGCTTCGAAGCAGGGAGCGGATTTTGACCTGACCACCATTTTTGATAACACCCTGGTTGCCGCCGATGCGGAGCATGCCGTGACCCTGGTGGCCAATCACGACACGCAGCCGTTACAGTCTCTTGAAGCACCGGTTGAGCCGTGGTTCAAACCGCTGGCCTACGCGTTAATCCTGTTGCGGGAACAGGGCGTGCCGATCGTATTTTATCCGGATTTGTTCGGCGCAAGTTACGAGGATGAAGGGGACGACGGTAACAATTACACGATTGAACTGCCTGCGATTGTGCCACTGGAAGCGCTGATCAGAGCCCGTCAGCGCTACGCATGGGGGGCACAAACCGATTATTTCGATCACCCGAACTGCATTGCGTTTTCACGCAGCGGCACCGCGGAACACCCGGGCTGCGTGGTGGTGATGTCCAACGGCGAAGCAGGTGAGAAAACGATTGATCTGGGCGACAATTTCGCCGGTAAAAAATGGCGTGACGTGCTGGAAAACCGCGAGGATATCATTACAACCGACGAGCAAGGCAGCGCGCAATTTTACTGCGCTGCCGGAAGCGTCAGTGTCTGGACTCTGGCAGAGTAAAACAACAGCGGGTGGATTAACCACCCGCAACCTTAACGGAAGCCGAAAGCAATCAGCAGGGAATACCCCCCCAGTAATGCGATAAACGCTACAGCTCTGACGATTCCGGCACTTTTTCTCATCAACTGCCACGGCAGCATCGCCAGTATGATAATCGCGTTTAACGGCACGCCGTACCATTTCCAGTGTTTTGGTGCCATCATCCAGAGCACGCAAAAACTGCTGGCACTGAGTACACCATAATTGGTGAATGCCATAACCATATTTCCTGCGTCAGGCTTAAACATCGTGAAGAAGCCCAGCATTATTTTCACCATAATCGCGGTCGAGAGCACCGACAACACACATTCTGTCGCGCACAACATACGCGGGCGATAACGCAACTTTCGCTCCAGGTAACGGTAACCGTGAATATACAACCCGATAATCGCGATGAGTAAGATACGCGAGCGCCACGGCTCTGGATGTTCACGCGTCGCCAGCATGATCAGCAAAAGCCAGAAGCCGTTCAGGAAAACAGTTCCCCAACTTAGCGCTACCCGGGTTTCAGACAGGGTTTTCAGCAGCACAGAATTTAAATAGGGTAATAACGCAGGATGATACATTCTGATCTCTCTGAGTTTATTGCTCAGTGATGTCATAAAATCGGGCACCAGCTTTGCCCACCAGGGCACGGTGGTACCTTCAACCGTGAGTAACCGCAAGCGCAACCGATTCAGTGTTGAATCCTGATATGCACGTACCATCACCGACCAGTAACGTTTCGCACCAGTCATCTCAACCTGACGTTGCAGGGCCGCCAGCCTGTAAGGTGAGATGCCACCGGGCTGATAATGGTCGACATCCCAGCCCATAATGTCGGAGACCTTGATCAGAAGTGCGGAATATAACCCTTCACGATCACTTAATTGCGCTGCCAGTTCCTGACTGAACAATTCATGCAGTTCAAGGTTTGGCAGCACATTGCTCTTGAGAAAAACATCCAGACGCTTAAGGCCGGCAGTTTCATCGTCCATCATTTCATCAGTAATTTCAGTTGCCTGTGAAATGATTTTTCGCCGTAGCGCAGTATCACGATAGGTTTCCTGCCTGATCTCATTGACGGGGTTAAACGGAGCAGGTTTTTGCAAAAAGGTCTGTGGGACAACCTCAGCAGATGGCTCATGTATTGTGACAACGTCACTGATTGTCGCGTCATTCCCCTGATTTTTCGCCGCATCAAAGGCTTCACGCAGACGTTGATACCCTTCAGGGTCCTGGTCCGGACGGGTATTTTTCAGTTGTCGGGCATAAGCCCGTTTAATCACGCTGAGATCCTGAGTAGGCTCAATGCCTAAAACTGACCAAATTCCCTGGCTGCTCATTCCATCGCCCACGTCATTAATCCTGAATTCAAAAGAAACATCAGTCTTCACCCCATCGTGTACCGGAATCATCCCGGCAACGACTTCCGGCAGTATTTTCAATTTGCTGATGCAATGCATCAAGCTGACAAAGCGAAATCCCGACAGGCTGATAATGGTCAATTTCCCATCCCATCAGCGCGGCAACGTTCACCAGCACCGGACGGGTCAGTCCTTCACGCTCCGCCAGATCCCACGCCAGCTGCTGACTAAACATTTCGCGCAACTGAAGATTTTGCAGCAATTCTTCTGACAGACAAACTTTCAGCAACGCCACGCCAGCCTGTTCATTTTCAAGCAGCAGGCTGACGGTATCGGATACCAGATGGTGGACCTGCGTCCGGCGGACTAATGCGTCATCAGTCATCGGCACAAGGGGAGATGAATAAGTGACAGAGTCACTGGTATTCCACACATAATCGCCGCGCCGGGCTGATTCAAACGCTTCCCGCAGGCGCTGATACGCTTCGGGATCCTGATCGGGTCGCGTGTTTTTGAGCTGCCGCGCATAGGCCCGCTTGATCGCGCTGATGTCCTGCGTGGCTTCGATCCCCAAAACTGACCAGATCGCCATCGGGCTATTCCCACTCACTGCGCAGATGCACCAGCAGCGCCTCAAATTCCTTACGCGCTGCCGCAATCTGCCGGGCATCCTGCGTGTCGAGCACATGTTCAAAGCGATACAGCTGATCGGCGATAAACTGCCGCTGGTCGCCAAGGCTTTGTTCATAATACGCATTGGCTTCTGCCACCAGCTGGCGGTTTACCAGTTGCTCACGGGGATGCTGTTTGATGTTTTCCAGTTTCAGCAGACTTGCGGTAATTTGCGCAGGTGTCAGGCTGCCCGGCGCTTTCTCAATCACCAGTTTTTCCACCTGTCCGGTGCTGGTGATTTTACATTCCACTTCCAGAATGCCGTCGAGCGTGTAAGTGAAACGCACGTCGGCGCTCATTTCACCTGCCGGGCGGGGAGGCACATCAACGGCCAGCGATCCGAGCAGAATGTTGTCGGCGACCCGCCGTGCTTCACCCTGATAAATGGACAGATTCAGGTACTTTTGCTGATCGGAGATCGTGACAATCGTTTCTACGCGACTCACCGGTACAAAGCTGTTTCGCTCAATCAGCGGCAGAAAATGACCGTCTTCGTAGCCGTCGCCTTTAGGGCGGGAAATTCCGATGCCGAGCGTAAACGGCATCACATCGGTCAGCACGATGTCATCGAGCGCCTGATCCTGCAAGACCAGTCCGGCCTGAATACCGGCACCGAGCGCCACGGCTTCGTCCGGTTGTAACTCACTGCGTGGGAAGCGCCCGAACAGACGGGCCACCGCCTGACGCACCAGTGGCATTCGCGTTGCACCGCCCACCAGCACCACATGATCCACTTCATCGGCGGAGAACCTGGCATCGCGCAGCGCCTGAATCACCGGTTTTTTCATCCGCTCCAGCGTACTTTCACAGCATTGCGCCAGAATTTCAGTGGTCAGCGTCCAGTTCAGCGACCTGTCATTCCACTGGTATCTGAGTGGCGTGCTGTCTTGCGTGGTCAGCTGGCATTTCGCTTTTTCCGCCAGCGTAATCAACTGACCGAAAAGGGCGTTATCGTCTTTATCCAGCTCCGGATACTGCGCCAGCATCCAGCCGGCAAGACTGCGGGTAAAATCATCGCCACCGAGGAACACGTCGCCGCTGCTGGCCCGCACTTCAATCACGCCTTCGAACATATCGATGATTGAAACGTCAAACGTGCCGCCCCCCAGATCGAACACCAGGAATTTCTGCTCCTGCTGATTCACCAGCCCGTAGGCCAGTGACGCCGCCGTCGGTTCATTGAGCAGACGTTCAACATGCAGTCCCGCCAGCTCACCGGCAGCCTTCACGGCCTTGCGCTGAATATCATTAAAATAAGCAGGAACGGTGATAATGGCGCGTTTCACCTCACCGCCACAATGTTGCTCAACATCCGCTTTCAGGCTGCGCAGCAGAAGGGCGGAGAGCTCTTCCGCACGAAAGTTTTGATGTCCAAGCCGGAACTGATGTTCCGTGCCCATGAAACGTTTAAAACTGGAAAGGGTGAGGTCAGGGTGGGTAAATAACCGCGCCTGTGCAGGCGCGCCGACCAGGACATGACCGTTATCATCGAGACCGATCACTGAGGGTGTCAGATTTTTTCCATAGACGTTAGGAACCAGAACGGACTGACCGTCTTGCCAGATGGCAACTGCGCAGTTTGAAGTGCCTAAATCTATTCCTATCAACATCCGTATCACCCCAGAAGCGTAAACTGTATATAACCGAAAGAACTTTCATCGGCCAAATTTACAGAAAGTTGAGGAGATTTTGTAGATTGCCGGATTTAATTCCTGACGAAAAACCGACATTTACCGGCACTGAGGAACAGTGGACATCAATTTTTTTCTTAACCACTAGACGACTGGTCTAATTCAATGTATTGTCAGCCCATGAACACGATAAAAGCATCTGACACAGGCAAAACTGACCACCGTAAACACATTCTTGCTGTGGGGCAGTCCCTCATGGCGAAGAAAGGTTTCTCGGCAGTGGGCCTGAATGAAATTCTGACCACCGCGTCCGTACCGAAGGGGTCGTTTTATTACTACTTCACGTCGAAAGATGCATTTGGTGAGGAACTGCTGAAAAGCTATTTTCAGGATTACCTGTCTGCGATGGATGTTACCCTGGCCCAGCCGGGGCTGACGATGGCGCAGCGTCTGATGAATTACTGGCAGCAATGGCAGGAGAGTCAGTCATTTTACGACTGTCAGGGTAAATGCCTCGCCGTGAAACTGGGCGCCGAAGTGGCGGATCTTTCTGAACCGATGCGTCAGGCGCTGAATGATGGCACTTCCGGCATTATCAGCCGCATTGCCCGGGCGATTGAAGCGGGAATTAAAGAAGGATCAATGTCCGTCAATGATGAGCCGCTGATTGCCGCACAAGGGCTGTATCAGTTGTGGCTCGGGTCAAGTGTGATGGTGAAAATTTTGCGTAATACGCAACCTTTTGACGCCGCCATGACGATGACACAACAGATTATCCATCAGCCGCAGTAAGCTGATGCGTAACAAATGACACCTCACGTTGAGGTGTTTTTTTGAAAGTGATTACAAGACGACTGGTCTACTATACAAACATTTCAACAGCATCAACAACCTGGATAAACAACATGAAAATTCTGATGGTTCTGACTTCGCACGACAAACTGGGCAACACGGGCCGTAAAACGGGTTTCTGGCTGGAAGAGCTGGCAGCACCGTATTACGCTTTTAAAGATGCAGGCGCAGAAATTGTGCTGGCATCTCCGGCTGGCGGCCAGCCACCGCTGGATCCGAAAAGTAACGAACCGGATTTCCAGACGCAGCAAACCCACCGCTTTGAAGCCGATGAACAGGCGAGGGCACAACTGGCCTCCACCGTGCGTCTGGACAGCATTTCTCAGGCTGATTTTGATGCAGTCTTTTATCCGGGCGGTCATGGCCCGTTGTGGGATCTGGCGGAAGATACAACCTCCATTGAGCTGATCCAGTCATTCCATGCAGCGGGTAAACACGTTGCGCTGGTGTGTCATGCGCCTGGCGTGCTGCGTCATGTGAAAGATGCACAGGGCAATCCGCTGGTACAGGGCAAAAAAGTCACCGGTTTCACCAACAGCGAAGAAGCGGCGGTTGAGCTGACCGACGTAGTGCCTTTCCTGGTGGAAGATGAACTGAAAGCACTGGGTGGTGTGTATTCGAAAGGCGCTGACTGGGGTTCTTACGTAGTGCAGGATGGTCTGCTGATCACCGGGCAGAATCCGGGTTCTTCCGCAGAAGCGGCAGAATTGTTAGTTCAGCAACTGAGCAAATAATCGAAACAAGTAAACATGGCCGGAAGGGCAATCTTCCGGCCATTTTTATCAGACAAAATCAGGATCAGGCAATCGTCACTTTCGTATCCAGATACACATCCTGAACGGCATTAATCAAGCCCACGCCTTCTTTCATTGATTTCTTGAAGGCTTTACGCCCCAGAATCAGTCCCATCCCGCCAGCGCGTTTATTGATGACCGCTGTACGCACGGATTCCTGAATATCATTTTCACCTGCGGCACCGCCGGAATTAATCAATCCGGCCCGCCCCATGTAACAGTTCGCCAGCTGATAACGCACCAGATCAATCGGGTGATCGGTCGTCAGTTTAGAATAGACGCGTTCATCGGTATAACCGAATTTAACCGCTTTGTAGCCACCATTATTTTCTGCCATTTTCTGTTTCACAATGTCTGCGCCGATGGTCGCTGCAAGGTGGTTTGCCTGGCCGGTTAAGTCGGCGCTGGAATGGTAATCTTTGCCGTCTTTCACAAACGCCGGATTACGCAAATATGCCCACAACACGGTCACCATGCCCAGTTCATGCGCCCGCTCGAAAGCGGCTGAAATTTCTTCTATCTGGCGACGTGACTCTTCTGAGCCAAAATAAATGGTCGCGCCCACAGCCTGCGCACCGAGATTAAACGCCTGTTCCACACTGGCATACAGTGTCTGGTCATATTGTGTCGGATAACTCAGGGTTTCGTTGTGATTGAGTTTGACCAGGAACGGAATTTTATGGGCGTAGCGGCGTGAAACGGAAGCCAGTACGCCGTAAGTTGACGCTACGCAGTTACAGCCTGCCTCGATCGCCAGTTCAACAATATTTTTAGGATCGAAATACAACGGGTTCGCGGCAAACGAGGCGCCCGCAGAGTGTTCAACACCCTGATCGACCGGCAGAATCGACAGATAACCGGTACCGGCTAACCGTCCGGTGTTATACAAGTTTTGCATCGCAGCCAGTACGCGCGGCGAACGGTTATTGTCGATCATCACACGGTCAACAAAATCGGCGCCCGGCAGGTATAGCTGGTCTGAGGTGATGGTGGAACATTGATGCTGAAGAAGTGAATCGGCTTCTTTGCCTAACAACTTAGTGATATCAGTCATAATGGACTCCGTTTCTGCTCTGTGCGGGGCACAAAGCGGTGAATGATATTTTCTTACCCCACTAGGTATAGACGGATTACGCCGGGTTTGTGTGACTCATGCTGCGGTTATGTCTCTGTTTGACGTCAGCAACGCGCAGACACTCACTGTAAAAAAAAACCGGAACAGCATTGTGCGGTTCCGGTTTTTGATATTAGTTGTTGGCTTTCAGTGTATTGAGTAATCGCTCCAGACTTTCCCGCCGCTGCGCAGGGATTTCCCCGCCCGCCGCGTAACCGGCGTTGCGCATGATGCTTTCCTGCAAACCGACCAGCCAGTCGTAAATGTAAAACGCCGTGGAATTGGTCGGCGTGGCCGAAAGTTTTGTCAGGCGCCGGGATGACTTCCAGCTTGCAATGTTTTTCTTCGGCTTGGCGAAAATCTTATTGCCCTTATTGATACGGCTTTCCGGGCGTCCGGCTTCCGCTTGCTTCTCAAAGCCCAGCCAGGCAACAAAATCACCGAGCACCGTCAGGGCACGTGAAACCTGACGATCCGCATGATGCTCATGTTCACGCGTCCCCGCAGATAACGTACCACTGAGTGAACGTACCAGCGCATCGCCCATGTTCAGACGGAAACTGGCGGTGATCAACTCTTCCATCAGCAACTCGACTGTTGGCTTAGCCACGCCAAGCAGGGCGATCAGCGGTTCGTTTTCCGGCAGGCTGCGCAGATGGTTAATCCAGTAACGCTGTACCTGGCGCGCAAACGCCGTGCCGTCGTCCGGTTTTTCCTGCCAGACCTGCACGTCCTGCTGCTCAGCGAATAAATCGATATCAATACCAATACCAAAACTTTCCACGCCAGATTCATCCTGCTCGCCCGTTTCGGCCTGCTTACCGGCATGTTCGTGATAAATACGGTGCAGTTCGTCGCGGCCCGGCAGCAGTTTTTCCAGCAGCTCGCCGTGAACACCCGTGCGGGTTTGCAGCGCTTTAATGACGGTCTGCACCGTACGTTGCTTTTGTGCCGGATCGGCTTTGTCGCCCGCCTGATACCAGCGTCCGAGCAGGTTATCCGCCAGTTCACGGCGCAGCTCGTCACGTATTTCGCTCAGACGGTTCAGCCTGATTTCCGGACGAATTTCAGCCGCCAGATAATCTGCCATACGTTGCAGACCGCGATCATCCATCGCCAGCAGCGCGCCCCAGGCATCACCCGGATTGCCCACATGACGCTGAACGGCCTCGTCGAAATGTGCCGATCCGCTCACGCGGCGATCGAACGGCGTGAATACCCACACCAGTCCCGGTTTGCGGCGGTCACGCACCTGCGTGTTTTCGCCGTGCATTTCTTTGACCCAGTATTCCAGCGTGCGGCCCACGGCAACCACGTCATCACGCACGTCAGCCGCCGTGCAAACCATCAGCATGTTCATTTCATGCCGGTCGGTATAACGCTCCGGCAGATAAGAAATTTTTGCGCGGAACAGATCGGAATGTTCATCCTCACCGCTTTCATCAGTCAGCGCGCCATAACCCGGCAGATCCAGTAAATCGATCTGTTCGAACAGGACTTCGCGTGGTGGGGAAAGCAGGGGTATTTGCACTTCAGAGGCAAGCATGGTCAGCTCAGCCAGTGACAACGTCACAGATGGCCCGCTTTCATCTCCCCATTGCGGGCAAACCGGGATCTGAATATCCCAGCCGGGCGACTGACTGAAAATACCGTCTGCCGGTTGCATGGCGTCATCAACCAGAATGCTCAACGGTGCCAGCAGGCTTTCTGCACCGCTGAGGTGTTGCAGCGTGTGGGCATAGTGGCGATACGCCGCAGTCAGCGCAGGGTCGTTGCCCCATAACAGAGAGAACAGACGTGCGCGATCGTCGATGTTCAGATAAGGCGCGAGCTTCACCGCCACTGGCCAGTAATGTGCATTCAGATGGCGGAAACGGCGGGGATCGAGGCGAATCATGGAATCCCATAATCCCATAATCTGTTCGCTGGTAAAGCCGTCTACCGGCTCCGGCTGACGGTGCATCATCAGTTTGCTGAGGTGCTCGGTGATTTGCTGTGTGTCCGCCACGGGGTAATGACTGTCCGGCTGGAAAGCGCGGATAACGATGCGGGCAAGATCGGCTTCATTGAGCAGCAGCACACGTACCGGAAATGCGCGATCCCTGACGTCTGCCTGACGGGTAAAACGGGTGGCGAAACGCGCCACACGATTACCGGGATTAATCTGGGTCAGATAATCGAGCGTGACTCCCCCGAGGCGAGTCTCCAGCCGCCCGTAATTACCGGCCGCCAGCGAACAAATCAGGTACGATTTCCCGGCCTGAGAATGCCCGTAAAAACCCAGTGCTGGCGGCAGTTCACAGGCCTGTGCCAGGCGCTGTGCTTTCTCGCGACAGCGTGTTAACTGCAAATTCAGCCGGTCGGCTTCCAGATCAAGACGCGGAGCTTCAGCGCGTGTGGCGTCGACCCAGCCCAGCGCCTCGCCGATGGTGTCAGATACCGCCGCAAACTGACGCTGCAAAACATTGGTGGTCAGACCGGCATTTGTTTCTGTCGTGCTTGTTGTCATGAGACGAATACGCTCCCACTGTCGATCCAGTAATGGCTCTCGCCCAGTGTATTTAGCCGCAGGCGCAGGTGATGAGGAGGCACTTTGGTGCCGTTATCCAGCACCGCGCTGGCAATATCAAAAAATTCCGGCGTCGGATGATCTTCCCCTTTTTTCACCGCCAGCTTCACCCGCAGCACGCTGTCACCCGCCACTTTACGCGCCAGTTCAGGTTCCGCGATGGACAGGGTATACAGCGGCGAGGCTGGCCAGCGGTCATTTTCCAGCTGGCGGAAGCCCAGACAAATGGCACCGCGAATGCGGAAACTGGCCGCACTATCGAGTTTGTAATCATGGGCATCAAGATCGATATCACCGTAACAAACGTTATCTTCAGTCAGCACCTGATTGCCGTCGAGCATACCGAGATAGCGCACGGTCGAATACGGCTGGAAATCACCGGCTTTGAAATAGAAGCCCGGCAGACGTAAATCCAGCGCCAGCAGACACAGCATTGCGCCGACGGCTGCTGTGGATTTCGGGTTGTCGATGCGCCCGAGTTTGTTAAACGGATACCAGCCGCTGGTGTGATAACCATCGAGTGACAGCATACGGTTGATCGGCAGCGGTTGCAGATGGCGGAACAACGCCTGAATGCCGGGGAAACGCGAAGGGCGACCGGTCAGCAGCAACACATCGCAGTCATGCAACGACACCACTTCACACAGCGAACGCAGGTTCTGCGTAATGCTCATGCGGTTGGATAAAAACTCACTGTGCAGCTTGCTGAGTTTCAGTACCAGCGGTACCTGAAGAAGATCAAATACCGCCGAACCGGCAGGCAGAACGCGCTGGATTTCGGTATGCAGATAATCCAGCACTTTCAGCGTTGGTGTCTGTTCCAGCAATTCACCGAATGGCGCATCGATTTCTGCGTGGGTATCCAGCGGATCAAAGCGTTCGTAAACTTCCAGCACTGACCGCGCCAGCGGGATAAAAATTTGCAGCGTACTTTGCTGACGCAAGGTGGCATGCCCGTCCATGCGACCCTCGCTACCAAACAGGCGCGTCATCAGGCTGTCCGGGTTAGCCAGTCCGGCTTTCTTCAGCGCCGCATGTAACGCAGGTAAAATATAGAGCTGAATGACATCCAGCAGAATATCGTCGCCCGCCACTTTAAAGCCTTCGCGGAACAGCAAACGCGGGGTGATTTTGACATTATTCCCCATTCCGTCATCGAGCCAGTATTGCGTGATGGCCAGATCGGTCGTCCCGCCGCCGATGTCAATCGAGGCGATACGGAGGGTTTTGCCCACCGGTTCATCGTCGGCCAGTTCGCGGTCAGGACGCGCCATGCTGGCAAAAAACTCGCCGGTATGACCGCCAAAATTCACCTGCGTTTCGTTGTAGAGATACACCATTTGGCCGCAGGTTGCTTCGTCCCATTCCATCTGCACATCCGGCACCGGCACGCTGCTTTTGGCTTTGTCGTTCTGGTTTTTAAACGCGTCGTCAGAGGGATGCCAGCCCATGGATTTCCACACCAGCCCGATGGCTTCCTGCATACGGCGGCGGAAAATTTCACGCTCCGGTTTCGGCATCGCCGAGGGCAGGGTCAGAATAATATTGCGTAACTGGCGCGGTGCGGAAGATCGCAGCATACGGGTGCGCTGCGCCGGGCTGTTGATTTGCATCAGCGCCTGCGCCAGCAATTCCGACAGCATCAGCGTCATCACCGAGCTGCGGCTGTAATGGGCGGAGAACACCGGCAGGCGATCTTCCGCAGGCAGATCAGACAGCGGCTGACCGTCATCATTGATCAGAAACGTCAGCGGCATGGCTGCAGCGACCGGTTCGGTAATCGCACCGTGACCGCCCTGGCTGAAACGCCAGCCCGGCGTATAACTGTCTTCATCCCACAAATAACGGCGCGGGCTGGAAATCCCGGTCGATCCTTCCGTTCCTTCGCGCAACAGAGCCAGACGACTGGCTTCCCGACCGGCGCGTAAAATTGACGGCCAGATAAAGGCGTCATCACGGCCGCTTTCGACAGAGAAATTCGGTTTACCAAAGCGAGCCTGGGCGAACTCCACCCGGCTCTCGAACAGTTCGTTATAGAGAAAATGCGGCTGAGAGAGGTCGCGCAGTTGCAGTTCGCAGGTTTGCTTCAGGCCATCGGTTTCGCCTGCATGGTCTTCCACCAGAATGCCGCAGGTGTGCGAGTTACCCACATCCAGAATCAGATCGACGTTAATCGCCGGTTCCTGCAACGTCGCGCCATTAATTTTCAGTTCAGGGATACCGAGCTGGCTGCCGAGCATTTCCAGCAGATTCAGATAATGTGCCTGATATTCGAATTCACGCAGGGCGACTTTAATATTGCGCGCTTCACGTTCCTCGCGGATAGCGGACTGCTCGGTGAATACTTCACGTAACCAGCCGTCAACCCAGGTCTGATCGAGGAAATCGGGCAGTTCTTCGTTATGCCATGCCAGCGCAAAGCTGATGCCATTTTTGACGTCATCCGGTGTCGGTGCGAGCTGGGTTTGTTCGTCATCGCCTTCCACTACGCGGGTATCAAAGGCAATCACGACGCGGTGCGTGCTGCCATCCGCTTCCGGGGTATCCAGTTCACGGATTTGCACCCGCGCCCAGTTGTCGGGACCGGCCATAAAGGTGCGCGGCGGATTAAAGCGCAGGAACGGCAACGGCAGCCAGATCTGATCGAGCAGTTTCAGCGACTGTTCCAGCGGGAAACTGAATTCAGGACGCACCACTTCCGGCGCACCGCCATCCACTCCCGGTAAAAAGTGACGACCATTTTGCGGATTATAGTCGAGGCGCAATAACGGGCCGTTGGCGCTCTTGCGCACAAATTTGGCAGGCAGTCCGTCATCCCACACCGGCTTCAGCGCGAAGTCGAGGAACTGGATGCCGCTGTCGCGGATCAGGGTAATCTTTTGTTTAAAATCTGTAAGGGTTGCCAGCATGCTGTTATTTACCTTCACGCTTAATGGTCATTGGGTAAACCGTGTCGCCGGTATAACGACCCTGACACACGGCAGCGCCAGTCGCGCCCTGAGTACAACTGATTTCCGGCATCTGATAACGGGAGCCGTCGCTGCATTTCGCCCGGTAACGGCTGTTAATCACCAGATTTCCTGATTGCATCAGACCGGCATTTGCCACCGTGCGACAGGTCACGCCCGCGCCGTAGGTAATTTTTACCGTACCCTGACCCTGTTTAAACTGATAACGCAGCACCGGCGGTTTACCGGTAACCGGATCTTTGATATCCACCACCACATTCCAGTTACCGTTGAGAAATTTGGTCGAGCCGATTTTTACCGCATCAGGTGGCATCACTAAGGCATTTTTGCTGACAGGCACAGCCGGTACAGCAGCGACCGGTGTTTTTTCCACTTCCGCGACGGGCTCCGGAGAAGGCACCACCACAGCGGCCGGTGCGACCGGTAACGGTGTCGGTTCCGGCGTTTTCACTTCGGGGGATTTCACTTCTTCAGCCACCAGTGGCGGGGCAATCACCGCCGGTTCCGTTGTCGCAGCAGGTTTCGGCGCTTCGGTCTTCGCGGTTTCAACTTTTGGCGCAGGCGTACGGGAATATAACCAGCCTGCGGCAGAACCGGCGACGACCAGCGCCGCGACCGGCAGTGCCCAGATCAGCGGAGATTTTTTACGGCGCGGGGTCGCAACCGGTTCCGGCGCCGTAACTTCCTGTTCAGCCGCACGGGCTTCAATGGTTTTAATTACCCGCACAGGTTCCGGCTTTTCAATGACCGGTTCCGGCGCTTTGATTTTTTCTGCTACCAGCGACAGCGCTGGCAGGGGTTCATCGGCGGTCAGCGTATTGCGCAGCGCTGCGAAAGGATCAGGATTACTGACGCTGTCGAGACTCAGGAAGCCCCAGAAGGTCAGTACAGGCTGCCCTCCGACCAGATACACATGGTTTTGATCCGGAAAACGGAAGGCTTTTTCCAGTAACGAGCCAAAAAACTGAGTGGCGGGTTTCTCAGAAGATTTTGCCGCTTTGCTGATTTGCGACACGGTGTCGAGACAGTTCTCGAGCTGGCGCAAAGCCGATGCGCGCGCGGCATCTGTGGCAGCGGCCCAGGAAACGACTTTGCCTTCTCGGGGGGAATACCAGTCGAGGCGGTCACCGGCCTCATTAAGCTGCGGGATCGCCAGACAATCGGCAATCACCGGTTGTTTACGCAGACGTAAGGTTTCGCGTAATTGCAGGGCTGATGCGTAAACCGGTAGCCCGTTTTCGCCCAGCGCAAGGATGTCATTGAGACTGCCACTGCGTAAAAATGATTTTGCCACGCCTGAATAGCCTTTATGTGTTTTGCTCCGCGCCAGCGCGCAGGCAGAAAAGGTTCATGATGCTGCCACTTTAGGCGATTTAAGCGAAATCAAACGGGTGAATAAGCGATAAAAAGGGTGGCTGTTTGTGGCGTGGAGCGCGAGGCAAAAGAGGGGAAACCCGTACGGGGGCAAAATGCACTGTCAGCCCCCATGTGGTCGTCAGAAAATTACAGGTGGAAGTTATCGTACAGATGGCGTTCTATCGCCATCAGTTTGTTACGGTCATAATGACCAAAAAACAGCGGCCCGCCAATGGCGTTGATCGCAGCGCCACTGGCTGTGATCGCCGCCGATTTAAAATCACCGGCTTTTATCGCCCCCGCAGTATCACGTGCAAATACCCGCGCTTCTGAAAGTGAAGCCGATGTTTCGTAAAGGCGTCCGTTTGTCACCGCAGTAATATTGCGTGAGATGCTTTGGTACGCCTGCTCCGAAATACCGACATTGGCCTCGCGCAGCATTCTGTTAACGCAATACACCGCCTGCGCGTAAATCGAGAACTTGGTGGTTCTGATTATTTGTTGCTCAAGCTGCCCTCTGCGAAAGAGTCCCTGACCATTATCACCGTATGGCATTATCATTCCTTTTGACTTTCAGTTAAAAACAAACCTCTCCGCGCGGCGGAAAATAGCCTTTCAGCCGCGACGCATAATAATAGAAAGCGATTTATTCCGACCCCTTAAAATCAGAAAAAAGTGATATGACGCAAGGATAAAACGGCAGGGTAACACGCTGTAAGATAATGACATTCACGCTGTGAATGTCATTAGATTTAGAAAGGAACTTAATTAATAATCCACCCTGTTTCAGGCAGTTTTTCAGTGCTGAAATAAGGTATCAAGCACGGAAGTAAGATGCTGACGGGCATCGGCCGACAACGACTGAAGCGGTAACGGCAGACAAGGGGCCGATACCAGGCCAAGAATTTCCGCTGCGGCGGCCACAACGCGCAGGCTGCCGTGCTGGCGGAACAGTTCCCAGAGCGGCTCCAGCTGAGCAGACAGCGCCTGCGCAGTCTGCGCATCGCCTTTTTGCGCCGCGCGGGTGATCGCCAGCGGAATTTCCGGGAACAATCCGGCAATCACCGAATACCACACATCGCCGCCTTCGGTGAGCACGGTCGCCGCCGCCAGATCGCCCGCCGCGCCAAGTGTCACATGAGAAGGGACAAGTCGACGGAGTTGGTCAAGCCGTTTACGCGTGACGAGCGGATCCGCTGAAAGTCCGGGAATTTTGATACTGGCAACATGCGGCAATTGCGCGATACGTCCGTAAAGCTCATCGGTGAAATCGAAATGCGTGGTGGCCGGATTGTCGTAAACACACAACGGCACGGAAAGATGTCGGCTGACGGTTTCATACAGCGTAAACACTTCATCTTGCGTCAGTTTCTGATACGACACCGGTGCCAGCAACACGGCGCTGACACCTGCCCGCTGGGCATCTTCTGCCAGATGCAATACATCGGAAGTCCGCACCGAGCCGATACTGACCATCACCGGAATACCGTTGGCGTGTTCTACGGCCAGCCGCGCAACGCGGTCGCGTTCACTGTGCTTAAGATAGGCATAACTGCCCGTCGAGCCGAGCGCACCAATGGAGTCCACACCCGCACTGACCAGCCGTTCCATCAGCCTGACAAAAGATTTCTCATCAATGCCTTTTTCAGTCAGCGGCGTAAGAGGAAAAGCACTTAATCCTGTGAACATCGGGTTCTCCCGTAAGGGTTAATTAACACGACTCATCATAGAGCAGCGATTCACTTTTTGCCCGAAACGGAGGAACCGGCATCCGGTTTCAGGCGCAACATATCCAGCCAGCCGATCAGCGTCAGCACAGCAATAACCACGAAGGAGATTTTGAAACTCATGCCGGGCACAGACGCCCAGTCCAGCGCATCAACCAGTTGCTCACCAAGACGGGTACCGAGCGCGCCGACGGTAATCCCAAGCCCGACAGACAGTTGCAACACCGTGCTGAACAGGGTATTGGCATCGGCCATTTGTTTCGCAGGCACGTCGGAAAACGCCAGCGTGCTGATGCCGGTGAACTGCATCGAACGGCTCAGGCCGCCGAGAAACAGCAATACCATCACCAGCCAGTCAGGCGTGTCCGGCGTCAGGAACGCGCAGAACAACAGCGAGAAAACGCTCAGCAGACCGTTAACCACCAGCACCGGGCGAAAACCGAAACGACGGATCAGCGGCGTAGTGGCCGGTTTCATCGCCAGATTACCGGCAAATACCGCCAGCACCAGCAAGCCGGCATGGAAGGGATCCATGCCAAATCCGACCTGCAACATCAGCGGCAGCAGGAACGGCACGGCGCTGATAGTCACGCGAAACAGAGAACCGCCTCCCATACTGATACGAAACGTCGGAATGACTATCGCCCCGAGATGAACCATCGGTTCGGGGTCGCGGTAAAGATGCCGGATAGCCAGCACCGAAAGCACCACTCCCATCACCAGCAACAGTATGGCGGCGGTCCATAAAATGTGGTCCTGACTGATCAGCTCCAGACCGGTCACCAGCGAAAGCATCGCCAGACCGGTCAGTACAAACCCCGGTTTGTCGAAATGCTTCGGCTCCGCGGAAGGTTCCTGCGGAAACAGACGCCACGCCAGCATCATCGCGATAATCCCGAGCGGCACATTGATATAGAAAATCCAGTGCCACGAGGCGTAATGGGTGATAAACCCGCCGAGCGGTGGCCCGAGGATCGGCGCGACCAGCGCAGGCCAGGTCAGGGTGGCAATAGCTTTAATCAGCTGCGGCTTCGGCGTCGTTTTCAACACCGTCAGACGCCCGACCGGCACCATCAACGCGCCGCCGATCCCCTGAATAATACGCAGAATGATAAATTCACTGACGCTGGAGGCCATTGCACAAAACAGTGAGGCCAGCGTGAAAACGCCGAGCGCAAACGTGAACACGTTGCGGGCACCAAAACGTTCCGCCGCCCAGCCGCTGGCGGGGATCAATACCGCCAGCGTGAGCATATAGGCGCTCATCCCGGCATTCAGATCAACAGCAGATACCCCGAAAGAAATCGCCATTTGCGGCAGTGCGGTGGCTATCACCGTACCGTCGATAAACTCCATGAAGAAAGCAGCGGCAACCAATAAAGCAATAACGGAGATCCCGGTATTAACTGCGGAGTCTCCCTGCGGATGTTCTGATGCATCCGGTTTACTGTGGCTCATTGTGTTCTGTCCCGGAAAAACCCACTCGCTACACGCTGCAGCAAAAGATAGATGATAAGTATTAAACCTATCACACACCTTTATACGGGTTATAGATCAAATGAAGATCAAAAAGAGCGATTTTTACGCTTAGCGGGCCGACGTGAAAAAATCATCCTGCAACTGACAAGCGAAATCACTGACATCTTCCTGCAGACACAGCGCAACATCAGCAGCAAAACCGCGTCGGGTGAGTTCGCGTGCTGAGCCGCAATCTGCAAGTTCTGCAAGCGTCAGGTTTTGATAAACCGTCTGCGCCGCGCGGGCTTCTGCTGATAACTGACGATTGCGCAGCCGTGAAATCAATCCCCCCGCAGCGACCAGATCTTCAAGCGCCGGGCGAAGACTATTGTCCGGCCATTTTTCACCGGCGGGGATCACCAGAATGCGCGGATACTTTTCACAGGCACGCGCCGTGGCAGTGAGATTGCGCAAGCAGGCAGTGAAAATCGCCGCATTGTGTGTTTTAGCTTGAAAGGTCAGCGCCGATCCGTTCGGCGAAGGCAATACCAGCCGCGTCCCGCTAACCATTTCCTGCAGAGAGCAGGGCGAAAGGGTGAACCCCGGCCCCTGAAAACGCCGGTCAAATTGCGCGCACTGCGCATTCCGCTCAGCGGCATATTGCTGCGCGCTGGCATCCTTCCACGGATACGGAAACACCGTTCCACCGCGCGCGGTGGCGATACTCACGCAGGTAGAAAACGACATGACATCAATAATCACGATGCAATCGGCATCTGCCGCCAGATGCTCCACCGCCTGCGCGCCCCATTCCAGACGCACGTCAAAATCAGCTTGTGAGAAATCAGTCATTACAGCGCCTTCACCAGAATTACAAAGCAAGAAAAAGAGGGTTTTTCGGGCGGAACATTCACTACACTGATTAACACGTTTTAGTTATTCGCCTGCATCAATAAAACAAGACATCAGACAATGTTCAATAGGGGATGTGAATGAAAAGTGGGGATTATTGCCGATTGCTACTGCTGGCGGCGATCTGGGGTGGCAGTTTTCTGTTTATGCGCGTGGCGGCTCCGGCGTTCGGTGCCATCAATACGGCGTTTCTTCGCGTACTGTTCGGATTTGTCGGACTGGTCGTGATCCTTGCGGTACTGAGAACGCCGCGTGATTATCAGCATAAATTTGGCCGCTCGCTGCTGCTCGGGGTGATCAACTCCGGTTTGCCTTTTCTGATGTATTGTCTGGCAGCACGCTGGTTACCCGCCGGTTATTCCGCCATTCTCAACGCCACCACGCCGCTGATGGGTGTCGTGCTCGGCGGTTTATTCTTTCATGAAACCGTGACGCTGAAAAAAGCGCTCGGTGTACTCACCGGCCTGTTCGGCATTACCTTGCTCACCACCACCGGCAGCGCGGAATCGGTGCCGCAATTACTGGCGGGCGTCATCGCCTGCCTGGTGGCGACCGGCTGTTATGCAGTGGCCGGTTTCCTCACCCGTCGCTGGATCAGCGAACGCGGCGGGTTGGATCCCAAACTGGTGGCGACCGGTAGCCAGCTCGGCGCGACACTGTTCCTGTTGCCCTTTTTCCTTTATACCTCGGCTACCGAAGCGCCGGTGACCTGGGCGCAACCGCTGGTCTGGCTCTGTGTGCTGGCCGTCGGGTTTATCTGTACGGCATGGGCGTACATTTTGTATTTCCGCCTGATAGCCGATATCGGCCCGCTGCGCAGCATGACCGTGACGTTTCTGATCCCGCCGTTCGGTATTCTGTGGGGTTATCTGCTGCTTAATGAAAAGCTGTCAGAAGGGTTCTTTGCCGGAGGCATTCTGATCTGTCTGGCGGTTTGGCTGGTACTCAGTCCGGGAAAATCGCTGGCCGGAAAACCGAAAACACCCGCACCTGAAACCAAATAATCTCAGGCGCGGGCAGGGGATTAGCCGAGATATTCGATAATGGATAATCCGCCGTTATAGTCGGTGCTGTAGATAATTCCCTGCGCATCGACAAACACGTCGCAGGACTGGATCACCTGCGGCCTGCCGGGACGTTTATCCATCATGGTAACGGGCGCAGCGGGCACCAGCGCACCGGTTTCTTTCGGCTGGTACGGATTGCTGATGTCGTAAGCACGCACACCCGCATTCTGGTAGGTGGCGAAAATCAGCGTTGAACTGATAAAGCTGCCCGGCCGGTTTTCATGCAAATTGTGCGGCCCGAAATGCGCCCCTTTGCTGACGTAATCCCGTTCCTCCGGCTGCGGAAAGGTCGAAATACTCACCGGATTCGACGGCTCGCGCACGTCAAACAGCCAGATCAGCTTTTCGCCATCTTCCTGATTATCCAGCACTGCCTCGTCGAGCACGACCAGCAAATCCCGGTCCGGCAACGGCAGCGCGGTATGCGTGCCGCCGCCAAATGGCGGACTCCAGTTGCGGTGAGAAATCAGTTGTGGCGCGCTGCGGTCTTTGATATCCAGCAACGTCAGGCCGCCGTCACGCCAGCTGGCATAGGCCGTATCCCCGCTGATAATGGCATGGTGCAGCGCATAACGTTTACCTTCCGGCCAGTCCGGCGTTTCACCGCCTGCGGTATGCATCCCCGGCAGCCACCAGCGTCCGGCGACCTGCGGATTGCGCGGGTCGGCCAGATCAATCGTCAGGAAAATATAATCGCTGTAGCCATCAATCAGGGCTGAAACGTACGCCCAGCGCCCGCCGACATACCAGATGCGATGTACGCCGATACCTTCCAGCGCGAGAAAGCTGATTTCTTTTGGTTGATCGGGCACCGAAATATCAAAGATACGCACACCGGCGCTCCAGCCACGCTGCTGCGTACCCTGAACCGTCTCGCTGACGGAGCGGGTGTAATAGACTTTTTCATCGGCAAAACGCACGTCGGCGAACAAATCCCGCGCGTTGATCACCAGCAGTAAATCGTCATGCGCCTGCAAATGCACATTCCAGGTGCCCGAAGGTGCGGGGATAAAACCGGCAGGGCGCGGATTTTTGGCATCACGCACATCCACAATGGAGAAACCCTGCGACACCATGTGGCCGATATACGCGTAGCCACGATGGACCATTACCTGCACACCGTCCGGTTTTCCACCCTGATCGCTGTGGCCGATCAGTCGCATATTACGACTGTATTCCGGGGTCGGGAGAGATTGCGTTGTCATAGTCCGGCCTTATTTTTTGTGCTGTGCTTCAAGGGTGGCGAACCACGGCGCGATGAAATCATCAGATTTACCCCAGCCCGGGATCACTTTCGCCAGTGACGCGACGTTTACCGCATCAGGGTTGCTTGTCAGCAACGTCTGCGGGATAGCCGAGGCTTTGAATTCATAAGTCTCTGGCGTTTTTTCACCGGCAATTTTGTTAGCGACCAGACGCAGGTTGATCGCGCCGATCAGTTTCGGATCCACCGCCACGCTGAGTTTCCACGGGCTGTTGGCTTCGCGCATCAGACCGATATCCTGATTGGAAATATCGATGCTGTAGAGTTTGATTTCAGTGCGGCCATTCTCCTGCAAGGCTTTATACGCGCCCTGACTGAACGCATCCCAGGTTCCCCAGATAGCATCGATTTTGCCTTTCGGGTATTTCGCCAGCAGCGCGCCGATTTTATTGGCGGTATCGCCCTGAACATCCGACGACACCGCGCCGACCGATTCCAGCTCATGAATACCCGGATTGTCGGCTAATACTTTTTTATAGGCATCCTGACGACGTTCCATCGGCGGGAAACCGGCCACCCACAGTTTGACGATATTGGCTTTACCGTTGAAATCTTTCACCAGTTGCCCGACGGAAAGATCGGTGAGCGAGGCGTCATCCTGTTGCGTGACCGTCACGCCGGGAATATCGCCATTCACGGCGGTATCAAACACGGATACCGCAATGCCGCTGGCGGTAATACGTTTCAGCAAATCGGTGGAATACGGGTCGCGCCCCTGCGACAAAATAATACCGTCGTATTTCTGGCTGATGGCCTGATTGACGAAATCCTGGAACTTCGCGTCATCACCGTTACTGAGGAATGTATTCACCTGAAAGCCCAGTTTGCGGCCTTCCTGAATAGCGCCGGACACAAACTGCGTGGTGTTATCGTCAGAGCCCAGATTGCGGATTACCGCAATACGCACCGGCCCTTTATGATCGGCAATGGCTTTCGGCACCGGCGGAGTATCTGCGGCGAAAGATGGAAAAACGGAGAGCAAACTTAACGCCAGTAACGACGCGGAGAACAGTTTCATGTTTATTACCCTGTGTGGTTAATCATCATTTAACGGGAGGACAATTCACGCGAGCCCTTTGTGCAGGCTTTTATAGTGGGTTAATGAATTGATTGTCCGAGTTTTCATGACGAGGTAACACTTGGCAACGAACGAAAAGGCATAAGTTAATGCCAAAGATTATTAGCCATCCGGATGGCCGGGCGTAGGATGTTAACAGCTTCTAAATTAAGGATTTCCCCATGAGTGATACAGATATCCGTGTGGTTACCGGCCCTGCCAACTACTTTTCTTTCCCCGGTGCCATCGACCGGCTGGTGCAGTTTTATACGCCGCAACAACTGGATAACGCGCTGTGGATTTACGGCGAGCGTGCATTAGTGGCTGCGCAAGATTTCCTGCCGCAAGCGTTTACTGCCCCGCAGGCGAAGCGTGTGTTGTTCGCGGCACATTGCAGCGAAACTGAAGTACAGCGCATTGCGCATATCGGCGGCAATGACCGGCAGGTGGTGATCGGCATCGGCGGCGGTGCGGTGCTGGATACCGCCAAAGTGGTGGCGCGTCGTCTCGGTTTGCCGGTAGTGGCCATTCCGACCATTGCCGCGACCTGTGCGGCCTGGACGCCATTGTCTGTGTGGTATAACGACGAAGGGCAGGCGCTGCGTTACGAAATATTCAACGACGCCAACCATCTGGTGCTGGTCGAACCGCGCATTATTCTGCGCGCACCGAAGGAATATCTGCTGGCCGGGATCGGCGATACGCTGGCGAAATGGTACGAAGCGGTGGTACTCAGCCCGCAGCCGGAAAAACTGCCCTTAACCGTGCAGCTCGGCCTGAATACCGCGCTGACCATTCGGGATGTGTTGCTCAATGAAAGCGAAGCCGCGTTGCAGGCGCAGGACGATAACCAGCTGACGCAGCCATTCCTCAATGTGCTCGACGCCATTATTGCGGGCGGCGGATTAGTGGGCGGGCTGGGCGACCGCTATACGCGCATTGCCGCCGCGCATTCGGTGCATAACGGCCTGACCGCGCTGCCCCAAACTGACGCCTTCCTGCACGGCACCAAAGTCGCTTACGGCATTCTGGTGCAAAGCGCGCTGCTCAATCAACCGGAAGTGGTGCAGCAGTTAACCGCGCTGTACAAAGTGCTGAATCTGCCGGTCAGTCTGGCGCAGTTGCAGGTGGATATTCATGATGAGAAACAGCTTTCCCGCCTGATTGAGCGCACGCTCCAGCCCGGAGAATCCATTCATCTGTTGCCGGGAAACCCCAACGCCGAACAACTGCGTCTGGCGTTTGAGTTTGTTGAGAATAAATAAGGCATCGGGGTCTTTAATTCCCTGAACAGAAAAACCCGGCATCAGCCGGGTTTACTTTATATTTTTACGTTTAACGACCTTAATGCCTGCCTTCACAATTGCCTCAATCATAACCATTATCAACAAGGTTGGAATTAATCCTGTGACGGAGAGCAACACGACAAAAATATCATCCTGCAATCCAGGCCATGGGGGGGCTCCGTAATCTGGTTTCATCAGTTGATCAAAATAATCCGCGATGGCTATCGATTTGATGTATTCATAATCAATCAGCCAGCCGGGGAAGGGCGACAGCAGGTAGTAATCTATAAAAATAAAAAGCGCCAGCCGCACCGCTATCTTACAGAATAAGGCATGGCGCATTCATATCCCCCGTAACTTCGATTTCTCCATATGCCTTCAGATGTATGATTGGGATGTCTCTAGTGTGCGAATTCAACAACGCGCTTCTGAGCTTGTCAAAATCGGCATGATACATGAATGTTAAACACCCATCTGATACGCCGGTACCATCCGGTCGCAATGGATGCAAACGGAAACTTCTGCGCAAGGTCTCACCGATATAAGTTGAATCATCGATCAAGCCATCTTGTCGATACAGGGCAAACCAAGATGAGTAATCATTACCCGTGCGAATATGCTTTTCGTACTCCTTTAATCTCGACCTCACTCCCCCTCTGGTGCGGTCAACAATCCAGTATTTACCCGTCGGAATTGGCCCATTCTCATTACCTCCACAACCTATTCTGTTTGTGTGCGGGAATAAGCCTGAAAATACAGGAAAGATCCCAACCCCAGCACAATAAAGTTTTGCAATTTTTCCACTCTCATAAAGGCGATTAAAATCCACTCTGCATGAAATCATCCCTGTCTCCGTTTATGCGTAAATGCTGGAGTTCCACTGATCGGTAAAACTGATATGTCCGTCGAGGTACAACCATGTAATTTTCTGATACCCAAGGCCAATGGACTCCGTGGGCATACTGGCCTGTCCGTCAGCTTGTTTGAAATTGTGCATATGTGGATTGATGTTAAGTATACGCACGCCTTCCATTGTCATATTCAAAAACTCTTCCTCCATACCAGCCGCATTAATGCGGTACCATTTAATCACCGCCTTTTGCAGCTTTTCGCTGGTGGCGACGGCACGGTAGAGGTAGGGAGTAGATTTATCGAACTCTTTTACAAGTCCCATGGTTTGATGAACACGGGTAGATGTCAGCCGACCGGTATTGCCATCGAAGGGTACGGAAAGACCATGCGTGAAGCTTTGAATCTCGATCGCGCCTTCACGGCTTAAAACCTCAGAACCGCCATAAAGTAGTGCGCCATTTGCATCGTATAGCCAGAGATATGCGGGGCTAGCCATAATGAAACTCCTTTTTAAAATGAGGAATGACGTTATGCCTGCGAAGGGGAGTTAACAATTAGTGACCGTTGCAAAAAAGCAATTTTCAGAAATTTAGTATCAATGAGAAATGTGGCATTACAGACTCCCCAGCTTTTACGAAGATCAGGCCGGGGAGGCCAGCAATATTTACGGATGCTGCTTCGCAAACTCTTCTTTGGCTTTTTGCAACTGTTGCTGGAAAGCAGAGTTGGTATGCAGGGTTGCCACTACTGCGGAACCGACGATGCGCGCGGCATCGACATCGCTTTGCCAGTGGTAGCCGCAAATTACCCGGCTCTGACCTAAATCGAAACCGCGTTGCAGGATTTGGTCCTGGCGCTGCGGGTTAATTTCGGTCAGCACCAGCGCGGTGGCCCAGCCAATTGAGGTGTGGCCGGAAGGATACGAACCGTTTTTCGACAGTTTATCCTGCTCGGTGGTGTTACAGGTCGGCACGCCGTAGAAGGCAAACGGACGAATGCGCATGTACTTTTCTTTGGCGGAACGCGTCGCCAGATCACCTGCATCTTCAATCATATTGGTCAGCAGTTTGTGCAGTTCCGGGGTGTCTTTGGCGGTGATTGGCGAACCAAAGGCACCGGAGAAGGCGTTCGCGACACCCCCCGCACTCAGGTTGGCATCTTCTGCCGCCAGTTTGCCACGTTCAGTTGAGCGCAGCAGACGACCCTGTTCATACATGGCCTGATCGTTCAAAAAAGCAATACTGCCCACTGCGGGTGGTGGCGGAAGCAGCGCCAGACTGTTAATCGCCTGATCGTTTTTTAAGTAGTAGAGGTCTGGTTTGGTGGTCGCATCGTTGCCGGTCAGGGCAAACGCATTGACAGTGAAAAGACTGGCGAGGCAAAAAGTAGTAATAATTTTCATCAAAGTTTCCTTACAACTGCTGAATGATCATCACGAATTCATTTTCGTAACATTTCCCAACATTTCTAAGTTAACCAAATTCTGTGCAATAGCGTTTGTATGATGTCCGAAAACGAGAAACTCATCACGCATATCAATAGATATCAGGCAGTGAGACTGCTTTCAGTCACCCCGGATAAACGGCAGCTAAACGGCCCGCACTTATTCCGACAACCTCGCTTATCTTTAAAACCATGTTGTAAAGAGGTTTAAAAACCAGGTGATACCGTGATTATTTCAGGCAGCGGAAATAGATCATGGAACACATCCCTCTCAATGAAACCGAATCACTCAGCGAAGCGTATCCCGTTGAACACACCATAAAAAAAACCAGCGGATTCAGCCTGTTTGTCGATCTTCTGAGCGGAACGTGCGTGCCGGACAACCTGTGGCGCGACCGGATGTTCCGGGTCAAATACGCCGTGCGCACCTTACTGCATCCGCTCGATACCCTGAAGGTGTTGAATAAGATGGCTGCTGAGCCGGTCTGGCAGGAAGCTTTCACCGTACAGACCAAATTGCCGAGTAAAATTCATAAGCCGTATCTGCACCTCGGTTTACATTCTGCCGGACGTGCTGATGCACTGGTTGATCACTACGCATTCGTCAAAAACCTGGAAAACGTCCGCCTGCGCAATACCTTTCTGAGCGCAACCGGCAACACCATCACCCGGTTCACCGGCAAAGACGGTGAAGCTTTCCAGGTGGTGCTGGGTTCCATCGGCAAATCCGAGCGCGAAGGCGAGGCCAACATGTTCCTTTATATGGAGGACACGTTGCTTGCGGCGCTGACGTTTAGCATTGTGAAACGTCCGCAAGGGAGGACACTGATTATCGGCGGTTTCCAGGGGGCACACCGCTCAACGCCACATGAAGTGATTAAGCAGGCGACCAAATCCTGTTACGGATTGTTCCCGAAACGCCTGCTGCTGGAAAGCCTGCAACGTGTCGCGGCCGAAACCGGCGTGCAGCGCATTCTTGCGGTCAGCGATACCGGCCATGTGTTCCGCAGCCTGCGCTACCGTCACCGCAAGAAAAACGTGTTTGTCGCCAGTTATAACGAATTCTGGGATTCCATCAGCGCCACGCCCGCGTCTTCAGCCTTATATCACGTACCACTGGAACTGCCGCGCAAACCGATGGAAGAGATTGCCAGCAAGAAACGTTCCGAATACCGCAAGCGTTATACCTTGCTTGATGAATTGCATGAGAGCACAGCGTCTTTACTGAACGCCTGACCTCAGATTTACCCGTAAATCACCCGCTGTATCAGGGGCCAGGGAACGGCCTTTTGTTCAGTCCCCCAACGCTTATGCCTGACCTTCAACGAAAATTCTGATGCGAATGTAAAATTTCCGCATGGGTTAAGTGGCGGTTTTGTAGAGCAATAGTCAGTTAATCATTCGATTTAAAACTAATACGATCTGAACCATCTCGTGAATTGTGTATTTTTGATGGTGAGGAATGTTACACGTATCGCAAAATCTTATCGCCAGCCGCCCCCTGCTGTTTTAAATGTGATGTTATTCACATCTATTCATTCATCCCGCCTATATAAAACGTCATCTCTATAAAAACAAAACACCGGTTCATTTTATAAATATCTCTCTGGGCGGATAACCTATGAACGCAGAAAAACCTATTTTATTTAAACATCAGCTGGCGTATGGCGGCGGAAATCTGTTGGGCAGCGGTGCACTGGCGATCGCCGGGATCTGGCTGCTGTACTTCTACACCACATTTTGTGGCCTGACGCTGCTACAGGCATCGGCGATCTTCTCCGTCGCCAGCATCATCGATGCCATCAGTAACCCGCTGATGGGTTATCTCTCGGATAACTTTGGTAAAACACGCCTCGGCAAACGTTTTGGCCGCCGCCGTTTCTTCATTTTACTGGGCGTGCCACTGATGATGTTCTATCCGTTGCTGTGGGTTGAAGGCTTCGGATTCTGGTATTACCTCTCGACTTACGTGATATTCGAGCTGATTTACACCTCGGTGATGGTGCCGTATGAAACGCTCGCGACCGAAATGACCACCGATTTCTCCGCCCGTTCAAAACTGACCGGCTATAAAGCGATTTTCGGCAAAGTAGCGAACTTCCTCGCCGCGTTCATTCCGGGCCAGTTCATTCTGATCTACGGCAAAGACTCCGCGCAGCCGTTTTTCTACACCGCACTGACGTATGGCGTGATCTTGTTTATCGCCCTGGGCATGTTGTATCTCTCTTCCTGGGAACGCCCGGTAGAAGAAACCACGCCGGTCGATGAGAAGAAAATGACCCTCGGCAAAACCATGCTGACGCTGGTTCGCGACATGAAATCGACATTCCACCTGCGTGTGTTCCGTAAGCATCTGGGCATGTATCTGTGTGGCTTCGGGGCCGAATGGCTGTTTGCTTCCGTTTTCACCTACTTCATTATTTTCGTGCTGCAATATGATCCGACAATGGTTGCCGGTCTGAGCAGCCTGAACTCGATGCTGCAACTGTTCTCTACCGCGATATTTATCGGCATCTGCGTCAGGCACGGCTTCAGCAAGCCTTACATTCTGGCGCTGGGCATCGTGATTTTCTCGGTCATTTGCTACAGCCTGCTGCACGTCCTGCATCTGCCGCAGCAATATGCCACAGCGGCCATGCTGACTATCACGGTCATCTTCGGTATCGGTACCGGCGGCGTGTATTACATTCCGTGGACGGTTTATACCTTCCTGGCGGACATTGATGAAGCCTTCACCGGTCGTCGCCGCGAGGGGATTTACGCCGGTGCGATGACCTTCTCCGGCAAACTGATGCGCTCGGTGATTGTTTTCGTGATGGGTGCGATTTTGAGCTTCTACGGCTTCCAGTCCAAATCTCATACCCAGCCTGAAAGTGCGGTGATGGCGATTGCGCTGGTGTTCTGTATCGGTGTTATTGCGCTGGCGCTGATGGCTATCGTGTTCAGTAATCAGATGAAACTGAACCGCAAAACTCACCTTGTGGTGCTGGGCGAAGTAGCACGTATCAAAGCGGGCGGGCAGATTAGCCAGGTTCAGCCGGAAGTACGGGCGGTGATGGAAGAACTGATTGGTTATCCGTATGAACAGTGCTGGGGTAACAGCGTCGTCTGCCGCAAAATTTTCGATACGCCTGCCGTTGAGGTCACCGAACCCAAACCGATGGTGAGCACCACACAACAACCTTAACGCCTGATTTAACTCTATTTCTCTACTTTCCGACTGGCCGGGTCACCGGCCAGTGACCCCTCACGTTTTTAGGATAAGAACGATTATGTGGGCATCAAAATTTGTCATTGTCGCGCTCTCCCTCGGAATGAGCGCACAAAGCCTGGCCGCTGCATTGCCGGATACCGGCAAACTGGTCTGGCACAGCATCACATTTGGTCAGTCAACCGACGTCAATTTCGCCACCAACGTTCTGCCGGAGAAAATCGGCATGAACGAAACCTTACTGGCAGATGGCAAAGCAGTTCCGGCGGCGGGCACCGTGCTCAGCACGCCGTTCACACTCGAAAGCCGTGGCGGCAAAGTCGGTAACAGTCACGACGGCTTAACTTATTTCTATACACGCTTACCGGCGGAGGTGAATTTCCAGCTTGAAGCGGAGATCACACTCAACCAGTTCGGGCCGGAAAATGGTGCGAAACCCGCCGGGCAGGAAGGGGCCGGATTACTGGTACGCGATATTCTGGGCAATCCGCGTGAGCCGGTGACCAAACCGGGGATTGAGGAGTTACCGGCAGCATCAAATATGGTGATGAACAGTGTCATGGCCATCGGCGATAAACCGCCGGTGCTGGCGATGATTGCCCGTCAGGGCGTACAGCAACCCTGGGGAAATACCGGCATCAGCATGGTACGTGAAAGCTATCATCCGCTGAGTACGCCAGCCCGTTTTTCGCTGCGACTGACCCGCACGGACAACGGTTTTACCGTCGCCTATGCGCCACAAGGCAGCGATCAGTGGGTAAGCAAATCCGTGCAGCGCGCGGACAGCGTGACACAACTGGATAAAACCGGTTATTACGTCGGTTTCTTCGCCTCACGCAATGCCAAAATGACGGTAGATCACGCAAAGCTGACACTCAGCGAAGCGCATACTCAGCCCTCTGCGCCGTATGTGACACCGTCACTTAATGCGCGTATTGAGGTGATGTCATCGCCGGTCATTACCCGCCGCGACAGCGTGTTCCAGTTACGTACTAACGGTGACGGACAGGTGCAGGTTGCTCAGAATGGCAAACCGCTGTTGCCGCAAAAAGCGGTACGCGGTGGTGAAGTGGTCGCGGTTGCGTTTCATGCTGAACAACCGGTGACAGCGCTGAAAATAACCTACACACCGGCAGACGGCAAACCGGTGACGCAGGAATTTGCGGTGAGTATGGCGCTGGTCAGCAATCCTGACCAGTTGTATGTTTCACCGGCTGGCGCGGCAGGTAATGACGGCTCGGCTGAACATCCGCTGGATTTTAACAGTGCCGTTAATCTTTTAGCACCGGGCGGCACGCTGTGGCTGAAAGAGGGTGATTATCCGGAAAGCGTGATCCCGGCAACCGCCAGCGGCACCGACAAAAACCGGAAAACCCTGCGTGCACAGGGCGACAACGTAGTGTTTAACGGCCTGACACTCAATGCCAGCTACTGGAATATTCAGGGCATTACCATTACGCAAAAAAGCTTTCATATTGCCGGAAGCTATAACCATATCGACCGCGTGAAGGCGCATCACGCCGACGATACCGGCATCTGGGTGGCATCGCCGGACGGCGTCGGGCGGGCATTATGGGCCAGCCATAATCTCATCAGCAATGCTGAGTCCTGGGGAAATCAGGATCCGGGGCGCAAGAACGCCGACGGATTTGCCGTCAAAATGCGCGTGGGCGAGGGTAACCGGCTGGTGAACTGTTATTCCCACGACAATATTGACGATGGTTTCGACCTGTTCAACAAAATCGAAGACGGCCCGAACGGCAGTGTGACCATTGAGCACAGCCTGTCAGTGAACAACGGCAGCAATGGTTTCAAACTGGGTGGCGAAGGATTACCGGTCAGCCATGTGGTGCGTCACAACGTCGCGGTAGGCAACGGCATGGACGGCTTTACCGACAACTTCAATCCGGGCGCGCTGGTTATCGAAGACAACCGCGCAGTCGATAACAAACGCTTCAACTTCCTGTTCCGGCCTTCGCCATACACCACGGCTGACAAGCAGGGCACTTTTAAGGACAACATTTCGCTGCGCACCACCGCAGGAAAGTATGACGATGCCGTGACCGGTAATGTGGATAACAGCAATTATTTTTACGCTGACCACAAAACGGTGAATACAAAGCATCAGGAAATTAAACCGGGAGATTATATTTCTCTGCGGTTGCCGGATCCGATTACCCGTCTTTCAGACGGCGGATTTAATTATGCTGACTTTTTGAAAAACAAATAAAGCGGCGTTATTAATAGTCAATGCTTTATATAAAACAATACTACTCAATATCTCTGGGACTTATAAAAATGAAAAATAGCAGACTGATGATCTGCGGTTTACTGCTGGCCAGCGCCAGCAGTCAGGCCGTCACAATTGACCTTCGCCACGAATGGCTCGATGACAGTAAACAACATAAAGACAGGGCGCTGGTCTCCCACCGCTTCGCCAACGGGTTCGGTTTCTCGCTGGAGGCTAAATGGAAATCCGGCGGCGACAATGAGAACAAACCCTTTAATAATCTGGTAGATAATGGTACAGAAAGCACCATCAGCTATCAGGTTAAAGTGACGCCAGAAGTGTTCATCCAGCCGGGATTCACGCTGGAGTCCAGCTCTGACAGCAGTATCTACAAACCCTTTTTAACTGCGGGATATACCTTTGACAGCGGCATTTATTTCAATGCCCGTTATCGTTATGAATATACCCGTTATACCAAAGAAAATACCGAAGACCGTAAAACCAATCGCGGCGAAATATGGCTGGGTTACCGTCTGGCAGACTGGCGATTTGAATATAACTATATTTATAAACACAGCGATCAGATCCTGTATGACAACGACAAATGGGATTATGAGCAGGATTTAAAGGTCGCATATAATATTAACAAGCAATGGACGCCTTATGCCGAGATCGGTGATGTTTCGGTCAGGAAAACCACCGACGAAAGGCAAACCCGTTTACGCCTGGGGATCCAATATAATTTCTGACGTTATCACATTACGGTGTGACGTCTGTCAGCCGGTCAGCGCATGCTGTCCGGCTATTTCCTCACTGAAATATAAACGAAACATATTAAGCAGTTTTTGCGGGTTGACAATAATATGGCGCATGGGTAAATTGCACGAGCCGGAAGTAGCGGCCTTTATTAACTTTACATAAGAGACTAATGGACACTGTAACCAGTAACTTGCCGGATGACGCTGAAATAGCGCACCGGAACAGTAAACATAAAATCGATTGTGATCATTTCACCGTTTGGGTGTGCCTCACCAGAGCCTGATGCTCTCGTGTAATCTCACCTCAACCTGAATGTCACGGTCCCGAGGTGTGTTATGAAGTTCAAATCTACCCTTTTTTCTGATGTCAAAACCCTGACATCCACTTTGCGTGTACGCCCGTCCCGCGACCGGACGCTGGCTGCGCATAAGAAAGACTCTCCATCCATTTTTTCTTCTAAAATCAGCAGGGTGAACGCACGCATCACCACATGGCGTGTCAGCCCTGTCACCGGTCAACTGGAGCAACGTTGCATCGTTTCTGACAGCGAAGAACCACAAAGTCGGTTATCCCTCATCTGATTCAGTCCCGGCATTACGCTGCGCTGAACATCGTCCTGACTGATGCCTGACGGCTCTGTCTTTTTATTATCCGCGAAATAGAAATTCTTCGCGTAATAAAAAACTCAGGGAAGTTACGCGTCAATAAAAGACACACTATCGATTTCACTCTGTTTAGGCCCTTTTTAATTAAAGGATAATAAACGGCGGGGAATTCTGCGCGATATGAATTTAATACCGATCACTGAAATAACGTGAAGGGTTTTTACTGCCTGAAATAACAGGCGACATTATTCCCCTGCACGTTATCCGGTGACAGGAGTACCACCATGACTGTACAAAACAACAATACACTCGAAAGAAAAACGGCAGAAAGAAAGAAACAGGCGCTCTCCATGCGCGCGGCTCAGGAAGCCAAAAACGGCATTGACGTGACGCTGATTAATGTTAATGCCAGCCGCGCGGGCCTCACGCATGGGGAAGCGGCGAAACGGCTGGAGAAAGAAGGCTACAACGAAGTGGCACACGACAGGCCACCTCACGCGCTGGTTCAGTTAATCAAAGCATTCAACAACCCGTTTATTTATGTGCTCGCCGTGCTGGCGATAATCAGCTTCTTTACCGATTACTGGCTGCCGCTGCGCGCCGGAGAAGAAACGGATCTGGTGTCGGTTTACATCATTTGCGCGATGGTCGGCCTCAGCGGGCTGGTGCGTTTCTGGCAGGAATACCGTTCGGCAAAATCCGCCGAAGCGCTGAAAGCCATGGTTCGCACCACTGCCACCGTGTTGCGCCGCGACATGCCGGGCAGGCAGGGCAAACAGTGTGACATCCCGATGCGTCAGTTGGTGGTCGGTGACATCGTGCAGCTTTACGCCGGGGATATGATCCCGGCCGATGTACGGCTGATCGAATCCCGTGACTTATTTATCAGTCAGGCGGTGCTGACCGGTGAAGCGTTGCCGGTCGAAAAATACGACACGATGGGCGATGTCGCCCCTAAATCGGCCAGCGCCCTCAATGAGGAAAACGAAAACCTGCTGGATATTCCCAACATCTGTTTCATGGGCACCAACGTGGTCAGTGGCACCGCGCAGGCGGTGGTCGTGGCGACCGGCGCACGGACGTATTTCGGATCGCTTGCCAAAGCCATTGTCGGTACCCGCGCTCAAACGGCCTTTGATCGCGGCGTGAACAGCGTCAGCTGGTTGCTGATCCGTTTCATGCTGGTAATGGTGCCGGTGGTGTTCCTGCTCAACGGCATTACTAAAGGTGAATGGTGGGACGCGCTGCTGTTCGCGGTGGCGGTAGCCGTGGGTCTGACGCCGGAAATGCTGCCAATGATCGTCAGCGCCAATCTGGCGAAAGGCGCTGTGGCAATGGCGAAGCGCAAAGTGGTCGTAAAACGCCTGAACGCTATCCAGAACCTTGGCGCCATGGACGTGCTGTGTACGGACAAAACCGGCACGCTGACGCAAGATAAAATCATTCTTGAGCACCACATCGATACGCACGGTCAGAACAATGATTCCGTGCTGCAACTGGCGTGGCTGAACAGTTTTCATCAGAGCGGCATCAAAAACCTGATGGATCAGGCAGTGATTTACTTCTCCGAAAACACACCGGGCTTCGTCAGGCCGCAGGGCTACCGCAAGGTCGATGAAATGCCGTTCGATTTTATCCGTCGTCGCCTGTCGATCGTGGTGAAGGATCCGCTGGAGAATCACCTGCTGGTGTGCAAAGGCGCGGTGGAAGAAATGCTCAGTATTTCCACCCATATGCATGAAAACGGCAAAGTGGTAGCACTGAATCCTTCACGTCGTGACGCGTTACTGGCGATGGCCAACGACTACAACCAGGATGGCTTCCGCGTGCTGGTGGTGGCGACCCGGGCGATCCCGAAAGGCGACGTCAAAAAACAGTATGGCACTGACGATGAGCATGATCTGATCATCAGCGGATTCCTGACCTTCCTTGATCCGCCGAAAGAATCTGCGGGTCCGGCGATTGCCGCACTGCGTGATATCGGTGTGACGGTGAAAGTGCTGACCGGCGATAACGCCATCGTGACCAGCCGTATCTGCCGTCAGGTCGGTCTGGAGCCGGGTGAACCGTTACTCGGCTCGCAGGTTGAACGCCTCGATGACACCTCACTGCGCCAGCTGGTGGAAGAACGCACGGTGTTTGCCAAGCTGACGCCGCTGCAAAAATCCCGCGTGCTGAAAGCGTTGCAGGCTAACGGCCACACTGTCGGGTTTTTGGGCGACGGGATCAACGACGCGCCTGCACTGCGGGATGCTGATGTCGGCATTTCCGTCGACAGCGGCACCGATATCGCCAAAGAGTCAGCCGATATTATCCTGCTGGAAAAAAGCCTGATGGTGCTGGAAGAGGGCGTGCTGAAAGGGCGCGAGACTTTCGGCAATATCATGAAATACCTCAATATGACGGCCAGTTCTAACTTCGGCAACGTGTTCTCTGTGCTGGTCGCCAGTGCGTTTATTCCGTTCCTGCCGATGCTGGCGATTCATTTGCTGCTGCAAAACCTGATGTATGACATCTCACAGCTGGCTCTGCCGTGGGACAAAATCGACAAGGAGTTCCTGAAAAAACCGCGTAAGTGGGACGCAAAAAACATCGGCCGCTTTATGGAATGGATTGGCCCGACCTCATCGATTTTCGATATGACCACCTTTGCGCTGATGTGGTTTGTGTTCAGCGCCAACAGTGAATCGATGCAGACGCTGTTCCAGTCTGGCTGGTTTGTGGAAGGGCTGCTGTCACAAACACTGGTGGTGCATATGTTGCGCACCCGGAAGATCCCGTTCATTCAGAGCACTGCCGCCTGGCCGGTGATGCTGATGACCGGTCTGGTCATGGCGGTCGGTATCTACGTGCCGTTCTCTCCGCTCGGACCGATTGTCGGATTGCAGGCGCTGCCGTGGGAATACTTCCCGTGGCTGGCCGGTACGCTGCTGGCTTACTGCTGCGTGGCACAAGGTATGAAAACAATGTATATCCGCCGTTTCAAACAGTGGTTCTGATCTGCTGAACTGTTATCCGCAGAAACCGGGTGCCGTCACGATGACGGCACCTGCACCCGCTGTGATGCGCGTTAACCGCTGTAACGAATAACAATGACAACCCTGAAAAAGGGGAGCCGCTATGTCTATGACCCACACTGTAACAACCATGACACCCCAATCCGGCACTACGCTGCTGGTCAATCTGGCAGGCGCTATTGCGCTGCTGCTGTGGGGATCTCACATGATTTCGACCGCGCTGCAACGTGGCTTCGGCACACCGTTACGCCACTGGATGGGCCATCATCTGTCCAGCCGCTGGATGGCGTTGCTCGCCGGGATCGGTATTACCGGTTTGCTGCAAAGCAGCACCGCAGTCAGCCTGATGGCCACCTCTTTTACCGCCGCGGGCACGCTAAGTCTGGCGCCCGCGCTGGCGGTCATGCTCGGCGCAAATGTCGGTTCCACCCTGGTGGTGCAACTGATGAGTTTCAACACCGCGATCGCCATACCGTTGCTGATACTGAGCGGTTTTGTCGTGTTCAAAATGCGCGACCATTCCGGGTTTGAAAGTGCAGGCTGTGCGCTGATCGGCCTCGGGCTGATGTTGCTGGCACTTAGCCTGCTGAGTGCCACACTCGGACACATCGAAAACACGGAAGTATTCAGCGCCGTGATGCAGGGATTAGAAGGCGATACGCTGATTGCCCTGATGGTGGCCATCATTCTCACGCTGGTGTGCCATTCCAGCGTGGCAGTGATTTTGCTGATTGCCTCACTCGCCGCCACGGGCGTGATGACGCCGGTGACCGCCATGGTGCTGGTGCTGGGTGCCAATATCGGTGGCGCACTGCCGCCGGTGCTGAACGCCGGTTCGGCGGTGGCGCGCCGTCTGCCGCTGGGTAATCTGCTGGTGCGCGGCGCGGGCTGTGTTTTCGCGCTGGCCCTGATGCCGCTGCTCAGCCATGTTGCCGCAGGTCTTTCGCTGACCACGCCGCAACTTGTTGTGTGGTTTCACACCGCGTTCAGCGCCGTGCTGGCCGGGGTATTTATCGGGCTGACCGGCCCGCTGGCCCGTGTGCTGGAAAGGATTTTCCCGGAGGAACAACCTGCCGCTGATGCAGAAATGCCGGTGTATCTCGACGAAACCGGGCTTGATGTGGCTTATATCGGGCTTTCCAATTCAGTGCGTGAATCCCTGCGGCTGGCCGACATGCTTAACCTGATGCTCGAACGGCTGCGGACGTTATTCAAGACTGCTGATAATCAGTCTGCGGCTGAAATCCGCCGGTTAGATCATTCGCTTGACGGTTTGAGTGCGGCAATCCGCGCCTATCTGGCGGATTTAGGACAGGAAGGGCTGAGTGACAGCGATGCCGACCGCGCGCAGGAAATCCTGATGTTTGTGATTAACATTGAGCACGCCGGAGACATTCTTTCCACCAGCCTCACCGAGCTGGCGACACGCCGTGCCCGCCGCAATGCACCTTTCAGCGACGTTGAACTGCACAACATTGGCTTGCTGCACACAGAGATCCTGAACAGCCAGCGCCTGGCGGTCACCGCATTCCTGGGTGAAGATCTCTCAGCCGCGCATCAGCTGGTTTCGCGCAAAGAGGTGATCCGCCAGATTGAAGCCAGGGCAAGCCGCGAGCATTTCAAAAATCTGCGTGATGATAAAAATGCCTGGGCTGAATCCGGCGATATTTTCCAGCGTGTGCTGCGTGATTACCGGCGCGTTCATCATCACATTGCTGCGGTGGCGTATCCGGTGATTGATCGCCTGAGCGATGACGCCACAGACACCCGGAAGTAAAAACAAAATGATAAAAACAGAAGGATAGAACATGAGGGTACTGATTTGCGCGGGGCGCTTTTATGCAGATATCAACAGGGTACAACGGGCACTGGATGCGTTTTCGCAATCACACCCGATAAGCGTGCTGATCCATGGCGGACATCAGTCGCTGGGCGCGATGATCGAACGCTGGGCACGCACCGCCGATGTGCACATTGTCCGTTATCCCGCTAACTGGTCACTGCACGGTAAATACGCCGAAATACGCCGCAATCTATTTATGATGAAAGACAGCCAGCCGGATGTGGTGCTGGCTTTTTCCGGCGGAGAGGACACGCAGGATTGCATAAAACTGGCGCAGCATTCCGGCATCAGTGTGATAGTCAATGCGGCAGAAACCGGCCCCGGTTCTTAACCCCCGGACGGGCATCCGGCAGGGATTTTTGCCGGGAATGCCCGTCTGACGCGGTCTGGATTAATCTGATAATCGCTGCAACTCTCCTGTTCAGAGCTATATTTACCTATTGATAATTCATTTCAGAGGTTTTCAACGCAATGACGCGTTGAGCTGTAACTCATTAAAAGGAGAGTCACTTTGACTGCAGAAATTCAGGAAAATACAACCGAAACACCGCTTCTCCCTGTATTGGACAGTCGCCAATACGCCTTCTTTTTCGATGTCGATGGCACACTGGCTGAAATCCGCGCTGAACCGGATGCCGTCACCATCCCCGCTGAAGTTCGTGATCATCTGCAAACGCTGTTTGCGGCCTCTTCCGGCGCGCTGGCGCTGGTGTCGGGGCGTCCGGTGGAACAGCTTGATCAGTTGGTCAGCCCGCTGGTTCTCCCTGCTGCGGGCGTTCATGGGGCTGAAATGCGCGACGGCAACGGCACTCTGCACCGTGTCACCTTACCCGATGATGTGGCGCAAGCGGTGCAACAGACCCTCGAAGCGGGCATGGCCGCACTGCCGGGTACCTTGCTCGAAACCAAAGGCATGGCTTTTGCTTTGCATTATCGTCAGGCGATGCTGCATCAGCAGCAGGTATTAGCACTGGCTGAATCCGTGGTGGCAAAATTCCCTGAGCTTGTTCTTCAGCCGGGTAAATGCGTTCTCGAGATTAAACCCCGCGGAAAAGATAAAGGCGCAGCGATTTATACGTTCATGCAACAGACGCCATTTTCCGGGCGTATTCCGGTATTCGTCGGCGATGACCTGACCGATGAAAAAGGGTTCGAAGTGGTTAACGCCATGCAGGGGATCACGGTGAAAGTCGGCGAAGGTTCAAGTCTGGCGCATTATCGCGTCAAAACCGTTCGCGATGTTTACCGTTGGATCGAGGCGTTACAACGTCACACATTAACATTTAACAAGGAGTCTGAATTATGAGTCGCCTGGTGGTTGTCTCTAACCGAATTGCCATTCCTGACGGATCCAAATCCGCCGGTGGACTGGCCGTGGGCATTCTGGATGCGCTGAAAAATACATCAGGCCTCTGGTTTGGCTGGAATGGTGAGATAAGTGAAATATCGGGCGAAGAAGAGGATGACCTGAATCTGATGGAAGATGACGGCATTACTTACGCTTCGGTTCCGCTTAATCAAAACGATTACGATCTGTATTACTGCCAGTTTTCCAATGCCGTACTTTGGCCAGCACTTCATTATCGTATTGATCTGGTGGATTTCCAGCGTGAAGCCTGGGACGGTTACTGCCGGGTCAATGACATGCTGGCGAAAAGATTGCAGCCGCTGATCAAAGCAGACGATATCTTGTGGATCCACGATTATCATTTACTGCCGTTTGCCGCTGCGCTGCGCAAACTCGGCGTAAAAAACCGCATAGGTTTCTTCCTGCATATTCCGTTCCCGACCCCGGAAATTTTTAATGCGGTGCCGACGCACGATGAATTGCTCAAAATGATGTGTGAGTATGATTTACTGGGCTTCCAGACCGAAGGTGACCGCCTGGCGTTTCTGGATAATCTCAAGGCACTGACCGATATTGAAGATTGCGACGCGCATCAGCATCAGGCATTTGGCAAAACCTTTGCCACTGGCGTATACCCGATCAGCATTGCGCCGGAAAGTATTAAGGAAATGGCCGAAGGCCCGCTGCCACCGAAAATGGCGGCGATGGAACGCGAACTTCGCGAAGCGAAAAACATCATTTCCTGCGAGCGTCTCGATTACACCAAAGGGCTGCCGGAACGTTTTCTGGCCTTTGAGGCATTGCTGGAAAAATTCCCGCAGCATCGCGGTAAAGTGCGCTATTCGCAAATCGCTCCGACATCACGCGGCGACGTGCAGGCTTATCAGGAACTTCGTCATCAGCTGGAAACCGAAGTGGGGCGCATCAACGGTAAATACGGTGGCATCAACCAGACGCCGCTGTTTTACCTCAACCAGCATTTCCAGCGCAGCCTGCTGATGAAATTATTCCGTCTGACGGATGTCGGGCTGGTAACGCCGCTGCGTGATGGCATGAATCTGGTGGCGAAAGAATATGTCGCCGCGCAGGATCCGACAGATCCCGGCGTTCTTGTTTTGTCACAATTTGCCGGTGCGGCGAATGAACTAACGTCGGCGCTGATCGTCAACCCTTATGACCGTGATGACGTGGCGGCGGCGCTGGATAAAGCGCTGACCATGCCGCTGGAAGAACGGCTTGAGCGTTATAACGACATGATGGCGGTGCTGCGTAAAAATGATATTGCGAACTGGGGCGAAACCTATTTGCGCGATTTATACGCCATTTCGCCACAGGGAGAAAAAAACAACGCTGTCGCATAAACTTTCTAAGCAAGAGGCTTGCTGCATATGCAAAATGCGAATTACCAGACGAATGAAAATGCGCTGTTTGACAGCGAAAACGCTGATAGCGAAGAGACGCGTCTGAGCGAGCTCGAGCCCATTGAACTGATCCTTGACCGGATGATGGATGCAGAACCGGAGCCGGGGATGATCGAAGGTTTGCCGCCTTCTGATGCCTTAACGCCTGCCGACCGTTATCTGGAATTGTTTACCAGTGTGCAATCTTCAGGGCTTTTCGAGGACAGCAAAACCTTTCCCGACTGCCCGCCGAAAATGGATCCGCTGGACATATTGCTGCGTTATCGGCGGATAAAAAACCATCCGGGCTTCAACCTGAAACGATTTGTGGACGCGCATTTCTGGCTGCCGGAACATCGTGATGATGAATACGTCTCCGACCCCGGCGATTCGCTGAAAGAGCACATCGACAAACTGTGGCCGGTGCTCACGCGCCAGCCGGAAGACCACGTGCCCTGGTCGTCACTGATGCCGTTACCCCAGGCCTATGTGGTGCCGGGCGGGCGTTTCAGTGAAACCTATTACTGGGATTCTTACTTTTCGATGTTAGGGCTGGCGGAAAGTGGCCGTAATGATCTGTTGCGCACCATGGCGGATAATTTCGCCTGGATTATCGAGATGTACGGCCATATTCCTAACGGCAACCGCACGTATTATCTCAGCCGTTCCCAGCCACCGGTGTTTGCGCTGATGGTCGAACTGTTCGAGGAAGACGGCGTGCGCGGTGCGCGGCGTTACCTTGACCATCTGAAAATGGAATATGAGTTCTGGATGGACGGCGCGGATTCTCTGGCGCCGAATCAGGCTTACCGGCATGTGGTTTGCCTGCCGGATGGCACGCTGCTCAACCGTTACTGGGATGACAGGGACACACCGCGCGATGAATCGTGGCGCGAAGATGTCGAAACCGCAAAACTTTCGAGCCGCCCGGCAAATGAGGTTTACCGCGATTTGCGCGCTGGCGCGGAATCCGGCTGGGATTATTCGTCGCGCTGGTTGCGTGACGGGCATCGTCTCGCCAGCATCCGCACCACGCAATTTATCCCGGTGGATCTGAATGCGTTTCTGCACAAGCTGGAAAGTACCATTGCCAATATTTCCGGACTGAAAGGGGATAAAGTCACCGAAACGTTATTCCGCCGGAAAGCCGAAACACGCCGCGAGGCCATCAACTGTTATCTGTGGGATGACAACGAAGGTTGTTTCCGTGATTACGACTGGCACCGTCAGCAAATGGCGCTGTTTTCTGCCGCCAGCGTGGTGCCTTTGTATGTCGGACTTGCCAGCCATTATCAGGCCGAACGTCTGTCAGACGCCGTGCGTACCCGCTTACTCACACCCGGCGGTATCATGGCGACAGAATATGAAACCGGTCAACAGTGGGATAAACCCAACGGCTGGGCACCGCTGCAATGGATGGCGATTCAGGGCTTTAAGCAATACGGCAATGATGTGCTGGGCGATGAAATTGCCCGTAACTGGCTGAAAACCGTGAATCAGTATTATCAGCAACACCATAAACTGATTGAGAAATACCACATTTCAGGCGACACATCCCGCGAAGGCGGCGGCGGGGAATATCCGCTGCAGGACGGATTCGGCTGGACCAACGGCGTCGTGCGGCGGTTGATTGGTTTATATGGTGAGAATTACGACTGATTCCCGCATTCACCCTGTGCCACCAGCCAGCGTTCAAACGCCTGGTGGAGCAGGGTTTTCTGCACGCCCACTGGCGTCAGGGCGTGGTAATGGCAGGGCGCGACGGTAATCTGCGGGAACAGCGGTATCAGATTCCCGCGACGGATTTCCGCCGACAACGTACTGACCGGCCCCAGCCCGACGCCAATTCCTTCCAGCATCGCATGCAACGAAACGTGAAAATGATCGTAACGGCGAAAGCCGCTGACCGGCGGTTTCTCCAGTCCGGCCGCCGCCAGCCATAAATTCCAGTGTCCGGGACGGGTGAGGGTTTCAATGCGCGGACATTTCAGCACGTCCTCCGGCGTATCCAGCGGAAAGCGTTTGAGCAGCGCCGGGGAGGCCATCAGGCAATGGGTATCAGCCAGAAAAGGGATCGCGGAATATTCCGTGGCACTGGTTTCACGACGGATCAGCAAATCGTAATGCCCCACAATGTGTAACTGCTCGGTATTGGCCGTAGAGATTTGCAGATTTGCCTCAGGAAATTGCGTATAAAAATCATCAAGGCGAGGCAGCAGCCATTTCAGGCTCATGGTGGTTGGCACGCTGACATTGAACACGTTATTCCGCCCGCCATTACCGTAGCGCAGGGCGATATCCGACAGGGTATCGAACGCACTGCCCAGCTCGCGTGCCAGCGTCAGCGCATAAGGTGTCGGCACCCGCCGCTGGCCTTCTTTACGAAATAAATTCACCCCAAACCACTTTTCCACCCCCTGAATATGGCGGCTTACCGCGCCGTGCGTAATGCATAACTCCTGCGCTGCGGCGGTAAAACTCCCGGCATGGCAGGCGACAAGAAAGGCGCGGAGGGCCGTTATCGGGGGAAGGGCATGCATGGTCGTTCCTTTTTAATCACGATTATGTGACTTTTTATCACGGGTTACGCCATTTCCTAAACGCTATCATCGCCCGCATTCCCCCTGAGAAAAGGAAATGTGACGTGATGTATGTGGTGATTGCTCTGACGGGCATACTGGCGGGTGTGATCAGCGGCGTTGTCGGCACCGGCAGTTCCATCATGCTGTTGCCGGCGCTGACGTATACTTTCGGCCCGAAAACTGCGATTCCGGTGATGGCGATTGCCGCTATTGTCGGCAATATCTCCCGCGTGCTTCTCTGGCGCAAAGACATCAACATTCGGGCATTTTTGCTGTACGCCATGCCCGGCATCCCCGCCGCCGTTCTCGGCGCAAATACCCTGTGGGAAATGCCCGCCACGCTGTCGAATATGTGTATCGGCGCGTTCTTCTTGTTGCTGATCCCTTTGCGTCATTACGCCCGTTACCGGGCTTTTACCCTCAGCAGCGCGCAACTGGCGATGGCAGGCGCGCTGACAGGGTTTCTGACCGGTGTGGTATTTTCAACCGGCCCGCTGACCATTCCGGTTTTCGCCGGTTACGGGCTGGTGAAAGGCGCGCTGCTTTCCACCGAGGCTGCCGCCTCGTTCGCGATTTATTTCGCCAAAGCCTCAGCGTTCAGCGTGATTGGTGCAATGCCGTGGCCGGTGTTTTTGAGCGGCTTGCTGGTGGGTGGCACACTGACGACAGGGATGCTTATTGGCAAAAAATTTGTTATTAAGATGTCAGAGACATCCTTCAATCGCCTGATCGACATCATGTTATTTCTGGCGGCCATCTCTTTACTCTGGAACTCAGCAAAAGGACATTAACGGATGAGTACACACCCGATCCGCCAGGTTATCGAAGCCTGTGACAAAGCCATATCCGTCAGGGATTTTGACGCACTGATGGCGCATTATGCCGAAGAGGCGGCGCTGGTAATTAAACCGGGCATGATTGCCCGCGGCAAAACCGACATCCGCAAAGCCTTTATCGCCATCTCGGATTATTTTCAGGATCAGCTGGTGGTAGAACAGGGCGAAATGCAGGTGATTGAAGGGGCAGAGGATGCGCTGGTGATCATGGAAACGGTGCTGCATTTTCCCGACGGACAGGGCGGAAAGGTGACCACTACCCGCCGTGCCACCTATGTTTTCCGCCATGAACCGGACGGTCGCTGGCTGTGTACCATCGATAATTCATACGGCACATCGCTGTTGGATCAGGAATAAGGCTCCGCAAGGAGCCTTTTTCGCTTCATCAATCCACGGTGATTTAGCGTTTTGGGATCCCCGGTAATTCCTCAGAAAAACGTGCCGTCATTGCATCCCGCTCATAGCCCTGATATTCAGTCAGAATATGATACAAATCGGGTCTGCGGCCTGCCATCCAGCGCCTGCCGGTACTCATCGGGATCAGCGATAAATCCAGATCCGCGCTGACCATCGCATCCGCAGCAACCCAGGTTTCATCGACGATCCGGCCATAAGGGTCGAGGATCATCGCGTTACCGGTGCGTACTTCATCATCATCCGCACCGACGCCGTTACTGAACAAAATAAACATGCCGTTATCGTGAGCGCGTGAGGGCAACCAGCGCATCAGCCATTCCCGGCCGCTGGGACCTTTAAACGCTGCGGTAATCTCTTCTTTGCGTTCAGCACGCTGCTGCCACAATGCCAGCGGTATCGGTTTCATGCCGTGCGGGCTGCGTGAATGTGTGCCGCCGGTCTGATGCGGTGCCAGTAAAATATCTGCACCCAGCAGGGCGGTGGCTCGGGCATTCTCCACCAGATTGTTGTCCCAGCAGATGAGGATCCCGACCTTCACGCCCCAGGGGGTCCCGAACACGGTATAACTGTCGCCGCAACTGAAAGCCTCATGCTCAAAGGCGTGCATTTTGCGGTGGATGTGTACCGAACCGTCAGGCATGCAGGCGGCGTAGGCATTATACAGACGCCCGTCAGCGGCACGTTCGATAAATCCGGCGCCAATCAGCATCTGATGTTTCACGGCCAGCGAGCGGATCAGCGCAACAGAGGGGCCGGTGTCGGCTGGCTCCGCCAGTGCCTGAACGCCAGCAGCATCGAGTTTGGGCACGTGCCAGTAACCGGTGATACACATTTCCGGAAAGGCCAAAATATTGACGCCTTCAATAGCCGATTTTTCGATAAAACGCTCCATAATTAACAGGTTATATTTTTTGTTACCCGCCTGATGCTGAAATTGAATGACCGCTGCTTTGAGTGTTTTGGGGTCCGACATGATCTTCTCCATACGTCTTCAGGGATTTCGGTTGACGCTGGTATTAGAGCAATGCGACTGATAACTTTATAATGAAATGATTTCCAAATCTGATAACCCAATGGAATACATAAAGTGAACACACGTTTGCTCAGGGCTTTTGTCACACTGGCTGAAAAAGGGAATTATGCGCAGGCAGCACAGGCGCTTTCCGTTTCACAACCGGCACTCACCAAACAGATCAATCTGCTGGAATCGACGCTGAACGTGGCGCTTTTTGCCCGCGGACGACACGGCAGTGCGCTGACAGCCGCAGGCCAGCGGCTTTTGCCGGAAGCGGAGAAAGTATTGCGACAAATGGCCGCGTTTATGCAACATGCCAGCCAGGTTGAAAAGGGGGGAGAAGGGCTGCTGGCGGCCGGATTCGGCCTGTCGAGTTTCATCCTGGCGCCACAATGTATTGCGAAATTCCGCGCAGCGTATCCCGGCGTGGATATCACGCTGGAAGACCTGCCTTCCGCGCAGCAATACGACATGCTGCAACGCGGGGAACTGCACATTGGTTTTGTGCGTGTCCCGCCGCCTGCACCGCTCCGTTACCACGCGCTGTTTGAGGATAAACTGGTGCTGGTAGTGTCTGAAGATAACGGCGAGGATATGAGTGAACGGCTCAGGAACCGTCCGTTACTGCGTTTGTATACTGAGCGGGCGGGGGGTCTGAATGCGCAGACAGACCGTTTTTTACAGGAAAATCTGTTTCATGTTTCATCGGTTCAACTGGCGGAGGATATCCAGACTATTGTCGCACTGGTAGCGGCCGGCATCGGCGTGGCATTGCTACCCGAAAGCGTCGTGCATATTGCGCCGCCGGAGCTGAAAATACTTCCGCTCACCGGCCGTGCGACACGCTGGCAGGTGGGGATTGCATGGGACGCCCGGAATGAAGATGTCATTCGCGATAACTTTGTGCGGATGGTGACTGAAAATCTCAAAGCCGCTGCCTGTATATAGAACGGTCCGGAATGTGGCCCGCGCCATCAGGCCGACGGCGATGAGTTCACCAATGCGAAAGACCCTGGCCAGAATTCAGTTTCTGTTTCCAGCCCTGCGTTCAGGAAAGCCTGAACTACCCGTCTTTGTTCAGGTAAATTCCTGGCCGGGTGATGACCCAGGTGTAGTCAGGTTCGTTAACCGGTGTGTAACCAAACTTTTGGTACAACCACGGCGCGGTGGAAGTAAAGAGTGCCATCCGGCGAAGTTTTGCTGTGACCGGATGCGACTGCACACATTCGATCAGCCATGCGCCCAGATTTTTCCCCTGATAATCTTCCAGCACATAGACATCACACAGGTAAGCAAAGGTGGCGTAGTCCGTGATAAAGCGGGCGTAACCGATCTGTTTTCCGTCGTCGAACAACCCGAAGTTCAGGCTGTGTTCTGCGCCAGCGCGAACTGTCTGTTCGTCAATGCCCGGCGCCCAGCTTGACCGGGTCAGGTAGGCGTGAATTGCCGGAATATCCAGTTTTTGAAAGTCGGTAGTGATCAGATAAGTGTCTTTGGTCCAGTTGCATACAGCTTTCAGGTTTGTCACGGGAACCTCACAAGTTCGTTGAAAACAGGTCGTTTTCTACCTTACCGGCTCACGCTGAGAAATTCACCCGCGTTATAGTGGCCAGGGTATTGTGCCCGGCCTTTGACGCGCCGCACTATAAAAATCAGGCCGGATGATGTATCCTGCACTGATTATTGGTATGCTGTATATAATTACAGTATAAGGAGCGAATCATGGCTGTTGAAACAAAATTTGTTGTGGTCAGAAAAGGTGAAGAGAAAATGACTTTTGCCAATAAGAAAGAAGCAGACGCTTACGACAAGATGCTGGACATGGCGGATGCTTTTACTGAATGGCTGTTACAGAGCAATATCGGGATGGATGAAGCACTGGCGGAAAACATTGCACTTCACCTCGCCGAGCAGAAAGACACCGTCCAGCATATTCTGCGCACCAGCAAATTGCCGGAAGCAGAAATCGCACACCAGCCCGCCGCTGAAACGCCAGCAGAAGCAGAAGAAGTGGTCGCAGAAAACGTGGCTGTTGAAGAAAATGCTGCCGAAGAAAATGTTGCCGAAAAACCTGCCACGGCCAAAAAAGTCCGTGCGGTAAAAGCCGCGTAACAGAGAGAACAGCGTGCGTAACGGCACGCTTTCTTCCCCCCTGATACCACGCTCAGTATTTCAGTGGCAAACGGATCACTTCTTTCAGAATACCGTTGTGCAGCCTCACATATCCCCCCTGTTTCAATTGTGAAAGCACTTTCATGATCGTGCTGCGTGAAAGGTGCGTCTTAAGCTGAATGTAATGGGCAGCAGGAATATTTTCGCGTATTTCCGGCGGTTCTTTCATGAGTTCCATGAGCTGGTGGCGCAGAATTTCATAGGATGTCGGTGCCGTCAGCATTGTGCTTTTGACATAGAGATTGTTGGTCATCCTGAAAAAGTGCTTTGCCATTGGCTCCCACAACTCCAGACGATCAATCAGGGCATGCATCTCCGCCACGGTGGAGACGGCAATCTCAGATTCATCCTGCGCCTGAATAAACATTCTGGCCTCTGAGGGCACCGCACCGCCAATACCAATGATGCCCGGCACTGACAACGTGCCTATCAGCACAGGTTCGTCGTTATGAAAGGTTTTAAACCAGCCTTTACGGATGAAATAACAATAAAATTCCCCCTTCTCATACAGATGGAAGCGCGAGCCCGCGGGGACAGTACGGAACTGGAGATAGGGAATAAGCTCGGCAAATAGCTCAGCGGTAGCCTGACTGAGGTCTTTGCCCTTATCACTCTCGGTAACCATCGTTATTAACCTCGTCAGGCAGCAACAGCAGGGAATTACCTTAAATTTAGCAGAGTTCCCTGTCCGGTGAATGCGGCCTTAAGAAGCCGTTTGAGGCATAATCCTCTTTCCCCCGCCATGCAAAAGGACACGCAATGAAAGCTGAACATGAGTATTCACTGAAAACCCTCCCGGCTCCCGCGACTTACCCTCATATTTCCACCCCGGTATTATCCGATGAAACCATGGCGTCACGCCTGCGTCATATCCTTCACGCGATGCAACAGCATCAGCTCGACAGCCTGGTGATTTATGCCGACAAAGAACACGGCGGCAATTTCGAATATCTTGCGGGTTTTATCCCGCGCTTTGAAGAAGCCTTGCTGGTGGTGCGCGCGACCGGTGAGCTGACTTATGTTATGGGGAATGAAAATCTGAAACTGGTTCCCCATGCGCGCAACGCCGGTCGCTGCCTGCATGCGCCGGTGTTTTCCCTGCCCAACCAGCCGATGAAACATCATCAGCCGCTGCACGATTTGCTTAAATCTGCCGGTATTACTGACGCGCAGCACGTTGGCATCGCAGGCTGGAAACTGTTCAGATGTGACCCTGTCACGGATAAAACCACCTTTGATGTGCCCGCGTTTATCCTCGACGCAGTCCGAAAGGCCGCAGGCGTGGCTGGAGATGTGGTAAACGCCACCGGTCTGTTTACCTCGCCAGAAAACGGTGCACGGCGGATTAATACCGCTAATGAAGTGGCGTTTTATGAATACGGCGCCAACCTGGCCTCCACTCAGGTGCTTGCGGCGCTGGATACGATTGCACCCGGCAAATCAGAAAAAGAAATCGGTCAGTTACTGGCAGGAGAAGGCCAGCACGGGAACGTGATTATGATTGCCGCGACGGGTGAGCGTTTCGCCCATGCGAATCTGTATCCTTCCGACAAAACTATCCGGCATGGCGATAAGTTTTCGCTCACCGCCGGATACAAAGGAGGCCTCACCAGCCGTGCGGCGTATGTGGTGGCGGCGGAAAATGAATTACCGGAAGAGGTTTCGGACTGGTTGCAGCGGCTCGCGATACCCTATTACCACACGGTAGTAACCTGGCTTGAAGCACTGCGCATCGGGCTGACCGGCGGCGAGCTTTATCAGCTTGTTGAGCAAACGCTGCCACAGAGCATCTATCACTGGCATCTCAATCCCGGTCATCTGGTTGCAGATGAGGAGTGGCTGTGTTCTCCGGTATACGGTGGCTCAGTGATCCCGTTTGAAAGTGGCATGTTGTTTCAGATTGATATTATTCCGTCATTACCCGGCTATGGTGGCAGCAGCATCGAAGATACGGTAGGGCTGGCAGATGAATCACTGCGAAAAGAGCTGGAAACGCAGTTCCCGGAGGTCTGGCAGCGTATGGTCACCCGTAAAAAATACCTGACGGACGTGCTGAGTATTCGCCTTTCCGAAGACGTGATTCTGCTTTCCAATACTGTCGGTTACCTGCGGCCTTTCCTGCTGGATAAGTCGCGGGCTTTGGTGCGGACGTAAAACAATTTGCCTCGCCATTAAACCCGGTGAAGTTCTTCGCCGGGTTCTTATTTTCCTCTGAATTTTTTGCATTCATAATTTGTTACTTATTAAGATGAATCCTCTGCGCGACAGGGTTAATGTTAATAATTACTATTCACATTCTCATTTCGAGCTGTTCTGGTTAAAACAATAAATAGAAACAGACTCGCCCTTAAAAAATTGCTATGGGAATGTGTTATGTCTTTGAATGGCAGGGTATATGACGTGCAGCAGGGTGCGTTAAAGGTAAGAAAAACATTTACGGTTTCCACACTGGCGCTGGCGATTTTTGTTCTGGTGAATCCGGTGCAGGCCGCTGAAACCGGCAGTGGGACGACAGGCACCGCGAATACCGCCGCATCCGGCTCGCAGCAGGATATGGTGATTGAAGGTTCGGCGACCGCCGCTGCCAGCGACGGGCAGGATTACGCGGTTAAAACCACCACTGCGGGCACCAAAATGAACCTGACGCCGCGCGATATTCCGCAGTCGGTCAGTGTGATCACCAAACAGCGCATGCAGGATCAGAACCTCCAGTCGGTGGGCGACGTGCTGAATAACACCACCGGCATCTCGACGGAAGTTATCGACAGCGAACGCGTATCTTATTTCTCCCGCGGTTTTTACATCAATAATTACACCTACGACGACATTCCAACGTCCGTCAGCGACACCTGGAATTTTGGTGATGCCGCCGAAGACACCGCGATTTATGACCGCATCGAAGTGGTGCGTGGCGCCACAGGCCTGATGACCGGGGCGGGCAATCCGGCCGCCTCTGTCAACATGGTGCGTAAACACGCCGACAGCAAAGAATTCACCGGCGATATCAGCGCCAGTTACGGAAGCTGGAACAAACAGCGTTACGTGCTCGATGCTTCCGGCCCGCTGAATCAGGAAGGTTCGGTGCGCGGGCGCGTGGTAGCCGGTTATCAGGATCAGGACAGCTGGCTGGATCGCTATCACAAGCGTAAAAAATTCTTCTACGGCGTAGTGGATGCCGATGTGACCGATAACACCACCGTGTCGCTCGGTTACGATTATCAGGAAAATAACACCGGCAACCCGACCTGGGGCGGCCTGCCAACCTGGTACACAGACGGCTCGCGCACGCATTATGACCGCAGTACCAACACTTCCGCCGACTGGACGAATTATGCCATTCAGTCGCGTAAAGTGTTCGCCAACGTTAAACATGACTTTGATAACGGCTGGACATTCCGTGTAAACGGCACACATGGCGAGCAAACGTTTAATGATAAATTGCTGTATCTGATGGATTTCCCGGATCACACGACGGGCACTGGTCTCAGCGGTTTTGGCAGTAAAGACCGTGGCACGCGCAAAGTGGATTCCATCGACACTTACGCCACCGGGCCGTTTGAACTGTTTGGCCGTCAGCACCAGATGGTGGCTGGCGTCAGTTACAGCCGCCAGCACAACCAGACTTACAGCGCAGACGGTGCCCTCGACAGCGACACAATTGGCAGTTTTGGCAACAGCTGGAACGGCAATGTCAGCGAGCCGGAGTGGGGAGACTGGTATCTGAATGCGGACGATGTCATCCGCCAGAAAGCCGGTTATTTTGCCACCCGCTTCTCACTGGCGGATCCGCTTTCGCTGATCGTTGGCGCACGTTATACCCAATGGAGCACCAATGGCAGCAGCGGCAGCATGAGCAAGAACAACATCACGCCATACGGCGGTCTGGTGTATGACATCAACGACACCTGGTCGGCATACGCCAGTTATACGTCCATCTTCCAGCCGCAGACTGACCGCGATATTAACGGCCATTATCTGTCCCCAACCACCGGGAAAAATTACGAAACCGGGCTTAAATCCGCGTGGATGGACGGTCGTCTGACCGCCACAATGGCAGTATTCCGTATCGAACAGGATAACGTGGCACAGGAAGATGGCAGCAATTATGTTAACGGCTCCAGCGAGCAGGCGTATGTCGCGGTCAGCGGCACCGTCAGCAAAGGCGCTGAGTTTGAGATCAACGGCGCGGTGACCGACAACCTGCAAATGACCTTTGGTGCGACGCGTTATGTGGCGAAAGACGAAACCGGCAGCCGTCTCAACAGCAATATGCCGCAGACCCAGCTGAAATTATTCAGCCGCTACCAGCTACCGATGATGCCGGATCTGACCGTCGGCGGCGGTGTAAACTGGCAGAACCGCACCTTCCAGGATGCCACCGGGCCGGACGGCGAAACGCATCGTGTATCGCAGGGCAGCACCGCGCTGGTGGACCTGTTCACGCGTTATCAGGTGACAAAACAGCTGTCCGTGCAGGCCAACATCAACAACCTGTTTGACCGCACGTACTACTCGTGGCTCAGCGATTACGCCGTTTACGGTGAACCGCGCAATGTCTCGGTCAGCGCAAATTACACGTTCTGATATGAAGGTTTAACGCGTAATAAAAAAAAGGCACCGCCTGCGTGTTCAGGCGGTGCCTTACTGTCTTATTTCAGCTTCCCCAGCGGCTTTTCAGGTAACGGACCGCGTCCAGCGTCTGCGGCTGGTTGAGGTAGTTTTCGCGGAACAAAATCGTGCCGTTAATTTGCGGTACGGATTCATTCATATCGAGCTGTTTCTTCAGCTCCGGCACGCCGCCGCTGACCATCCAGTCCGGTTCATTTTTGGACGGTTCACCCACTTTATACAACGCCACACCAATGTAGAGCCGCGTATGTGTGGGCTTGACCACATTTGCCCACCAGTTTGCCAGCACGTCATAACGCGCCGCCTTGCGGGAGAATGGCCAGTACAGTTGCGGCGCAATATAATCGAGCAAACCTTGTTGCACCCACAGGCGGGTATCCGCATAGGCTTCATCGTAAGCCGCTGCGCCGGAAGTTTGTGAACCTGCCGGATCATGCGACACGTTACGCCAGACACCCGCCGGACTGACGCCAAATTCCACACCCGGTTTCAGCTGTTTTATGGTGCGTGAAACCTGCTCAATCAGCATCTGGGTATTGTGACGCCGCCAGTCGGCTTTTGAAGCGTAACCCTGACCGTACTTCCGGAACGTCAGGCTGTCATCCAGCGAGGAACCCGGTGATTCGGAATAAAAATAATCATCAAACTGCACACCATCGACAGGATAACGCGCCACCACTTCCGCCACGATGCTGGTGATCCAGTCGCGCGCCTCAGGAATACCAGGGTCCACCACGAAACGATCCCCGGAGGTTCGGATCCAGTCGCGGTGCAGCACAAACACGCTGGCAGGGTGCAGTGGCAATGTCTGATTCAGTTCCGCCACAGTCGAAGGTTTGGTGTTCACCGACACACGGTAAGGGTTAAACCACGCATGGACTTTCATCCCGCGTTTGTGCGCTTCATCGAGCATAAACTGCAACGGATCATAACCCGGATCCTGACCAATTTTGCCCGTCAGCATATCTGACCACGGCAAAATTTTTGAAGGCCAGAACGCAGTGCCGTCAGGTTTTACCTGGAAGAACACCGTATTGATGCCCAGACTTTTAAGCTTATCCAGCTTGGCAGTCAGCGCTTGCTGCTGCTGGCTGATGCGCAAAGACGCACTGCCGGCATTCACCGAATTAACCGGTGGCCAGTCGAGGCGGGAAACGGTCGCCAGCCAGACGCCGCGCACGGGTTCATGACTCTGCACAGGTTGACCAGGAAGAGGGTGCTTCGCCACTGGCGGCAGCGGCGTCACCAGTGATTTTGGCGGTGTCGAGGCACAGCCAGCCACCAGTAACAGCGCAAAAGCCACAACGGCACCAGGGTGTTTGACGGCGGTGACGCAAGGAAAATGACGGGAAAAAGCGATGATAAACTCCGGTGATGTCTGGTCGTCGCGCGAAAAGAAACATTTTCTTATTATTGAAATTAAAGTCAATCACTCATGCACTTAGCGCTGACGTCAGCGCAATCTGCAAACCTGCCAGGATTCCGATTTCTGGAATCTGATATTCAATTTAACATAATCATGATTATGCGCACCGAAAGCAGGCGCCATATTTCCCTGAGTTCATTTCTGAAATCTGTGCTTTGAAAGCCATCATATATGGATTAGCATATGTTTTATTACTCCACAACGGGACTCAATATGTTACAGCCTGCGCAGCTTTTTAAACTGCTTGCCGACGAAACGCGCTCGACTATTGTGATGCTTCTCAGGGAATCAGGAGAGCTTTGCGTTTGCGATATCTGTGCCGCAACGGCGGAATCACAACCTAAGATTTCCCGTCACATCGCGCTGTTACGTGAAGCCGGACTGGTCACAGACCGCCGGGAAGGAAAATGGGTACATTACCGCCTCTCACCACAAATGCCTGCATGGTCAGCGGCGATTATCGATTCTGCATGGAACTGTGACCGCGAAAACATACGCCGCAAGCTGAATAATAAGTCACCGGTTTCATGTTAAAACCATAAACACATTCACTATAACAAATATGTACGGAGTCGATCATGTTGCTGGCAGGTACTATTTTTTTACTCACCCTGATTCTGGTTATCTGGCAGCCCCGCGGGCTGGGCATTGGCTGGAGCGCCATGCTGGGCGCGGGTCTGGCATTACTGACGGGGGTCGTTCATCCGGGTGATATTCCGGTTGTCTGGCAAATAGTCTGGAATGCAACGGCCACTTTTATTGCCGTTATCATTATCAGCCTGCTGCTGGATGAATCGGGTTTCTTCGAGTGGGCGGCACTGCATGTTGCACGCTGGGGAAACGGACGCGGGCGTCTGTTATTTACCTGGATTATTTTACTGGGCGCGATGGTCGCTGCCCTGTTCGCCAATGATGGTGCCGCACTGATTCTGACGCCAATTGTCATGGCGATGCTGCTGGCTCTGGGTTTCAGTCGCGGCGCGACATTAGCCTTTGTCATGGCAGCCGGGTTTATCGCGGATGTTGCCAGCCTGCCGCTGATCGTCTCAAATCTGGTGAATATTGTCTCGGCTGATTTCTTCAACCTGGGCTTCACGGAATATGCGTCCGTCATGGGCCCGGTTAATCTGGCGGCCATTGCGACAACACTGGTCATGCTGCACCTGTTTTTCCGCAAAGACATCCCGCCGGTTTACGATATTTCTCTGCTGAAACAGCCTGCTGAGGCTGTCCGCGATGCCAGCACCTTCAAAGCAGGCTGGCTGGTTCTGATCCTTCTGCTGGCGGGTTTCTTTGGTCTTGAACCCCTCGGCGTACCGGTCAGCCTGGTCGCCGCTGTCGGTGCACTGATCCTTTATATTATCGCCAGGAAAGGTCACGTCATTAATACCGGCAAAGTGCTGCGCGGCGCGCCGTGGCAAATCGTCATCTTCTCGCTGGGTATGTATCTGGTGGTGTATGGTTTACGTAATGCCGGGCTGACGCACGCCCTGTCTGCCGTGCTGAATCAGCTGGCAGAACAGGGTTTATGGGCCTCTACGCTGGGAACCGGCTTTATCACCGCCTTCCTCTCTTCCATCATGAACAATATGCCGACCGTGCTGATCGGGGCGCTGTCGATTGATGGCAGCACAGCCACGGGAGTCATTAAAGAGGCGATGATTTATGCCAACGTGATCGGCAGCGATCTGGGGCCAAAAATCACCCCGATTGGCAGCCTGGCAACATTGTTATGGCTGCATGTATTGTCACAGAAGAATATGACGATTACCTGGGGATATTACTTCCGGGTGGGCATTGTCATGACCCTGCCTGTGCTGTTTGTCACGCTGGCAGCTTTAGCGCTGCGGTTGTCTGTGGCGCTGTAACGGATGTTTAACGCCTGACCTCACACTAAGATTGAAAAAGAGAACCCCCTGATGAGCAATATCACTATTTATCACAACCCGGCCTGTGGCACATCGCGCAATACCCTTGAGCTGATCCGCAACAGCGGCGCTGAGCCCACCGTGATTTTTTATCTTGAAACCCCACCGGCCCGTGAAGAACTGGTAAAACTGATTGCGGATATGGGCATTCCCGTGCGGGCGTTGTTACGCAAAAATGTCGAGCCGTATGAGCAATTAAAACTGGCAGACAATCATTTCAGCGACGATCAACTGATCGACTTCATGTTGCAGTACCCGATTCTGATCAACCGGCCGGTGGTTGTCACGCCGCTGGGCACCCGGTTATGCCGCCCTTCTGAGGAGGTATTAGCAATCTTGCCTGATGCGCAACGTGGCGCGTTCACCAAGGAAGACGGTGAAGCGGTTATTGATGAAAACGGCAAACGTATAACGAAAATCTAAAAAATAAGGCCGGTCATCAGACCGGCCTTATTGATTCTTAGCGGTATTCGACAAACACCTTACCCGCCATCAGGCATGTGACACCGGTTTTTGTTCTGTCTTAGACTGGGCGTTTTCCAGCATTCTGCGAACCGGAATGATAAGGACGAACAGCACCGCAGCGCAGATCAGCAACGCAATGGAGCAACGGGCGAACAGGTCAGGCAGCATATCCAGTTGATCGGCTTTTACATGTCCGCCAATCAAACCGGCCGCCAGATTCCCCAGCGCACTGGCACAGAACCACAGGCCCATCATCTGACCGCGCATTCTTTCCGGCGCCAGCAACGTCATGGTCGCCAGACCAATCGGACTCAGGCACAGCTCACCGAGCGTCAGCATCAGAATGCTGCCCACCAGCCATAATGGCGATACACCTGCCCCGCCGCTGTTCAGCACGTTCTGGGCAGCCATCATCATGATCCCGAAGCCCGCCGCCGCGCATAAAATGCCGATGATGAACTTGGTGATGCTGCTCGGGCGCACGTTTTTACGCGCCAGCAACGGCCATGCCCAGCTGAATACCGGTGCCAGCAGGATGATAAACAACGCATTGATGGACTGGAACCAGACGGCAGGAATTTCAAAATCACCGATCATGCGGTTGGTGTAGTCGTTGGCGAACAGGTTGAACGAGGTCGGCTTCTGCTCAAACGCAGACCAGAAGAAAGCAGCCGAGACCAGCAAAATAAAGCACACCAGCAGTCGGGCCCGCTCTTTCCGGTTCAGTCCGGCAAACAGGAACAGATAGATAAAATAGAGCGCAACGGACGCCGCAATCACATACACCAGCACGCTGGCGACAGCAACCGGGTTAATGACGATCACGCCCTGCGAGATCAGCGCAACGATGATTGCCACACCGGCGGCCAGCGCCAGCAGCCAGACACCCACACCGTTTTTCTTAGCAACCGGACTGTTCCAGGTGGAATCCAGCCCCACTTCGCTGTCGTAACGTTTCATGGCTGGCACGGCGTACAGACGGAAGATAATCAGCGCCACCAGCATACCGATACCCCCGATACCAAAGCCCCAATGCCAGCCATGCGTTTTTATCAGCCAGCCGGAAATCAGCGGCGCGATAAACGACCCCATGTTAATGCCCATATAAAACAGTGAGAAACCGCCGTCACGACGCGCATCACCTTTTTTATACAGCGTGCCCACCATGACCGAGATGCACGTTTTGAACAGGCCGGAGCCGAGAACAATAAACATCAGGCCGATAAAGAACAGGCTGTCGCCCATGAAAGCGGAAAGCGCAATCGACAGGTGGCCGAGCGCAATCAGAATCGATCCGTACCAGACCGCCCTCTGCTGCCCGAGCCAGTTATCTGCCAGCCAGCCGCCCGGCAGCGCCGCCAGATACATACAGCCAGCAAATATACCGACGATAGCTGATGCGTTTTCACGCGCAAGCCCCATACCGCCGTCGTAAACCGTCGCCGCCATAAACAGGATCAGTAAAGGACGGATGCCATAAAACGAGAACCGCTCCCACATTTCAGTGAAGAACAATGAACCGAGCGGATAAGGATGGCCGAAGAAGGTCCGGCTTTCGTTTTTATTAACAGAGGAATGCATAAATTCTCCAGAGAAAGTCTGTCGTAATCGTTGTGAATACCCTTGCCCGGCGGCTGCCTTGCAGCCGCTCTTAAGCATTCAGCGCTTATTATTTGATTGCCGAATACCGGTATTGTCTGGCATTAACCGCAGAAGTTTTAGAGGAAAAGTCGACTAATGTCCACTTTTACAGATTTTATAGCGGCAAAAAACCGGACATGGCAGGTGAATTTACGAAGAAAAAAGCCCCTCAGGATAAAATATGCATTCAGAACAACACCCCTTCACCGGCTGCCGTTGGCAAAATATGTGCCGGTATAGGGGATTGGCAGATAGTCATGAAAGATCTGTTTTAATGTCTGCTCAGGTTCGATATCCGCAAACACATCGGGATAAAGGGTTTTTGCCATGAACTCGGTCGCGGCAACATGCCACGGGCTGAGGTAGAAATTGTGCCATATCATCCCGGTGCGGCCGTTATGCAACGCTTTAAGTTCACGCAATCCATTCTGCCTGGCAGTCAGTTCCCGCAGACTTTGTTGTGCCATTTCCGGTGATATGGCGGGCCCCAGTTTCAAATCATTCTGATCATCAGGAGAACCTGCACCCGTGGCGAAATAAACCTCAGGTTGCGCCATGATAACCGTTTCTTCATTCAGCTGGCCAAAGACACCCTGCACCGTTTTGCTGGCAATATTATCTCCTCCGGCAAAATTCAGCAGTTCACCAAGACTGCCTTTCACGGCAGTCACGCAACATTCATTGCGACGTCCAAGATGTAACTGAAGCAGCACCGTCGGTTTGTGGCCGGAATAAGCGGCCAGACGATCATGGATAACCTGCATATGAGTATCGTAAAAGTGATTAAATGCCTGGGCGCGTGCAGTCTGGTTAAGCACCTCGCCCAGAATACTCACACTGCGCGTAGTATTTTTCAGCAGATGGACACGAAGATCGATTTTCACTATCGGGATATGCGCAGCGTTGAGCATTTCTTTAAGACGCAAATCGGCATCGTCATAGCGCGCAAGGCTGGGCAGGATCACCAGATCTGGTTTCAGCGCCAGCACCTTTTCAGGGTTCATATCATTTGTTCCCCCCAACCCCAGCGACGGAATCGTCAATATATGCGGAAAACGCTGCGCAAAAATGTCCCAGGTCTGGCTGTCATACTTCTTCAGATCGAGTGGCCAGCCGACAATCCGTCTGACAGGATCACCCGTTTCCAGAAGGGCCAGCGTATAAAGCATCCGGCTTTCGCCCAGCACGATACGTTGCGGATTATCGGGAATGTCCACATGATTACCGTCGATATCGATGACAGTGCGGGCCTGTACGCCAAAGCCCGTCAGCAACAACATAAACAGCACCGTCATAACAGAATATCTACGCGCTCGCGGCGTCAACCGCAGATCAGAATTCAACACTTGCCTGCACCATAAGATTACGGGTTTCACCTTCGCGCACGCGCAGGTTACCGCCGCTGGACGTGTAATAATGTTTGTTAAACAGGTTATTCAGGTTGAGTTTCAGCTGCGTCTTCTCCCCGAACAGACGGTTGTTCCACGCAACAAAACTGTCAGCCACAACATAATCAGGTAACGTGAAACTGTTCTCCGGGTCTCCCGCACGGGTGCCGACATAACGCGCCCCGCCGCCGACACGGAAATCACCCGGCAGGCCGTCAATCACCAGATTATGGCTCAGATAGAGTGCGCCCGAATGGCGCGGCGCATTCTGCAAACGGTTGCCGTTATTCGCAGAGTTTTCACCGTCATCCACAATTTCGGCTTTGTCATAGCTGTAATTGGCACTGACTTCCCAGTCAGGAAGGATCTCACCATTAAGCTCAAATTCCGCCCCGCTGGAACGTGCTTTATCAATGGCGCGTGTTTCGCCGTTAATGCTCAGTGACATGTCCCGCTCATCGATACGGTACAGCGCCACGCTGGCAAACATGCGTGGCGTAATCTGCCATTTACTGCCCACTTCCCAGGTCGTGCCCTGTTCAGGTTTTCCTACGTTGCCGTCATCGTCTACATCCGTTGAAGGCGTAAAGGATTTGCTGACGCTGCTGTAAAGAGACACCTCTGGCGTGACTTTATAAATCAGACCGGCCTGAGGTAAAAACTTATTCCCTTCGGAATCAAGCGTCTGAACGACGGGATCAAAACCTTTTGAGGCTCGCTGCTCATAATGTTGATAACGGCCGCCAAGCACCGCAATCCAGTCCGGTGTCAGTGAAATGCTGTCTTTGGCATACACCGAACGACTGTGTATCCGGTTCAGGTTATTGCCGTTAGCCGTATTCTCAGTCGTGCTGTCGGCGACCGGGGAGAGAATGTCGTATTGCGGATCCATAAAGTTGAAGCTGCTGTTGGCTTTGCCCTGGTATTGATGCGCACGATAAGTCTGGTTCATCTCATAATCAGTGCCCAGCACAAGATCATGATTCATACCCAGAATGTCCTGTGAACCCAGCAGATCCCAGGAAACATATTTGGTCTTGTGATTAAAACCGCGATTGGCATCCGCCCTGCGCGTCACGGCGCCGGTTGTCGCGTTAACCGCTGTCACCCTGACTTCGTCATTATTGTAGCGGCGTTGGTTCCATCCCAGCGTCAGGCGGGTGCTCCAGTCATCGCTGAACTGCCAGTCATAATGGGCGTTCAGCGTTTTATTATGACCCCAGGCGCGGTTTGACTTTTCATCCAGCCGGTCCTTATAGCCGATATCGATCGGTTTACCGTTAATAAAAGCGGTTCCGCGATCGTATGGAATGTCGTAGCGGTAATCAGAATAGCTGATCAGGAAACTGGCCTTTTCGCCGTACCATTGCAGTGAAGGCGAAATCAGGGTGTGTTTATCACTGCCAAAATTACGCCAGTAATCCTGATCCTGTTTTTCCGCAATCATGCGAAAAGCAAAACCATTACCCAGCGGGCCGGTGACATCCACTGTCCCTGCTCCGCCACCTTCACTGGCGTAACGTCCGCTGACTTTGGTGTGCCAGTCATACTGCGGTTTTTTACTGACCAGGTTGATGACACCCCCGGGGTTTTGGATCCCGTAGAGTAATGACGCGGAACCTTTCAGCACTTCAACCCGCTCGGTGGTGGCATCAAAATTGAGACCCTGACTGCTGCGGACGCCGTCGCGATAAATGGAACCATCAGAGTTGGAACCAAAACCACGCCGGACAAATCCATCTTCCGTGCCCGCGAGTGTATTCCCCTCACTGACACCGCTGACAAAACGCATCGCATCAGAAAGACTTGTGGCCTGATAATCGTCAAGTTGTTGTCGGGTCACGACGCTGACCGATTGTGCCTCGTTAAGGCGCGGTGTGGGCGTTTTACTGGCAACAGAACTGGTGCCTGCGCTGTATCCCTGATCATTCGCCTCATTTCCGGTGATGGTCAGCGTGTCGCTGTCTGCGGCTGAATACCCCGTAACAGGCGCCAGCATCGCAACGCCATAAATAGCAGCAAGAATCGCCGGATGGCCTTTTCTTTTAAAATCAAACAGTTTTTTATTATTCATTTCAATCAACCCGGTGTTAAATATAACGCACTTCCCCGTAATGCAATTGATAATCATTCCAACATGCAGATATGTAGTAGTAAATGATATGTTTCAGAATTTTGCTACAGGAAGAAATCATGACTTTACGGCAGGCATCTTGCTTTCAGCAGAACTTAACAAACTGTTTTTAAATAATTTTTATTGAAACCCGACGTTTCAGCCGCACAGGGTTCCGGTTCAGCACAGAAGAATTTGAATATTTTTGCTGCTAAAAACGCTACATTGTTAAAATAAACCCACAGTGTGAATGCTTTGCATTCACCGGTAAGCCTTTCAAAACTAAAAGGATCGGTAAAATTACATGGCTGCCATTCCGGTAAAAAGACGTATTGATGTTTTCGGTGAACGCTACCGCGCCCGGGCGCCCTCACTGTCTCCCGGCTTGCAGGCGGTAGTGTCTTATATCCACAACAACCGTGAATCGGCGCTGGAAGCCACGGCAATGGATATTGCAGCCGCGACAGAAGTTTCGGATGCCACTGTAGTACGCGCCGTTCAGGCACTCGGTTTCGCCGGATTACGCGACATGAAAAAGACGCTGGAAGCCTGGTTTGGTACGGCGGTGAACTCGGAAGAGAAGATGAGCACGACGGTCAGCGAACTGGCCAGCGATATCAATTCGGGTATCAACTTCGTTCTCGACGGGCATAAACGTGCCTGCGATACGCTGGCGGAGCCCGCTAACCGGCAGGCCATTTCTGAAGCTATCGCGCTGCTGATTAATGCGCGCCAGGTGGCGGTGTTTGGTCTGAACGCTTCAGGCATTTTAGCGGACTACAGCACACGGCTTTTTAGCCGGATTGGCATTCCGGCAGTATCACTTAACCGCTCAGGCATTGCGCTGGCGGAACAGCTCATAAACCTGCAACGCGGTGATGTTCTGATCATGATGGCGCAGAAAAGTGCTCATCGTGAGGGCAGAACGGCAATACAGGAAGCAAAGCGTCTGAATATCCCCCTCATTTTACTGACCAACGCCAGTGATTCTTTTTTTGCAAAGCAAGCTGATATTGTCATCAATGTTCCGCGCGGTGGTGAAAATGGCCGCATGCCGCTCCATGGCACGGTACTGGTCTGTCTTGAAATGCTGATTTTATCCCTTGCCTCGGCTACCGCATCGCGGACCCTGAAAACCATGAAGCGCATTCAGGATCTCAATCAGTCTCTGAAATCCGCGAATAAAATCAGAAAGTTGCAGGACGGCGTGTAGGCCAGACGACCTGTGATACTGAACTGGCACTAAAAATGGTAACGGGGAAACACCGGACACCAGTCCTGCTGTTTATCTCGTCGTTATTTGCAGGAGCAGGCATGGGCCGGGGGCAACTGGGCGGGCTGACATTAATCATGGTGATATCTTTGTCTGTTTGCGCTTCAATGTTTATTGCCAGTAAGGCAAAACGAACGCTGAATATTCAGAGAATAAAATTATGCAATTTGCCAGGTTCGGTCAGGAAAGTGTCATAGGAACCGCTGATGTACATACCGTCCCTGAAGATAACAACTTCTTCCACCCGCACCGGGTGTTGGCAAACGGCACAAATCAGAGAATGTACGGTCTCTGCCAGGGGCGAGTTCACTGCGGCGATGAAACGATCTGCCCCGCATTGCTCGCAAACAATTTTGATATCCGGCATGTGATGCACTCTGCACAAAAAAGAAAATGATTCCTTCAAATATAGCATAATTGGAATAATCTGATTGCTTATTATGAAATCGATATCTATCAAAGCATTTTAAGGCAAAAAAAAGCCCGCATGCAGAGCGCGGGTAATCACACAGACACGAAGAATAAAAGCAGTGGTTATCTGGTACCTGTAAAAGATGAGTAAAGATGACGGGTTATGACGAATTCATTAGCAACGTAATTATTTATGACGTACCGATGCGCGGGAAAATGCCTGAATAAAAAAGCCCGTCAATGACGGGCTTTGGCGTTGCTGAAGGTGGCTTATACCGTGCCGGTTCCCCCATCAGAACACCAGATTTGTCCTGAGGAATAGCTGTTGTCGTTTGAGGCCAGCGTCACGTATATCGCGGCGATTTCCGCGGGTTGCCCCGGACGTTTCAGGGGAGCCTGCTCACCAAATGACTCAATTTTTTCCTGCGGCTGACCGCCTGAAATCTGCAACGGCGTCCAGTATGGCCCCGGTGCAACGCCGTTCACGCGGATGCCGTCCTCCGCGAGCTGTTTAGCCAGCCCTTTGGTGAAGGCCATGATCGAGGCTTTGGTTGATGAATAATCGAGCAAGTTATCGCTCGGTAAAAACGCCTGCACGGAGGTGGTATTAATGATCGAACCGCCGCGAGGAATGAATTCCAGCGCCGCTTTGGTTATCCAGAACATCGCATACACGTTAGTTTTGAACGTGGCGTCAAACGCTTCAGTGGTCAGATCCTTAATCGAATCACAGAACTGCTGACGACCGGCGTTATTGACCAGCAGATCCAGCCCGCCGAGTTTCTCTTCGGCCTCTTTCACCAGTTGCTGGCAGAATTTCTCGTCACGGATATCGCCCGGAATGGCGATCACTTTCCGCCCTTCGGCCCATAACAGATCGACCACTTCTTTGGCATCGGGCTCTTCGTCCGGCAGATAATTGATGGCGACCTGCGCACCTTCGCGGGCGAAGGCAATCGCCACCGCACGACCAATGCCGGAGTCACCGCCAGTGATCAGCGCTTTACGGCCTTCCAGCCGGGCACTGCCTTTGTAGGTTTTTTCGCCATGATCGGGTACCGGGTGCATTTTGCTGGCCAGCCCCGGAAACGGCTGCTTCTGATGCTCAAACGGCGGCGTCGGATACGCATCAACGTGAGGTTCATTCAGGGAGATCGGGATTGTTTTGTTGTTCATAAACACTCCTTATTTTTAAAATGAATCTACAAAACGCATGTAGAAAATGAATGAACCTTAACCATAGAACATACAGACAGGCTGGTTGAAATCATCGGACGGTTCTGAAGTCATATCAGCAACAGCACAGCCTTAAATGTCATCATGACCGGGCTGGCTGTTGCGCCATTTGCATTTCGACACAAAAAAACCTCCCAGCCTGCGCTCACTTTCTCGTTATTATCCTGCCCTACAGAAAAAGCACAGGCTTCGGCTTTACTGCTCATACAACGGACTGGCGGCATATCACCGAGGCAGGCATTAAGTTGATGGTTTTAACGGGATAATCTATGCGTCATTCTAAAATTGTTATGTTATCAGCCCTGGTTGTTTCATCGTTGTTACCTCTGGCTAACACGGCATTTGCCGCGTCAAACTCACATGAAATCAAATCGTTCTACGATGATTCCAAATTGTATTCCATCGGCGATCAGGTGCCTGCGCTGTACCGCACCAAACCCTATGAAATCGTCGGCTGGCAGGAACGTCACCTGCCTGCACCCGATGCGGGCAGCCACTGGACTTACATCGGCGGCAGCTACGCGCTGATCACCGACACCGACGGGAAGATCCTCAAAGCCGAAAACGGCGATATTTACTTCCAGTAATCTGTCATCAGGATTGCAAAGATAAGGCCTGAAGAGATTCGGGCCTTTTTTATTGAGGTTCCCGCACCGTAAATCGCACTTTCGAAAGTAATAAATAGCGGAAGTATCAAGCAAATAAACATATCATTACGCGTGAACAGGGATGGTTCACGCAGAGTTCTACGCCATACCACCGGATGAACAACGCGAACCATCAAAATTATCAATGAGCATTTGGCTCTATTCTCTCCGGGGCTCCCATGAGCGACTCGCAGCAACGCCATTCCGTGCGCAAGCACCCCATGAAACTCAGCACGTCAGTCAGCCTGATGATAAGCGCCGTGATTGCGTCTGTTTTGCTGGTTGTCCATATGCTCTATTTTGTTCAGGTGAGCGACACCACCCGCGATGGTGTGAAAGAAAAGGCCCTGGCCGTCGCCAGAACCATGGCAGATTTGCCCGAAACAAAACGCGCTCTGCTGCTGCCTCCTGACAGTAATATTATTCAGCCCATCGCCAGCGCAGTGCAAAAACGTAATGACCTGCTCTTTATTGTGGTCACCAATATGGATGGCATCCGTTATTCGCATCCGAATGCGGATGTGATCAGTCATCATTTTATCGGCGATGACATTAATCCGGCGCTGCTCGGCAACGAAAATGTCTCCATCAACAAAGGTACGCTCGACAAAGCGCTGCGCGTATTCACGCCGGTCTATGATGACCACCATAAGCAAATCGGTGTGGTTGCCATCGGGATTTCGCTGGTCAAAGTCACTGAGCAAATCAATAAAAGTCGCTGGAGTATTCTGTGGACGGTGCTTTTCGGCCTGATGGTCGGCGCGCTGGGCACTTGCTGTCTGGTGAAATTGCTCAAACGTATTTTGTTCGGGCTGGAACCTTATGAAATTTCGACGCTGTTTGAACAACGTCAGGCGATGTTGCAGTCGATCAAAGAAGGGGTGATAGCCGTCGACGATCAGGCGCATGTCACGCTGATCAACCAGACGGCGCGGCAGACTTTCCGTGAAACCGCCATCGACGTAACGCCGGACGCCGATTCCCTGCCACTTATCGCCAACCTTCGCGATGTGCTCAATACCGGCGTGCCGCGCCGTGACGAAGAAATCAACTTCAAGGGGCGTTTGCTGCTGAGCAACACCGTACCGGTACGCAACAACGGCGTCATCATTGGCGCGATATGCACATTCAGGGATAAAACCGAAGTCAGCCAGTTAATGCAGCGCCTGAGCGGCATGGTAAACTATGCAGATTCGTTGCGTGAACGTTCGCATGAATTCATGAACAAACTGCATGTGATCCTCGGATTACTGCACATGAAAAGTTATGCTCAGCTTGAGGATTACATTCTCAAAACGGCCAATAACTATCAGGCGGAAATCGGTTCACTGTTGCTGAAAATAAAGTCTCCGGTGATTGCCGGTTTCCTGCTCAGCAAGATGAACCGCGCATCGGACACCCGGCATCTGTTAACGCTCAGCGATGACAGTCTGCTGCCGGATAATAATAATGAAGATCAGGTGGCAGCACTGATTACCGTGCTGGGCAATCTGATTGAAAATGCGCTGGATGCGCTTGGCGATCAGCCTGATGGTGAAGTCAGCGTCTTGCTGCACTATCAGAATGGTTCGCTGGCCTGCATCGTCAGTGATGACGGGCCGGGCATTCAGCCGGAAAATATTGACGCAATATTCGAAAAGGGTGTGTCGTCGAAAGGCGATCAGCGGGGCATGGGACTTTTTCTTGCTAAACAGCAAGTGGAAAGCCTCGGCGGAACGATTACTGTAGAATCGGAACCTGATGTTTACACTCAATTTTTTGTACAACTTCCCTGGGATGCCGAGAGGACAAATTCTTGATCAATGTACTGATAGTTGATGATGATGCCATGGTGGCAGAGCTGAACCGATGTTATGTCGGCCAGATTGACGGCTTCGCGTGCTGCGGCACCGCGTCGACGCTGCAACAGGCGAAAGATCTGGTACTGAATTCAGAACTGTCTATCGATCTGATTTTGCTCGACGTCTATATGCAGCAGGATAACGGGCTGGATTTGCTGCCTGAACTGCGTAACGCCCGACGGCCTGTCGACGTCATTGTCATTTCTTCGGCTGCAGATGCAGAAACCATCAAAAAATCGCTTAATTATGGCGTGGTGGATTATCTGATCAAACCGTTCCAGTTTTCCCGTTTCGAGGAAGCACTGACCGGCTGGCAGCAGAAGAAAACACTGATGGATAATCAGCAGTATTACGAACAGTCAGACGTTGACCGGCTGATCCACGGCAACAATACTGCGGCGGCGGACACCAAAAAGTTGCCGAAAGGCTTAACGCTGCAGACATTACGCACCTTGTGTCAGTGGATTGATGCCCATCCGACAATGGAATTTTCCACGGATGAACTGGCAACGTCAGTGAATATTTCGCGGGTGTCTTGTCGTAAATACCTGATCTGGCTGGCACAGATGAACATTTTGTTCACCAGCATTCACTACGGCGTCACGGGCCGGCCGGTATATCGTTACCGTCTGCAGGCCGATCACTACTCGTTGCTGAAGCAGTACTGTCAGTAAGTCACCAGACGATAACAGTCATCCAGTGGCATGAAGGTAAACTGCCGCTGAGATGACAAGATAATCCGCCCGTCGCGGGTGACGAAAATCGCCTCGATGTGCGGAATCTGCGACATATATGCCAGACTCTTCTCCACGCCCATCCCGTACAGCAACGTTGTCCAGATATCCCCGTCTATTGAATCCTCAGAAATAATGGTCACGCTGAGCAGTTCGTTATCCAGCGGATAACCGGTTTTCGGGTCAAGGATATGATGATAACAGTGACCGTCCAGTTCGAAATAACGCTCGTAAATACCGGACGTCACCACCGATTTACCGATGACGTTGATCACACCGATCAGCGCGTCCGGGTCCGAAAACGGTTTTTTCAGCCCAATCGCCCATGTCCCTTCCGCACCGGAACCCAGCGTTTGTACGTTACCGCCCAGATTGATTAATGCGTTCTCAACCTGTTGTTCCCGCAGGTAATCCCGCACGACATCGGCGATATAACCTTTGGCAATCGCTCCGAGGTCGATTTCCATTCCGGCTTTTTGCAGAAACACCGAACGGGTTTGTTCATCGAGGATCACGTCTTCAGGATCGGTCAGCGCCAGCAATGTCTTGATATCCTGAGCCGCCGGGATGGTGTGACCGTTGAAGCCGATTTTCCAGCGCTTGACCAGCGGGCCGATGGTGAAATTAAAATGGCTGTCCGGCAGGCAACTGATGGCTTTCGCACGGCGGATTAATGCATAGACCGGTTCGCTGACGGTGACAGGGTCACGTCCTGCGGCATGGTTAATCGCCATAATATCGGAGTGCGCGCGGTTCACCGTGAAGGTGTTTTCCTGCAATTTGATCAGCCTGAAAACGCCAGACGCCAGACTTTCGTTATGTTCAAACAGCTTGAGAAGAATGGGTGAACCCATCAAAACAGCGGAATAAGCATAAACACGATCGTCTGGCGTCATTGTAATACCCTGCGTGATAAACGGTTACCGCATCGCGAATTTCGCGGCGTTTTGCCCTGCAAGGATACCGAAGATAATGATATCTGCAACGGCATTACCGCCGATACGGTTGCCGCCGTGGATACCGCCAACCACTTCACCCGCCGCAAATGCGCCGCCGAGCACCTGTTGCTGCGCGTCCAGCACGCAGGTTTCGGTGTTGATGGTTACGCCACCCATGGTGTGATGCACGCCGGGTGCGATACGGATAGCATAGAACGGCCCCTGATTGATCGGGTGACGCAGCGCAGTTTTACGGCCAAACTCCGTGTCGTGCTGTTTATCCACGGCGACGTTGTAACTTTCCAGCGTTGCCAGGAAGGCATCGGAGTTCATTTCCAGTTTCGCCGCCAGATCACGTGGTGAACTGCCGCTGATAACAAACCCTTTCGCAATGTATTCATCAGCCGCTTTATTGTTCAGGCGCACCTGCTCGTCAAACACCACGTAAGCAAATTTCTCCGGCAATGCGATGATGTTCGCCGATACTTTGTCGCGGGTTTCCATTTCGTTGAAGAAACGTTTTCCCGCCTGGCTGACCAGAATCGCCCCGCCGCCACGAATGGCCTCTGAAATCAGATAAGACGTGGTTTGTTCAACTGTCGGGTGGATCTGAATTTCGCCCATATCCACCGTGCCTGCGCCAATATTCTGCAGAATGGCGATGCCGCTACCGGTGGCGCCTTTGTGGTTGGTGGTCACGAAACCGTCCAGTTCAGGGCGATATTTCACCACCATTTCGCGGTTGGCGCTGAAACCGCCGGTGGCGACGATCACGCTTTTGGCATTAATCATCAGCACTTCATTGTCGTCATTGAGCAACTGCACGCCCTGTACCGCACCATCGGCATAACGGATTTCAGTGACCGACGTATCGAGCATCACGTCGATATTACGTTTGTTAAGATTCTTCACCAGACCGCTGATCAGGAAGCCGCCCACTGCACTGCGGTCCGCCGGACGGTGCGTGCGGTCGATGCTCATCCCGCCGGTAATGGTGATGTCACTCAGTTCAATATGGTGATCGGCCAGCCATTCCACCGCCTGCGGCGCACGTTCGATGAACTCTTTAAGCAGCACAGTATTGTTTTTGAACTGACCGCCTTTCAGGGTTTCCTGATAGAACAGCTCTTTGCTGTCTTCGATACCTTTCAGGCGCTGATAACGGGTTTCCGCGGCGTTCATACCGACCGACGCTTTAATGGTGTTACCGCCGATGGTCGACATTTTCTCGACGATCAGGACTTTCGCCCCTTCGTCACAGGCCTGAATCGCTGCCGCCAGACCGGCACCGCCGCTGCCGACGACCACAACGTCGTAGTTTTGTGGTTCATTCAGGCTGCCGCCCTCTTCCAGCAACTGCGCTTTGCAGGATTTGGCGATGGCTTTGGAAACGGCTTTTTTCACCGCTTCACTCTGTTCCGTTGCGCCGGTCACCGCATCGACGTGCGGGCTGTTAGCGTCGAGAATACGGCTGCGGATAATTTCAAAGCTGGTGGTGAATTCCACATCCGTGTCCGCGCCCGCTTCCAGCGCGATATCCGTAATGCGGTCGGTTTCCAGACTGACGTTAACGGCCAGTTCATGTGCAGGATCCTGCACTTTTTCCCGGAACACACCGGCTTTGAATTTCTTCGAGGTCATGCTCATGTCGCGGATCATCGCGTCCACCAGCGAGAAACGCCACAGCGGTTCAGGAATGGTCAGCGCTTCGCGTTGTGTGCTGTCAATAAACAGGTCGAGTTTCTGATCGGCTGCGATACGGTCAGTCCAGTCCGGATAAGCGATGCAGGCTTTACCGATGGCGATCATGTCATAGCCGTGTTCAAGCGCCATTTCCGCATCGGATTTATTCACGATACCGCCCACGCCCATCACCGGAATTTTGGCCAGTGTGTCGGAACGCATCGTGACATATTTGTCGATCAGTGGCGTTGGATCCGTGGTATCAACAATGGAAGGACGCAGCGAGTAACCGAGGGAGAAATGCAGGTAATCCAGCCCGCGGGCAGCAAGCTGTTCCAGCAGATACATCGTGTCGGCAAAACGGATCCCCGGTTCTTCCAGCTCTTCTGGTGAGAAACGATAGCCGATGATGAAAGAGGAATCGGCGTATTTCTTCGCCATCTCATGGGTGATATCGAGAACAGCCAGCGGGAAGCGGGCGCGGTTTTCGCGGCTGCCGCCCCATTTGTCGTCACGCTGGTTGGAATTCGGCGAGAAGAATTGCTGGATCAGATAGGTATTCGCGCCGTGGATTTCCACGCCGTCAAAACCGGCTTCAATCGCACGACGCACGCCTTCACCGAATTTGGTGATCATGCCGTCAACTTCATCTGCCGTCAGTGCCACCGGTGTGGCCGCACCGTCACGTGGTGCCGCCAGTGCGCTTGGCGCGACCGGCTGCTGGCCACCAATCAGTTTTGGCTCGCTCATGCGGCCACCGTGATAAATCTGCAAAAGGGCTTTTGAGCCCTGAGATTTCACGGCTGCGGCGATTTTTGCCAGACCGTCGATTTTGCTGTCGTTATCGATACCGATAGCGCCGGGGAATGCCAGACCTTTATCATCGACAAAACAGCATTCAACAATCACGGTGCCGATGCTGCCAGCACGGGCGCGGTAATATTCAACCAGCTCGCTGGTGACGGTGCCGTCGTAAAAGCCGGTGCAGGTGGTCATTGGCGCCATCAGAATGCGGTTTTTCAACTCAGTACCATTGGGCAGAGTGAACGGACTTAATAACAGGTGGTTGGTGCTCATAATAATTACTCCAAACTTTAAGGTTTTAAATTCTGAATTCGTTATCGGCGCGCTATTTGAGATAAGCGCAATGGAGTATTGATTTATTATTCGTTGTTTTTATTTCAATGCCGATGTCATGCTATTAATATAAGTTTATTTTTACTTCCAAAACTTATTACATTAGTTAATTAACTATTTATCTATTAACTTAACACCTGTTATATTAAAATTATGTTAACTGTTAAATTAAATAATCACATTAATGCAAACTACAATCTTATTTGTATTTAACTGATGAGATGATTATTACATCCTCCGGGCTTTTCCCTTCGGCAGATCACGGAACCCGCCCGCTGGCAAGAGGTGGCGGATCGCCTGATGAGGCAATGTGGCTGTGAATGACTCTCATTTTGCCCTACTCCATTTTTTGCTTTCCGTTACCCCGAAAGATACCCCCGTCACAAATTGCCCTTTAATTAATCAGGCAGGCTCTGCATAACGGTTTCATCCGATTTAAAAAAGAATTCAGCACCGTATTTTGTTGATCAAGATCAACAGTTAAAAATAGAGAAAACGCATTATATAAACATTTCCTCCCTCTTACGGGGAATAGTAAGCACTTAACAAAAATAACAATAACGAGGCAATTAACATGCCACTATTGAATAATTAAAAAAAAGATTAAGTAACTAAAAAAACCAAACGACATCTTACCTATGCATCATCACAATATTCCTAACTACCTAAGATAAATATTATGAGCGAAATATCAAAAACTGCGGTGAAAGAACCAGCGAAAAAAGCCGAATCCGGCAAAAAAAATCGCTGGATCTTTATGGTACTTCCCGTGCTGGTGTCCGTGCTGTTGCTGCTCGTTCCTGTACCTGCCGGTCTGGAACCTCATGCCTGGCACTTCTTCGCCATCTTTGTGGGCGTCATTATCGGTCTGATCTTCGAGCCATTGCCGGGGGCCGTTATCGGCTTAACCGGTGTGGTGGTCATCGCCCTTTTCAGCCAGTGGTTGCTTTTCAGCCCGGCTGAGCTGGCGGATCCTAAATTCAAAACCGCAGCACAGTCCTTCAAATGGGCGGTCAGTGGTTTTGGCAACTCCACGGTATGGTTAATCTTCGGCGCGTTCATGTTTGCCGCCGGCTACGATAAAACCCAGTTCGGCCGCCGTCTGGCGCTGATTCTGGTGAAATATCTTGGCCGCCGCAGCCTGACGCTCGGTTATGCCATCACCTTTGCTGATCTGTTACTGGCACCCTTCACACCGTCCAACACCGCGCGCAGTGGCGGCACGATCTACCCGATCATTGCTAACCTGCCGCCGTTGTATGGCTCAAAACCGAACGACCCGAGCGCACGTAAAATCGGTTCTTACCTGATGTGGGTGGCGATCACCGCAGCCTGTATCACCAGTTCAATGTTCCTGTCTGCACTGGCGCCTAACCTGCTGGCACTGGGTATCGTGAACAGCGTAACCGGTATCAACATTTCGTGGGGCACCTGGTTCATCGCCTTCCTGCCGGTCGGTCTGCTGCTTCTGTTGACTATGCCGCTGCTGGCGTACTGGTTCTACCCGCCGGAAGTGAAAATCAATGACGAAGTGCCGCGCTGGGCAACCGCAGAACTGGCAAAACTGGGCAGAATGTCCCGTCACGAAATCCTGCTGCTGGTGTTCGTCTGCTGTGCGCTGGCGATGTGGATTTTCGCTGCGAGCTTTATCGAACCGGCCATGGCTGCTTTGCTGGTCGTAGTACTGATGCTGTGGACCGGCGTTCTGAACTGGAACGACATCACCAGCAACAAACCGGCCTGGAATACCTTCGCCTGGTTCGCCACGCTGGTAGCGCTGGCTGACGGCTTATCCCGCACCGGTTTCATCGCCTGGCTGGGTAAAGAAGGCGCAGCACTGATGGGCGGTATCTCCCCGGGCGCGGCGACAATTGCCCTGCTGCTGGCGTTCTACCTGCTGCATTACCTTTTCGCCAGCACCACGGCGCACACCACCGCCCTGTTACCGGCTATGCTGACCATCGGCGCGGCAATCCCTGGCATTAACATGCAGGTATTCTGTTTGCTGATGGTGACGTCTCTGGGTGTTATGGGGATCATCACACCTTACGGTACCGGCCCAAGCCCGATTTATTACGGCAGCGGTTATCTGCCAACCAAAGATTACTGGCGTCTCGGCACTATCTTCGGAGCCATCTTCCTGATTGCCTTACTGGTCATCGGTTATCCGTGGATGATGATGATGTTCTGATTGTGGCGATAAAATCACCCACAAAGCATTAACAGAGCATTTACTGAAAGAAAACATATAAACCCCGTTGCCAGCCTGTGTATTTGGCTGGCAACATACAGAACGAATATAAACGTCGCCCCGAACACCCCTGCTATACCGCGTCAACAGTCCCACCCGTGGCGGCAAAAACGGAAAAAGTGAGAAAACAATGTCGAACAAACCGTTCTATTATCAAAATCCCTTCCCCGTTTCCAAAGATGACACCGAATATTATCTGCTGACCAAAGAACATGTCTCCGTCAGCACCTTCGACGGCGAAGAAGTGTTAAAAGTGGAACCGCAGGCGTTAACGCTTCTCGCGCAACAGGCGTTCCACGATGCCTCTTTCATGCTGCGCCCTGCACATCAGCAACAAGTGGCTTCCATTCTTCATGACCCGGAATCCAGCGAAAACGACAAATACGTTGCGCTGCAATTCCTGCGTAATTCTGAAATTGCGGCCAAAGGCATTCTGCCGACCTGTCAGGACACCGGCACCGCAATCATCATGGGTAAAAAAGGGCAGCGCGTATGGACCGGCGGCGGCGACGAAGCCAGCCTGTCTCAGGGTGTGTATAACACTTTCATCGAGGATAACCTGCGCTATTCCCAGAATGCCGCACTGGATATGTACAAAGAGGTAAACACCGGCACCAACCTGCCTGCACAAATCGACCTCTACAGTGTCGATGGTGACGAGTACAAATTCCTGTGCATCGCCAAAGGCGGCGGTTCTGCCAACAAAACCTACCTGTATCAGGAAACCAAAGCGCTGATTACCCCGGCGAAGCTGAAAGATTACCTGGTTGAGAAAATGCGCACGCTGGGCACGGCAGCCTGTCCGCCGTACCATATCGCGTTCGTGATTGGCGGTACGTCTGCTGAAGCAACGCTGAAAACCGTAAAACTGGCGTCCACCCATTACTATGACGGTCTGCCAACGGAAGGTAACGAACACGGTCAGGCATTCCGCGACGTCAATCTGGAACAGGAACTGCTGGTGGAAGCCAACAATCTTGGTCTCGGCGCGCAGTTCGGCGGCAAATACTTTGCCCACGATATCCGCGTAGTACGTCTGCCGCGTCACGGTGCATCCTGTCCGGTCGGGATGGGCGTTTCCTGCTCCGCAGACCGTAATATCAAAGCCAAAATCAATCGTGACGGTATCTGGATCGAAAAACTGGAAGACAATCCGGGCCAGTACATCCCTGAGGCCCTGCGTGAGCAAGGCGAAGCGGGTGTGGTGAAAGTTGACCTGAATCGTCCGATGCCTGAAATCCTGGCGCAACTTTCTGAATATCCGGTATCTACCCGTCTTTCCCTGAGCGGTACGATTATCGTTGGTCGTGACATCGCACACGCCAAACTGAAAGAGCGTCTGGATAACGGCGAAGGCTTGCCGCAATACATCAAAGATCACCCGATCTACTACGCAGGCCCGGCGAAAACCCCGGAAGGATACGCTTCTGGTTCTCTCGGCCCGACCACCGCAGGACGCATGGATTCTTACGTGGATCTTCTGCAATCCAACGGCGGCAGCATGATCATGCTGGCCAAAGGTAACCGCAGCCAGCAGGTGACCGACGCCTGCCATAAACACGGCGGTTTCTATCTCGGCAGCATCGGTGGCCCGGCAGCGGTGCTGGCGCAGCAAAGCATCAAGAGCCTGGAATGCGTGGAATATCCTGAATTAGGAATGGAAGCCATCTGGAAAATCGAAGTCGAAAACTTCCCGGCATTCATTCTGGTGGATGACAAAGGCAACGATTTCTTCCAGCAAATTCATGCAAATACCTGCGCGAAGTGTGTGAAATAAACGCCTGCTGAAAGACAAAAGGCCTGCCAGAAATGGCGGGCCTTTTTTATGGGTAAAACGTCGCAAATCAGCGCATTTACGACATCATGTAAATCACGAGACCTTCTGTCACTATGCCCAGTGCGGTGCCGATGAGTATTGAGGAAGATGCAGATTCCACATAGGTGTCGCTGCGCACGGCAAACATGCCTGCAGCAATGGCGGAAGGCGTTGCGCCGATGATCACCACCTGCTGCATCAGCGTATGGCTCAGCCCAAATGCCAGACCGGCAGCGGCCATAATCGCGGGCTGGATCAGGTTTTTCATGCCGATGTTAGTGACCGTATGAATATTCAGCGTCGGGCGCTCGCCGAAGAACAACAGACCCAGCGCGAACAGCGAAATCCCGCCTGCGGTTTTACCCATCATTTCCACCGACGAAGACAGCAGTTCCGGAATTTTAATGCCGGCCAGACTCATCGCCACACCCAGCACCGGGATCCAGACAATCGGATTGCGTACGGCTTTGAACAGATTATTCAGGATCATCTTGCCGAGGCTGCCCTGTTGAGCCAAATCGCTGTTTTTGTCACCCATGCGGATCAACACAATCGTCAGCGGGATCATCAGCACGCTGGTGATAAGATTACCGACCAGCACCCCCAGAAAACCTTCCGGCCCGATAAGCACCGCCAGTACAGGCGCGCCAAAGTAAGCCATATCCGGGAACGCGCAAACCAGCGACTGAATGGCGCTGGTTTTGATGTCATGGCGGAAAAACCAGCGCGAGATGCACAACGTCAACAAATAAGAGCCCATCAGGCCAATCACCAACACTGCCATAAACGATAAATTCTGAATCTTGGCCGGATCAGTATGTAATGCACCGATAAAAAGATGTAATGGCAGCGCGAAACGGATCACTACCGTGGCTAATACCGTAGCATCGTCACGTTTCATATAACCCAGTTTTCCGCTCAGCCAGCCTAATACCATAATAAACACTAAAGGAAATAATGAGGATAAGAGTAATGTCGGCATAATATGACCTTTTCTTTATTATTGTTGATGAGATAATTGAAGGAACAAAATGGCGGTTAGTTATATTATTTAAAAACCAACATCATTGTGACCCGTGTCACATCTGCCTTTATGGCAATAATAACAATAATTACTTAATAACAAATCACATCAAATACAATGAGTTATGATTAAACCATTAATTTCACTTAAATATCATATAATGTATTTACTCAACTTGAACCATCCGGAAACATTCAAAAAGATTATGCAGAACTCATCACTAAAAAAGTATTAAAACGTTTTTGTAATTTAAGTAACCGGAATCAGTGCCTGTGTCGTGTTATAAAAAACAAATAATAAACAATCATCTTATTCAGGCTGCTATGGCCATTGGTTTTATTTTGGTAGTTCATACACTAATTCGACCGGTTATAGGATTTTACTGTGAGGGATCCGGCAACGGGAAATAACGTACCGGAAATTAACTGAGTTCAAATGTTCTAAGGCTTAATGATGTTAAAAAAACGCCCGCTCTACACCCACTACACAGGTTCATTATTACTCGAAAACCCGCTGCTCAATAAAGGCTCGGCCTTCAGCCGTGATGAACGTCTGGCGCTCAATCTTAACGGACTGCTGCCCAATCAGGTTGAAACTATCAACGAACAGACTGACCGCGCTTATTCTCAATTCTCTGATTTCAAACGTGATATCTCCAAGCATGTCTACCTGCGCAATATTCAGGACACCAACGAAACCCTTTTCTACAATCTGGTGAATTCACATCTGGAAGAAATGCTGCCGATTATCTACACCCCGACGGTCGGCGAGGCCTGCGAACACTTCTCCGATATATACCGCCGTGCCCGTGGCCTGTTCATCTCTTATCCTGATCGCGAGCATATCGATGAAATGCTGCAAAACTTCTCCAAAAATGACATCCGGGTGATCGTTGTCACCGACGGCGAGCGCATTCTGGGACTCGGTGATCAGGGGATTGGCGGCATGGGCATTCCTATCGGCAAGCTTTCGCTTTATACCTCCTGCGGTGGGATCAACCCGGCCAACACGCTGCCGATCATGCTTGATGTCGGAACGAATAACGCCCAGCGCCTCGACGATCCGCTGTACATGGGCTGGCGCCACCCGCGCATTACCGACGGCGAATACAATGAATTCATGGATATGTTCATTCAGGCGGTAAAAACCCGCTGGCCGGATGTCCTGCTTCAGTTCGAAGACTTCGCGCAAACCAATGCTATGCCACTTCTGGAGCGCTACCGCGAGGAGTTGTGCTGTTTCAATGATGATATTCAGGGCACCGCGGCGGTCACGCTGGGCTGTCTGATTGCCGCCAGTCATGCCGCAGGCACCCGGCTACGCGACCAGCGGGTCACCTTCCTCGGCGCAGGCTCTGCCGGTTGCGGTATCGCTGAGAAAATCATCGCGCAAATGGTGGCAGAAGGTGCTTCCGAAGACGAAGCGCGCAGTCAGGTCTTTATGGTGGATCGGTTTGGCCTGCTGACAGATGACATGCCGAATTTGCTCGATTTCCAGCGCAAACTGGTGACAAGTAAAAACAAAATCAGCCACTGGAATGTGGACAGCCAGAATATCTCGTTGCAGGACGTGGTGCATCATTCCAAACCAACCATTCTGATTGGCGTTTCCGGGCAACCGGGGCTGTTTACCGAAGAGATCATCCGCGAGATGCATCACAACTGCCATCATCCAATCATCATGCCGCTCTCTAACCCGACTTCCCGTGCAGAAGCCCGTCCTCAGGACGTGATCGCCTGGACCGAAGGTGCCGCGCTGATGGCGACAGGCAGCCCGTTCGCACCGGTACATTATCAGGATCACACGTACCCGATCCCGCAATGTAACAACGCGTATATTTTCCCCGGGCTGGGGTTAGGCATTCTGGCGTCGGGAGCGCGCCGCGTGAACGATAGCATGTTGCTGGCTGCCAGTCAGGCGCTGGCCAGCCTTTCTCCGCTGGCGACCACCGGAAAAGGGTCATTATTACCGGCTATTGCCGATATTCAGCATGTGTCTAAAATCATTGCCGCCGAAGTGGCGCGTGTTGCGCAACGGGAAGGCGTGGCACCGGAAGTTTCAGAAGACGAGTTACAGAGTCGTCTCACCAGCGAATTCTGGAAACCGGAATACCGGTCTTATAAACATTCGTCGTTCTGATGTGTATGGCCGGTACCTCGTACCGGCCTGTTGCGCACTGACATCGTTAAAGCTCCGCTTTCCCCGGATTATCAAAGCCTACCCGCCCGACAAACGGCAAACGCAACGCCGGATTCTTCACATCAATGCCCAGGTTCAGCCCCAGCACATTGACTTCAATGCCCTCTTCCACGCCCAGCGTCACACCCAGCAGTCCCAGCAAAGAAACCTGCACGCCGCGCCCGGATGGCGGTAAACCGATCGGATTGGTAATGCCGCGGTAATCTTTGCCGATCGCATTGGAAGGAAGATCAAGCTGCAGATCCGGCACTTCACGCCCGATGTGGGCGATAAACGTGTTGCTGTTTGGCCCCGGCCATGCGTGATAGGTATGCGGATACGGGTAACTTTTGATCGCCGCTTCTATTTTGGGGATCATAATCTGCGCCTGCGCGCCGCGGTGATCAACCAGTATACGGGGCTGCGAGCCAAACCAATAACCATCTGGAATAGCATAATCGCGGCGTACTACGTTGGTGCTGCCCCAGCTGATCACGTCATAACGGGTGAACTCTGTTTCCCCTTCACGTTTGTAAATTATCCACGGATGCACCGCCACCAGCCCGCGCCAGCCATAAGTCGGTGCAGCATAAATCTGGATAATAGCGATACTTTTCAGTCTGGCAGGATCCGGCGCAATACCGGCTGAAGTCCGTCGTGCCGTTGACCAGCTCTGGCCTGCAGGTTCTGTCCGTGTTTGTGTCGCTTTCGCGTAGCTGTATCCGAAAGACAGCAGTAAAACCAGAACAAACCCGAGACTTACCCATTTTATGGCGATCATGCTTTATTCACCTTTGCCGGTCCGTTCAAAAGAACAACGGTACTCATTCACCGAGAGGCTGGCAACGTGAAAGTCTGTTGTAAATCACAAAATTTGCTGCAAATAGCCGATTGGGATTTTTCAAACATTACATTCAATTTCTGGCGACCGTGATAACCCGCGCACATGCCGGGCGGCAGCCAGGATAGCTTGTTTGTGATTGGGGGAATGCCAGGGGATAGAAACGTGAATCATGCGATGTTGCAAAATATATGGAAAAATGCGGATGACTGATGTCAGCCTGATCTGTAAAGTGCAATGCCACTCCTGGCACCCAAACTATCATTATCTTTTTTCCCGGGTACAGGATGGTAGGGCACTCTTCCTTATGGGCGATTTCAATCAGCCTCGAGGTTGAGTTTATTAAGGTATGAAGCGCGCCCATGTCGGGAAATTTGACTAATTAGAGTAACGATAAGATGAAAATGAAATTCATACCGCCAATCATTGTACTGGCAGGTGCTGTCGGTTTTATGGTGTGGTTCTTTGTTAGCGGAGCTGCAATGCCTGGCGGCTGAAAGAACATCAATAAATGTGAGGCGTTTTTTGCAGACAGGTCTCTATTACTTCAGATGCACCTGCAATTAGTTAAGAAGGGCTGTATCTCGTTTGAGAATTTGAAAAAGCACCGTCACCAGGCGGTTATTTTATGTTTAACGTTACCAGCCCTGAAGCCGTCGTATCGCGAGTTTTAAAGCAACGTTGGGTCTGCCATTTGTGTCTATAGCCTCGTCCTGCGCGCGCTTAAGGCATAAGACTATGCGTCCCGCGCTAAAATCTTCGCCTGCCTGAGCAAACATTAAGCAGCATTCGCCTACCATCCTGCACCCTTCTCCAAAAGCCGAATTCTTACCTTGCATAATTACTCCAGTAAACAGTAAACCTGAACATCAGATTTAACATAATAACTGAAATAATTGGATAAAGTTTGCGCGATTCATGAATTTCATCCCATTCTCATCTGAATTGCTCAAAACGGCAGTGAATTTTCTTTAATTACTAAACCCATTTCATTAAGCCAAATTCCCGGGAGCGGCTAGTATGTTTTCGGGAGCATCGCTCTCGTTCCAAAACTAAATATTTAGTGATGATTCACTGGCCTTCGTTCGCGAGGGCTTTTTTGCGTCCCAATACTGACCTCATGCAGCGAACACAGCTATTTATGGGCAGTTATCCTTTTGATTGGATAATTATTACTCCGCTATGCTTATCTGGTTCTACCCGATCAAATTTCAAAACTGATGTTTATTGCCCGCCTGTCGCGGGCATCTTTTTAAGATGTACAGTGTGTCATCAAACACCTGGTTGCCAGCATCGTTAACAATGAACGTTACCACGCCTTCAACCACAATCGCGCCATAGTCACTGGGCTCACAGGTGATTGAAGCCGCCTTTCAGCAGTCCATAAAGTCCCCGTCCATCATCAGGCCTCCGCCGGCGCGTCCCGGTTATCTATCAGTCCGGCGGCCAAAATCAGACTCCAGCCCATTGTTGCAGCCGCCTTGCTGACTCATACTGCCCGTAACACTGAAGAGATTTCGCGCATTAAATGAAAACAATAAATTGACGTTAACGCTTTGATTATAAAAGGATGAATATGACTGACTCTAAGAAAGCATTGATCATCGGCGCATCACGCGGTATCGGTTTGGGTGTGGTGGATGTACTCGCAAAACGCGGCTGGCAGGTTACCGCCACAACACGTGATGCCGTTCCTGCCAAAACACCGGCGGCTGTTGAATGGGTAAAACTGGACATCAATAAATCCGAAGCGCGGGAAGCGGTGAAAGACGCGCTGTCCGAAAGCCATTTTGATCTGATTTTTGTGAATGCAGGCGTATTTGGTCCGGATCATCAGGATATTGATCAGGCCAGCGACGAAGAAATTATTCAACTATTTTTGACTAACGCCATTTCCCCTGTGCGTTGCGCCAGTGAATTACTGCCTTTCCTGAACCACCGCACCGGTGTGCTGGCGCTGATGACCTCTGAGCTGTCGAGTCTCAATGAGAATGACGTGGCAACTTATCCGCTTTATTCCGCCAGTAAAGCTGCGCTGAATATGCTGACCCGCGGGTTGCAGGCACAGATTGAAAAACAAGAACTGACGCTGCTTTCCGTGCATCCGGGCTGGGTACAGACCGATATGGGCGGTGAAAATGCCACGCTGACCGTGGCCGAAAGCGCCACCGGCATTGTTGATCAGTTCGAAGCCTGGCGCGGCAAAGGTGGCCATCACTTTGTTGAATATTCAGGCCGTGAACTGCGCTGGTAAATATGAAGTGAGCTGACAAAGGGCTTGATCAGTTTTTGTGTTAATGCCACCATTAGGAAATAAACGTTTCCTAATGGTGGCATTTTTTATGGCATTCCCTTCACCGAAGGATCGCGGTCGTCCGCGTGAATTCGATACTGAACTTGCACTGGATAACGCCATGACGGTATTTCGCGAAAAAGGCTTTCATGCGGCGTCCATCAGCGATCTGAGTCAGGCCATGAACCTTACTGCAGGCAGTATTTACAAAGCCTTCAGCGATAAAAGGACCCTGTTTCTCAACGTATTTGAACGTTACACCTCACGGCGAAATACCCAGTTACGCCAGCAAATTGAACGCATCTCCACCGGCCGCGAACGCATTGCCGAAGTGCTGCGCTTTTACCTGTGTTCTTCTCATGAAATTGAAGGCCGCCGCGGGTGTCTGGTCGTCGGCAGCACCGTCGAATTACTCACGCTGGATGAGGAACTCGCCGCACTGGTGCGTCAGGCTATTATGCGCAATAAATTGTTCCTGACCTCCCTCATTGAACAGGGCCAGCAAGACGGTTCTGTCACCCCGGATATCGATGCGCAGGCCGCGTCATTCCTGATGTTATGGATTGTTTTGGGCATGCGTGTCGCCGGTAAAGTCGAAAACAATCACGCCAGCGAAAACACGCTGGAACTGGCGCTTAAAATTCTCGATTAAAAATTTTTTCTCATTTAGGAAATGATTATTTCCTAAATATGACTATAACGGAGATTGGCTATGAACGAGATGACCCCTTCTGTTGTTGTTACTGCCGAACCCTTTGCAGTGGCTGACCCCATCCTTTGCGGTTTTACCCATCGCTACGCCACGGTCGAAGGCGTGAGGATGCATTACGTCAGCGGCGGTAATCCGCAAGGCAAAGTCTTGCTGTTGCTGGCGGGTTTTCCGCAAACCTGGTACGCATGGCGTAATGTGATGAACGCGCTGGCACAGGATTTCTGGCTGGTGGCACCAGACCTGCCCGGTCAGGGTGATTCGGATCGCCCGCAGACCGGTTACGACACACAAAGTCTGGCGCAGAAAATCCACGGGTTAATGCAGCTTCTCGGGCATAAGCGTTACTCGCTGGCAGCGCATGACGTCGGCGCGTGGGTCGCTTATCCCTGCGCGGCGATGTATGGCGAGGAAGTACAACATCTGGCGCTGCTGGATGCGGGGATCCCCGGAATCACCTTGCCGGACGTGCTGCCGGTCACACCGGACAAATCGTGGAAAACCTGGCATTTTGCCTTCCACACATTGCCTGATTTGCCTGAAGCGCTGATCGCCGGTAACGAACGTGTGTATCTCGACTGGTTTTTGCGCCGGAAAACCGCTGCGCCGGATGCCTTCACAGATGACGATATCAGCGAGTATCTGCGGGTGTTCCTCAAAAGCGGCGGCCTGCGCGCCGGGCTGGCGTATTATCGTTCGGTTACTGAATCTGCGGAACAGAACCGCACACTTAACCGTGCCGGAAAATTAAAAATGCCGGTACTGGCGGTCAGCGCCGATCAGGGTTCGATCCCGGATATGGCCGTTCCCCTGCGCGCTTTCGCTGAAAATGTCACCGGCATCATCATCCCTCACAGCGGCCATTTCATTCCGGAGGAACAACCGGAAGTCTTAGCCCGTCACCTGCATAGTTTCTTCACAATGTGAGATGAAGATTTGCTGAACTTTTTATGATAAACATACAACTCGGATTGTTTGTTAATAATTTGTATCCACAATAATTGCCGGGCTAACGAGTTTTCAAAAACCACAGACACGGCATCTTTCATTTTTCAGGGATTTGTCATGTCTGCTGCTTCCGGTAATTCAGACTCACTGTTACGGCACCGCTCGTTTGTCGCTTTCTGGATCGCCCGTGCAGCGTCCAGCTTTGGCTTCCAGATGCTTTCCATCGTGGTGAGCTGGCAGATTTATTCGATCACCGGCCGGGCGTTTGATCTCGGACTGATCGGGTTGGTGCAGTTTTTACCTTCCGTCGCGCTTGCGCTGGTGGCAGGCCACGTTGCCGATCAGTTTGACCGCCGCCGCGTGGTACTGCTCGGGCAAATCGCCGAATGGGTGGCGATTGGCTCGCTGGCTTATCTGACGCTGACACATCACGTCAATGAAGTGGTCGTGCTCGGACTGATTTTCGTGATTTCGACTGCCAAAGCGATGGAAGCCCCTTCCTTACAGTCGATGTTGCCCGCGCTGGTGCCACCGAATTTGCTGGCCCGCGCAATGGCCGCCACCAGCGTTTCCGGACAGGCCGCGTCGATGGTTGGCCCGGCGCTGGGTGGCTTTCTGTATGTCGCGGGCGCGGGTGTGGCGTACGCCGTGTGCGCCTGTCTGTATCTGTTATCTATCGTAATGGTCAGCCGTTTACGCTATGAACAGGCACAGCCACATCGTGTACCGGCAACCTTCAAAACGCTGTTCGCAGGCATTGGTTTTATCCGCGCCCGCCCGGACGTGCTGGGCGTGATTTCGCTCGACTTGTTCGCGGTTTTACTCGGTGGCGCAACCGCCCTGCTACCCATTTTCGCTCACGACATTCTGCATACCGGTCCGTGGGGATTAGGCTTGCTACGTGGCGCACCGGCGGTCGGCGGTCTGATCGTCGGGTTCTGGCTGAGCCACCGCGCACTCAACCGTAATGTCGGAAAAATTATGTTCGCCGCCGTCGCCGGTTTCGGTGCCGCCACACTGGTTTTCGCGTTTTCCACTTCGCTCTGGTTATCGATGCTGGCGCTGTTTGCTCTCGGCGGTTTCGATATGATCAGCATGGTGATCCGCGGTGCGCTGGTACAGCTTGATACACCGGATGACATGCGCGGTCGTGTCAGCGCCGTGAACTCCATCTTCATCAACACCTCGAATCAGCTCGGTGAATTTGAATCCGGTCTGCTGGCCGCCTGGGTTGGCGCAGTTCCCGCCGCAGCCATCGGCGGTGTCGGCACGCTGATCGTGGTCGGATTGTGGATGACCTGGTTCCCCGGCCTGCGAAAAAGGCAGAAGCTGGAAAATGAAGTCGTTGAAGCTTAATCGCATCACGACACGCAAATCAGCGCCGTCCCTCTCATGAGTAGACGGCTGGGATGGCGTTATGCGTTTTAACGAGTTGCTCTGACTGGAATAATTCAATAATCCCCAATATAATCAGCTCATTCATTCACCAACGTTATATAAGGAGGATTGCCATGCTGACCCGTGAAGTTTTTTTAATTTCACTCGTCCTTAGCGATCGTCACTGCTCAGGCATTTCCGGCACCGTGCCGCGATAACCTGCTTGAGCGAAGCTAACTGACAACCTGAGAACTTCCCTCCGGCTTACCGGTTATCGTCGGCTTTTCTGACGACAGGCATCTTTGTGCCTGAAAACCTGAGTAAGCATTCATGACGACTTTATTATCCGCACAATCTTTATCTTTCGATAACGCCTTCGGCCCGTTGCTGGCTGAGATTTCCTTCGGCCTGAAAAAAGGCGACCGCATTGGTCTCATCGGCCATAACGGCTGCGGCAAAAGCACCTTGCTGAAAATCCTCAGCGGTGAACTGGCGGCCTCCTCCGGCACCGTGACACTGGCGAATCAATGCCTGATGGCGCGCGTCGAACAGCATCTTCCCGCAGAACTCAATGATTGTACCCTGCTGGAATCGGTGCTCGGTCATCTGCCCGGCAGCCTTCATCAGCCCGAACCCTGGCAGGCGCAGGTGCTGCTTTCGGACTTGGGTTTTGATGAAAATGCCTGGGAACTGACGGCGGGTACGCTCAGTGGCGGCCAGCATACCCGTCTGCTGCTGGCGCGGGCGCTGATCCACCAGCCGGATTTACTGCTGCTCGATGAGCCAAGTAACCATCTGGATCTGCCGACATTACTGTGGCTGGAGCAGTTTTTGAAAAACTGGGCGGGCAGCTTTGTGCTGGTTTCCCATGACCGCAGTCTGCTGGATAGCGTAACCAACTCAACCTGGATCCTGCGCGATAAAACGCTGCAATTTATCCGCCTGCCTTGTACGCAGGGCGGTAAAAGTAAATTAACCACATGTTTTTATTAAAAATTATCGTTATTTTTCTTGAATCCCGCCATAAAAAACACCCCTCGTAACTCATTGATTTGAGTATAAACAAAAAACGTTTTGCAGAAAGGTTCCGTTATTCATCGCCTCAATAACCGGTATTCCTTGAAGGCCGCAACCGTCAGGTCACAGCCTTTAATTCAAACGATTAATCTTCACTTACAAGCTTTGTGAATGTTTTTGTCACAGGGTCATAAGTGTCACCAATACCCCCTTGTGTAGGGTCATCCACCCTGACAACGTACGTGCCTTCCGGTGGCGTCCAGTGATCGGCTGGGTCTGTGGAATCACCATCCCACCAAACCCGATTGACGACGATATTCGTTACGCTGTCTATCACAGCCCAGGTGCCTAATTCCAAAGTTCCCATCATGAGTACTCCCAAACGATAAACATGCCTTTAGTGGCATTGCCGCCATAAACTGCACTACCACTGACAGAGACGCCAGCGCCGCCGCCGCCAGCGCCATAGCCAGCACCATTGCCGCCAGCAGAACTGCCCGATGCTATTGCGACATTGCCGCCGCCAGTACCAAGCTTAGACGTAGCGCCCGTGCCAGAAACCGCTGAACCGTTAAAGACTTTACCACCTATCCCAAATGAACCGGGGGTAACAAATCCACTCAAATGCCCTGATAGGGTTGGAACTCCGCCAACAGAACCGCCGCCATTTTCAAAATAAGTAATGCTGTTTGTTTGGGTTACAGCAACGCCACCACCACCACCAGGGATAATCATCAGGGACCCGAAACTTGATGTTCCTCCTGATGCACCATTCCCATAATTGAGTGCACCGATCGCACCGATAGTAACCAAGACGCTATCGAATCCGGATTCATACCATGCTTCAGCGTAGCCGCCAGAGGCTCCGCCGCTACAACAGGCGCATCCAGTCGATCCGGTTGCAATACTCCCCGCACCATTCCCACCCGTACCAATCCCCTGAACAAAGATCTTTTTTGTTCCTGGTGACGGAGTATAGGTCTGGTTAGCGGTGATGATTTTAGGTGCCCCGATCAGTCGCCCAGTATTAGCAGCCAGAATACCTGCCTTGAGATTGGCAAGAATGGTCGCGGGCACTCCGTCATCAAGGACATCAACTGCAGCGCTGTCAGCGATGTACTGCGCCAGCACGTTAGCCATCACCGTACCCTGACGTAAAGCCTTATTGATCTGAGCAGATGATGCCTTGCCTGACTGGAATCCCGTCAATAAAGCGGCCAGCGCCTCATAGGCGGTCTGATCTGTTACGTTCGCACCAGACCCGATCCCGAACGGTTTAAAATTATTTGTCGGCATTATTTTTATCCAATAAAAAACCCGCCGAAGCGGGTTGTGATGTGATCAGGGTTATTTAAACAGTTATATCTGATTCAAGGTACCAGTCAGATGCGTTGCCATCATTGTAAGTTATGACATATTGGTTAACTGAATTGGAATATTCAGCCCTGCCAGTTACCACTCCTGAAATATCATCGATACCATTAACTTTAACTTTAACTTCCTGTCCCATCTCATATTTAAAAGACATGTTATCACCTTATGAAAGAGGTATTCCGGTAACTAGATTACATCTTGCGGAATTGTATGGGGTTCCAGATCCAAGGTATCTGCAGTTAACCGCCTGAGCGCAGTTAAAACCATAGAACATGGAATCTTGTGCAAATGAATCATAGGCTATCAAATATGGCTGATTATCAGCGCCGCTATACCCCTGAGAGGTATAGCCATTCCTGTCACCATATGATCGCCCGTTGTACACCTGGATTAGCGTTCTGCGGGCATAGGTAGCCCCATCCAGTGGATTGGCATTGGCCTCAATGCCACCAAGCTTACCGGTCGGTAGTCGCGTACCCAGTGCATTCTTCCGGGTTTCCGGGTTTATGTACGTAGCCTGACATCCATAGGCAGGTGTTAAGCCGCTGCCGCCGTTGTATTCGGATATTGGGTTTAGACCATGTACCAGGCAGTTTTCATGAGCAGATTCCCCATCATCCACATTGTCATGCGTGTAAATATACTCATGGATATATACAGACCAGGCGTGAGTATTGAACCCGTCACTTGTTGTTGATGAGCCATTAGAGCCAGCACCAGCCGCTTCGCATTTTGAGTCTTTATGCCAATTTCCGTTATCGAAACAGTTAACCGGCGCCCCAAGGACCCTAACATCAGTATTCTGTGATACACGAAAGCCTGATGTTTGTACGTCACCATAGCGAATATCAATGCCGGTTATCTCTAGTGAGCCGCGGGCGCTGAAGTAATCGCAAACATCTGATACAAGCCCTGTTACCGTCCGAGGCGCATAAATATTAACCCCTGCAACAGTGGCATCACCGCCGTCAGGAAGCGTGAAATAAATAATACCTTCCGATGCTTCCCAGTGAGATTTCGGTAGCCCCGTGTTGACATCCATTTCTGCCAGTGCCCCAGCTTTATCTGCCGCTGTTGTTCTCCATAATTTTGTGCATTCCAGACGGTGGGATCTTCCGCGTAAACCAGCGTGCATTTCACTTTGCGGTACAAGAGTATCCACATCATTCACGCCATCAAGCCAAATCCACGGCGGCAACATACCCGCGGTAAAGCCTGTGCATGCGGCCTGATAAACATAATTTTGGCCTGCTGTCTTGGTGATCCCAGCAAGGGGAGTACCGTAGCGAATGAGCGGACGGGATAAATAATTACCCTCAATGCCAACTATTTTTACATCCTTCACTTTTTTGTTGCTGATTGACAGGTTGGTATATTCACCAGCAGCAAGGTAAATCGTCCCCATGCCGTTTATCGCGTCATTCGCTTTATCCAGCGTTGCAAAGGGTAACGTAGCACTGCCTGTACCTGTGGAGTCATTTCCTGATGGTGCTACGTAGGCTACCCCTTTTTCACCATGGCGAACCCAGTTTGCGCTTCGTCCTTCGCGAATAGAAAAACGGCCCGCATAAACTCGTGGAACAGCTACGCCATTAAGACCTTCAACACGAATATTTAGAGATATTGATACAGCGTTAGACGGCAGCGTAATGTTCGACGCGATGTTCAGGACTGTCTTTTGCGTGATATCCGCTCTCGGAATATTTCTGGTGTAATACTGCCAGCCGGTCCCAACTGTCGGATCATCGTTTCCACTGGCATTCTGCCACGCGGTATTAATCAAATTGCCTGAGCTGTCATACGCAGATAGTCTGATGCGGAGATTGCCAAGCCCTGATGAGGCATTAACCCCCTGATCGCCTATCTTTTCCAAAATTACACATGAAACTGATAACTTTCCGGATTTAACGTTAGATACCGGGATTTTAGCAAAGTCATATCCGCCAGCGCCGGTAATCCCGGCGGGAGTAACCAGGCATAGTTCGCCATTTTTTTCAGAGACAACTAACTGGACCGGCCAGCCAGGTACGGCATCCCCTACAACGCAACGGCTCAGCGTGCTGTCAGGGTAAAGATTTTCAAAAGCACTGAACCCGGCAATATCTGTGGCTTGTGCCAGTGAAGTAGCAGATGTCAGATAATCGGTACTGTTAGAACCCAGGATAGCGGCTGCAGATGATGCTTTATTAATGCTCGTCCTTCGGAAGGATGCATTTTTACCATCCGCAATCATCATATCTCTAAAATATAAAGATCGTGCTACCGTCGTACTGCCTGATAACACCCCGATATACATTGAAACATAAGCACAAGATGCATCCAGAGGGATGGCCGTAAACTCAAATACCGTTGGTGATGAAACCCCATCCGCGCCAGAAACGGAAATAATATTTCTGGCTGCTGTGATTTCTACGCCAGATGAGTTGAATTGGAAAACACCCACTCGGCAGTTTGCTGTAGTACCGTCAGTTGCTGAAACATTGACTATCTGAATCGAGCCAGAAATAAAACCAGTAGGGAATTTTGACGATGGAAAATACTCAAGGTAAGTACCCTGTTCTGTTGTTTTCCCCACGGTAGTGCTTAGCATCCACGCAGGAAGACCTAATATAGCAGAGGCGATTGGTGTTAAAGCGCTCCCGGACTTAAGGGTGATTGACGTGATTAAGTCGAGATTTTCAAGGGTAAATAAATTTCCTTGAGAATAAGTTAGACCAAGTGATTTATTTTGCGCATCAATAGCCGCAAATCCAGCCTGCTCAGATACAGGAACAGCTACGCCGCCGCTATTGAGATAATAAATGAAACTTTTAACGTTTCCAACGCCTTGAGGAATTCTGAAATAGCTTCCAGATGGAATAGCCGCGAGCCCAGCTTCTTTCGTGGAAAATGTTGATCCGCCGTCAGAGATGGACTGCGCGTCCGTTGCGGCGGCCTGGGCAGCAGTCACGGCTGCCTGTGAGCTTAGGTTGCTTGCTTCAGCAGAGTCTGCAAAACCTGAAGCTTGTTCAGCGCTGTCAAAAGCCTGCTGAGCCGCACCGGTTATTTCATCAATTCTGGCTGCAACTTGAGCCTGAAGAACAGGAAATGACTCCCCTTTTCGGTTTGTAGCCTCACCTGAAGTATTATTTACAAACTCGTCAATGGTAAGCAGGTTATCATTTAAATCCGTGAGAACGCTTGATGGCACTGGATTATCGGTGTTATAACGCTGTGACATTTTTATTCCTTACTAATAACTTTCATAATTTAATTAGCGGAACAGGTTATAAGTTTCGCTCCCACGCTCCATTATCAAAACCGGCAACATAATCATTATCCACATCGAAACCAAAAAATTGGTAACCATCAGAAGGTGTAATAATTTCACCGGAGAAAACCCCCGCAGCTTTGACCGTTAAATAACCCTGTTTAATTACCGCGATTATTTCAGCCGATGCGGAGTTCATTGATAATGCCGTGTAATCTGTTGCCACATATCCATCTGGCAGCGTCACAAACCCATCCCCGTTTAAACTGTTGTCCAGAATAAGCCGGTCAGTATCGCTGAGGGTTTGCGGTTCGGATAAAACCCAGATTGAAATAGTCATGTCCTGATTATCGACTATCGCCATTCTGACGCCGGAACCCGCTAAGGCTGTATCGAGGATTTCAGGTAAGGTTTCGTTTGTGCCATCCCAGTGGTTAATGGCAATTTTTGCCTTCAGCACAATCCGGTAAACTTCATCGCTAAGACTGGTGAAACCTTCATCTGGGTCATACGGTCCTTGCCATGAACCCTGATCGTACCCAAGATTATCGGTATCAAAAGAGAAGTAGACGCCGGAGATTGGCTGGCTAACAACGCGCGACCTGCCAATCCATTTCCCCAAAATATCTAACTGGACGCCCTCTGCAGCATCAATATCAAACTTTGAAATTAAACCTGATATCGAACCAATAGCATCGGTGAAAGGTCGCGTTATCAGGTCAATGTGATCGACAAAGAGAGGTTTTTGCCGATGGTAGTTGGTGATGAGTTCGGTGTATTTACTCATGGCAAAACCGTTATATTGATGTTTGCAACATCACAGGTTGCTGACTCATCAAAAACAATGGTGATATTGCTGGCCGATAATGAACCAGTGCTTTTCCCTATCAGCAGACTGGTAATATCGTAATAGCGACTTTCTCCACCACTGACCACGCCGAGGTTTGCCGGGGAATAGACCCGGCTTAAAAGCACATCAGCCCCGATGCTCAGGGAGTTAATGTAAGCGGCAACCGCTGTTTTGATGTCCTCACCGACTTGAGACGTATACCCGGAAAATGCCTGGATAGTTATATCGACATATACCGGGACCGGAACTGGACGATTAAAACCAATGAGGTGAGGGTTTCCGTAGGCGTCCAGAATAGTGATAACTGTGCTGCCGTTCGGCGTGACGCCCTGACCTTTTTTCAAGCGGATGACCGTTGCAATTTCCGTCGCGTCACCACCATCAACCACGGCGGTGATCGAGTGCGCCGGTAATCCGTTGCTATCCACGCTGCCGGTATCGTTCTCATAAAGCACATGGCGTTTAACGCCGGAAATGTTAGCGATAGCCCCATCAAGCGCATCAAATGGCGTTATTGAGGATAAAGCTACGCTCTGAGTTTGCCGCGTGCGCAGAGCCGCATCGGTCTCTGCTGCAGTGCCGACCGTGGCCGCGCTCGGGTTAGTGACCGATACCCAGCCGCGTGTCGGTGTATTGATGCCGGTGACCGTACCAGCCAGAGCGGCGACCGCACCCGCAGTGGCGCAAGTGGCCGTTACCAGCACAGTTCCATCGGTCCCGATCACCACTGACGCGGGAAGGGTCCAGATAATGTTGTTTGAATCTTTCGCTGAACCGTTGGCGATTATCAGCCCGATGGTGCCGGTAATCAGCAGATCTACGGTCGAGTTATTCGCCACTCCGCGAGAAATGCCGTTTATCTTCACGTTGCTGGACAGGCCAACACCGATACCCGTTGCCGGAGAGAATGAGTTATAGGTGGCAATCGCAGTATTGTTGGCGTCGTGGATTCCCAGCGCGTACAACGCCACCATTTGCCCGTCTTTACTGTCCGGGTCTAAGTAGGCATCAGACCCGTAAATTTGCTGAAAGTAGCCGGTTAATGTGCTGAGGATGGTCTGGTAATCAGGCGCGCTGATCCCCTGAGCTGTTACCGTCGCCGATAACCCCAGTGTGTCAAGATTGATAGCCATTACGCCTCGCTTGTTACTGTGGACTTGCCGTAAATGGTGTCTATGGTAGCCGTGAAAGATACGCGCCGTGTGGCGCTGTCAACGGACGTATCAAAGGAGATAATTGAATTCACGCCCTGCGTTTGCAGGATGTGCTGGCGGATCGCCAGGTTATAAACGTCGGGGCTTTGCTTTCCGAGAACTGACTGGATGTAAGGCGTTCCGGCGGTCGTGTCGAGGAACCATTGCCCGCGCCAGAGTAAAAATCGCGTTTTCACCGCCTGCGCCACAGTATCCGGCGAGTTAATCAGAAACGTGTTATCGCCCCGGCCAAACGTGTAATCTCCGTCAGCGTCTTCGCGTCGATATCTCATATCAGTTCACCTTGTCGGTATTCCCGCTGCCCGTCTGGACGCCGCCGTGCGTATGCTGATCGCTGATGTCTTTGCCGTTGGAAGTCAGCGAGCCGATAAATTTGATGGCGCCGGTAATCGTTGCCGCCGTGCCGGATGCAATGGTGCCGATCATGCCGCCCATCCACGATAAAAGGCCATGAATAGTCACGGCCGCCGAGAACGTGGATTGCGGCGCTATAACGCTGAATCCGCCAGGGGCGACAATAGTGATCTTTTGTGTGTCCGGATTAAGTTCGAAATACGTTGAACCGTCGTCACTGCGCATCTGTGCCGTATTGGTGCTGATGCCGCTGATTTTTCGTGGCTCAGAGCGTAGCCCGACAATAGCAATAGCATCAGATAAATTGTGCTGTCTGGAATCTACTGGCTCCTGGACACCGCCACTTTGCCACCAAAAATCGATGCAACGATCGGAAAAAATAATCAGACATTCATCACCAGCTTTAATCGGGAAAGTCAAAGTAACCCCGCCGCCGCACTGGAAATGCACAGGAACGTCTGCCAGAAGGGCAAGCGGGGCCGACTGCTCATTGCCTGCCTCGTCAGTTTTAGTACCCATGATTGCGGGCTGGACGACACAGGTAGCGGTTTCCGGGTCGAAAGACTGGATGATCCCCGGCATTGCCACCCGCAAACCCGCTGAGATGGCTTTGGACAGTGCGGCGTCGAGGTGCTCGCGGTTACCGACCTGGGAACTTAGAGAAACTGGCATATGGACCCCATAAAAAAACCCGCCGAAGCGGGTTGTTAGAATGTTCTATAGGTAACTCGTCTGGATTGGTCGCCAATAGTCCCGTAGCACTCTATCGTGTGGATAACTCTTGCATTAAAAGCGTTAAGGCCTGAAAAATGAAGGGTGTAATAATATACTTTTTTGCCATTTTCATTGCTGATGCCACTTTCGGTTTGTTCTTTACTGTAAGAATCGGGGTATGCCAGCATGTTTCTGGCAAGATCATTACAAGTAAAAATCACTTCATTCTGTAAAAGTACCTGTTCAGATAAGGGCTCTGCTCTACCCTCCTTTCCTTTCTCTTTTGCTTTTTGTGCGCTGGCAGCAGCTTCTTTTCTTTGGAGCGCTTCGCGTGTAGCTTTTTCTGCTTCTTCTTTTTTTCTTATTTCTAAAAATGATTTATCTTCAATTGACAACTCAGATAGCGGCTTTCCTTTTAAAGAATTATATCTATCATTGTCCTTGTTCTTCTCCGCAGTACCATAGTAAAGCAAACCGATAAACGCTAAAAAAATTACTACGCCGGATTTTGTTATAGCCATAAGCCTGACCAATAATTTATATAGTTAAAAAAACCAATTCATTATAAACCGCAAACACATAATCACCATGACTAACCAATGACTATTCGCAATAGGTTGTGCCAGTATTAGTTGTGTAACACTCACGACTAATCTGCCTACCATTCTCACTACCAGTCTTCATTGTTGCTCCTGTTCCTGTTGTATGCGACTGAGTGTCAACTGCTCGTCCGGAATTGTCAGTTCCGGTACAGTACGTTGTCCCTGTTACGGTTGTGGTGCAAGTTATCGATGCCATGGCAGGGCAAGCAAAAATAAAAATGACACATGCAATCAGTTTTTTCATGGTATCGGTGTCGTTATGTCAATGGTGGCTTGAGACAGCTTATCTTTCCCGTTATTCGCAAGGCAAAGAAGATCCATATACCAACTCTGCCCGCGCGTGTCGCCAGTATAGTTTATCGCCCCAACCTTGTAATCGCCATCAGTATTGATTGCTGCTAGTTGTGCGCCAGGCAATCCATTTACGTATATATTCCCATCTATCGTTGTCTCGCCCAGCGCGCTTGGAGACACGCCAACAGCTTCATTTGACAGGCTTGCACGATATACGGATGCCTGATCCAAACGAATAACGCCACCCAGTTTTATGTTCGGATTAATGAGGCAGCGAACGTTTACCCCCGCTTCCATGGTCTGCTGTGGCATCCCAATAAGACCGGTATTTGCATTAAGGACAACTGTGTAATCAAGGTATGCCGTTTCTGGAAGGATATGAACCTGGTTATTTTCAAACCACCAGTCCGCCTTACACTGTTCCGCAATGCTGTTCATCACATCAGAGGTGTTGCCAACAATGACTTTTGCACGCGGGAAAACGGTTTTTGGCATTTCCGGCACCGCCCCAACAGTAATCCCAAAAGGCGCGTACGTTTTCATTGCGGCCCTGAAAACATCGTCCCACTTCCAGCCCGCGGCAATCGTGGTACGCATTCCTGCGTACATGTGCCCATTCCAGCTATCAATTGACTGAATCAGTATCCATGTGTCGGTGATGTTATCTTTCCCCGCAACGGTAAAGCGGATCTCACCGTTAAAAATCATACCGATATTCTGATCGGGATAATTCCCCATCTCGTCCATATTGCCATCGTAGCCAGCGATAACACGAATGCGTCCAAATTCTTTCTTTTGTATCCGGTTCTGTGTTGTTGGCGACAGGTTGTAAATTTTGAAATTTCCAACAAAACCGTTAAATACAGTGGCAGGCATTTTTTGAATGTCGAATGTCACCTTCAAGTCAGATAGCACAATCCCGTTGCCATTATCATCAAGGAGCTGTATCTCAAAGTGACGCATCCAGTTCTCGGACATTATGACTCCGTTATCACATAAAGATGGCTCGTTGTTCCGAGACCAGTTTGAGTGGGATACTCCACGCCAGGCTCATCACACGCTACAGATAAACCGAACCCAAGACCAAGATAGGCATATTGAGCCAGCAGGTTGGTCCCCGTGACCATTGGGATACCTGCTACAAGATCCGAGCCGCTGCTATCTTGCAGGTCCATAACCCAACCTAAAGCATCACGCCAGACTATCCGCATTGTCAAAGCGTTACCGTTTAACGTAATGTTGAAAGTCTGATTATCGGCCGTTAAAGGAATTTCAGTGACGACCATTTATCCTCCGAAGAACCCGCTGATACTGCTGAGAATCGACTGACTCACAGCCTTTGGCGTTTTAATACCAGTGTTTTGCGTCGCGCTGGTATTCACACCCTGAGCCATGTTTTCCTTGGCAGCGCCCGCGATCACCTGCGTTTGTGTGGTAATCAACTCCCTGAGGGTGAGGGTCGCCATCAGAACATTTTCACTCGTTTTATCAGTGGTGACATCCAGAACGCGGATCAGCATATTGGTATACATCCGCTTACCCGTCACTACATCAAAGGGTTTCCGGGAACGCTGGAGCGCGAGCAGTTCCTCGTACATTTCTTTCGGGCTTTTCCCCAGCGTCAGACCAAGCCCTGACGTATCAGCAAAATCCAGTACCGAGCCGCCTCCGGAAAATCCCGTTTCCATAACTAACTCTGATGGTCTGCGAAAAGCATGGTCAGCGATATAACCGACACCGTCACCACTCGCTCCGCCGCTGCTCGATGTTGGGACCTCTACGGGATGATCTGTGATTTCCAGCGAATCACTGTGTTTCTCCGTAATGACTACATCTGGAATAATTATCCCTATCCTGCGCGAACGCTGGGAAAAAAGAACAGAGAGAACATCCATCAGCCATTACCCCTCTTGAGTTGTTGCGTGTTTCTGGAATTTACGGAGTTTTGTTTATCAGCAACGATATTCCCGGCCTCGCGCGGATCGCTCACGCCGGAGATATAAATGTGGGTTTCGTTCTGCTGATTTACGCCATTCCCCGGCATATTGCTGCGCACCTTCGGCACGTATTCCCGCGTTTGCTGAGGCATCAGACCCAAACCATACTTCTGGACGTTCCCGATCCCCCAGTTATACGATGCCAGCGCCTTATCCAAATCGCCACCGTTCGCCTTTAGCAACTGAGCCAGATATTTAGCGGCAGCCTGTGCAGATTTAATCGGGTCAAAGGCATCATTACCTTTCAATCCCAATTCTTTAGCTGTTCCTGGCATCAGTTGGAATAATCCCTGCGCCTGCCCGTATTTGGTCTGAGGGCCGAGGGCGTTCGGATCTCCGCTGGATTCAGTGATAGCGACGCTTTTCAGTAAACCATCAGGCAAATGATAGAGCGCTTCCAGCTTATCCAGTGTGGGGCTTAACCACCCCAGCAACGCCGCACCACTGGCCGATGCTTGTGGCCGCCTCACCGATTGAGCAAACTGCGCAGGATCACCGCCATCAGGCGTACCGCTAAAGAAGTTCTGCATGTCCTGCGTATCTTTGTCGGACATGATGTGAGCTTTTCGCAGAAGTCGCCAGAACGGGCTGTTTGCCAGCTTACGGCCGAAATCTTCAAAGAAACCATTGAACCGGAGATTCACATAGTTAATGGCATCATTAATGGCTTTCGACCAGTCACCTTTCATGAAATCAGAAAGGCCCTTCAGCGTTCCTTTCCAGGTGAGAGTGCCGGTATTGAGGTCATTCAGCTTATCGGTAAACCAGTCGAGTGCTTTTTTGGCCGACTCTATACCGGGCTGCCACTGCTCCCAGTCAATCAGGCTTTTACTGCCTTCCTTCCATGACTTGTAATCATCATAGAGAAAACCCAGAGATAAAATCAGCGTGGTAATAATGCCGATCGGTGAAGTCATGAAGGCGGTATTTAGAAGACGCCATGCCAACATCAACGCGCCGAACGTGCCGATAAGCTGCTGAGTCCCCTTATCGAGTTTGTTCCACCACTCCCGGATATCACCGGCGGCCTGAATCAGCCGGAACACAACTCGCCCGATGGTATCCGCCAGCCATAACAGCCCGCGCACGCCGCGCGTAATGGTGTCTTCAATTTTCGGGAAATTATCGAGGATTTGTTTTCTTAGGCTATCGATCGAGCCAGCCAGTCCATTAGCGAGATTAGACCCGATTTTGTCCCGCGCCATGCCCGCCATCGCGCTGAAATCACGCAGTGAGGTCATGAAACGGTTAGAACCGACAGCAGCCTGATCGGCGTTATACCCGATGGTTTTTGCCATGGCCGAATATTCAGCGCTGAACGTACCCATACCGCGACGCATTGCCATCAGCGTGTTTTCATCAATACCCAGCATCTGAGCATACTGATTAGCGCGGTAATACGGCATTTTGCTGAGTTGCTGGCCAACACCGGTAAATACGGCAGACATGTCACGCATGTTGCCGCTGGCGTCCCGCGTCTGCACACCCAGGCGATTCAGAAATCCTTCCGCACCCGGATTATTACGCATAAAGCGCGCCAAGCTTTCCAGCGAACCGCGCGCAGATTCTGCGTTGGAACCTGTCTGTGCTGCTGCGTACCCGATCGCTTTTATCCCTGCGACGCTGACCGATCGTTACCGCCATACCTTCAAACGATGCGATAGTCTTTTCGCTGAAAACCTCCTCCGGTGTCCGGTGAACGGTAATCAGCCCATCAGCACCCGGCTCGAGTTCCGGTAATTCGCTGGCGCCATAAACCTGCGTTCCGCGCTTGAGCAGGTGATTCACTGAGTCTTCTGATATGCAGAGTGCTCGAGCAATTTCCCGATTGGTTTTACCGGACAGGTGCAGCTGATAAATGCCGGTGACAACGCGTTTAACGTAAGAAATTCTGTTGCCGATCTTCACAACAACACCAGTTGCTCTGGCGGCTTCAGTGACAGGCGCAGGCTTCACTGGAGGTGTTGCCGGTACGCGGCTACGGGCACGCGCGGCGCAGTTCCAGCGGTCGATGATGGTTGCGGTGTAGTCGCAGCCGTCATCCTGCAGAGGGCGGACCTTCTGAATCAGGTTGTTGGTATCAGACATGGCGCACCGCCTGCACGTTCTGGCGCTGCAGTGAGCGGATGGTGGCGCGAAGTTTTTTCAGCCGTCTGGCGTTGGCTTCATGCTTACGGATTTGCTTAGTGAGGGATTCCGGTGTCGGGATGCTCAGAGTCAGAAAATCATCATCACTCCAAATGACGACCAGGGCGGGTGGCTGCTTCGGGGTTACCTCGGCTTTTTTGACAGGTTCTGCTTTCAAAGGACGCGCAGGGCGTGGTTTTGGCGGTTTGTTGGTTTTTGCTGGCACGGATGCTTCAGGAGAGTAATCGCGACCTTTCTCGGTGATCGAGTAAAACCCATTCAGGCATTTCACATTCCCAGTTTTGACCTGGTTATTCAGCATCGCCACAGCGATACCTGGTTCCAGCCCCAGAGAATCCGCGACGATCAGGGCAGTTGCCTTCCCGGTTTCCTGCAGTTCATTCAGTATTTTTTCTACGGTGGTGCTCATTGGTCATTCCTCGCTGTTTTGTTTTGACTTCGCTAACATCTGGCGACCGGCTGGCGTTTGCAGTAGCTGGCATTCCAGTTCTTCATCCGGTTCGACTGGCCAGCAGGCATCGTCGTCCGGTTCGTACTCATTCGACATAGCGTTTCCCTGCTGCCATCTGCATGGCCGGTGTTGGGCCTACTGGCGTCTTTGGTGCAGCAATCTGTCGGCGGATTGGCGGTACCGAAAAGCCCGCGGCTAATTTTTTCTCCCAGCGCGCCAGCTTCACACCGGCCAGCTTGTCCATTTCCGGCTGTGTCAGGCGGCGTTCTATGCCTTCTCGACGCATCTCGACGCAGATGTGATACAAAATCGGGTGGCGCCACGGGAATTGTTCGGACGTGCCGTAACGCCATGACTCGGATTTCCAGCGTTTGTATTCGGCGATAACATCGCTAACGGTTGCGGTAAATCATCCCTTCTGCACAGTTTGTGGCAGGCGTTTATCTGCCCGGAAACGACGGTCAAAGGCGTGATTTTCCACCCGCGCGTGCGAATGGGTTATTACGATCAGAACCAACATCAATTGCAGGATAACGATTCGCTTTCTGATGCCCTGGCGCATTTCGCGCCGCTGACCGAAGAACAGCGAAAAATGGCGCTGATTGGCGCGGGATTTCCGTATATCCGTCATCAGCAAAAAGTGAGCACGCTCAGCGGTGGCGAACGTTCACGGCTGCTGTTTATCGGCCTGACGCTGGCGAACTATTCCCTTTTGTTACTTGATGAGCCGACCAACCATCTGGATCTGGAAGGTAAAGAGGAGCTGGCGGAAACGCTGAAAACCTTCAGCGGCGCAGTGCTGATGGTTTCCCATGACAGGACGCTGATCGAGCAAAGCTGCAACCGCTTCTGGCTGATAGACCAGCAGCGTCTGGAAGAATGGCATTCCCCCGCGCCGGTGTATGCGATTCTGGCAGGCACGGTTCCTCCTGCCGACGCGCCGGTGTCGGACGTGAGGCTGGAAAGCGTGGTGATTCAGGAAACTGAAGAGGAACGCTTGCTGGCGACACTGATGGCGCTGGAAAACAAGCTGGAAGACGACCTGGCGCGCAAACCAAAGCATCAGAAACCGGAATTGCAACGCCAGTGGCAACAAAAGATTGATGAACTGAATGCGTTGCTGGATCTGCTTTAAAGACATATGTTAAGAAACTGTATATTGATTTTTACTTACACAACGCATTGCTGTTCCTGCCGGAGAAATTATGTTTAACGTTTTACGTGCTGAGCCTAAAACCACCTTCGAATACGGCCCGTTCCGTATCCGCCGCATGCGCCCCGGGAAAATTCTGCCCGAAAATAGCGATGATGCATTCGGACCGCTCAGTGTTATCGATCATGCCAACCTGGAACTGGGTACGCTGGTGAAAATGCATGAGCATAACAACGATGAAATCTTCAGCTATATGTGGCGCGGTTCGATGGTGCACGAAGATTCTGCCGGTCATCGGATATCGCTCTCACCGAAAAAGCTGATGATGATGAATGCCGGAGAAAGCTTCTGGCATGAAGAATCCACACCGCTGGTGCCCGCCGAAATGTTGCAGATTTTCATTCGTCCGCGCAAAGCAAATCTCGAGAGTCGTGTGCAGTTCATGGAACGTCCGGACGGCGTAAAGCAAAACGAATGGACGCTGCTGGCCGCGCCGGAAGGGATTGAATCCCCATTGGAAATTCGTCAGGCAGTATATGTTTATGACATCCGCATGGATGAAAATACCACCACGGAAATTCCGGCACATCCGGGATTTGCACAGTGGTTGTATGTCATGGATGGCGAAATCAGCATTGCGGACGTCAGCCTGTCAAAAGGTGATGCGATCAGTGATGAGGAAAGTGCATTGCCTGCCGCCTCGGCAAAAAAAGAAACCACCCTGGTGTGTTTCCTCGTTTGTCTGGGTGCGGAAGCCATTCTGGAAGGGGCGATTAGCGGAAAGTAATTAAAATCTGGCAGTTAAAATATAAAAGCCCCAGTCGTTAAACCGAGGCTTTTAAGGTACTACCAAATTAATATTTAACATTCATCAACTTAATTACATATTACAACTTCTAAAGATGCACATATTTTCACAGGATATATTTTGAAGCCAGGTAACGCTATCCTCCTATAATTTTGTGGAATAACATCGGTATCCTGTTAATTTCACTTATACCGGTTTTCAGTCGGAATAAATGAGTACATCACCCTCGCGATATATACTCTTTGATGCGTGACCTTACTCTCGTCGCGATATTCTCGATTTCAGACTTAACGTACCCAAATCGCGAACATTACTCTGACTAACAAGGCGTTACATCATCGCGTTTTCTTCCACATCATGCGATTTTACAGCTTTACTGCATGGCCTTAAAGCATCATCTCACGGATTTTAAATGACAATCCGGTGTTGAATCACCCAAACTAAAATACTTCGTGGCCTTTATCGCATCTCATTACTTGCAAGTTTATCAACCTGCTAAATGCACCGCGAAATAAAATTTTCATCCCATTTCTCTCTGGTGCTGAGTTCTAATCTACTCGTTATAAATCGTGTGTCAACCCTGTATTTACGAACAGGTTTTTTAATCTATGCCATATTAGAAAACATAATGAAATCTGTGACCTATACCAAAGATATTGATAAGGCAAGTAACCAAAAAGTCGAATAAAAATAATCCTGCGTGCACATCTCCTGCCTCCCCGCCCCGCTGAACGTGATAACAACTACTTTTGTACCAGCAAGCTAGTTCAACAGTGTACATCAGTGCTCAAATCCACTATATTGCTGCGCTCATGGCCCTGACCGCAGCATAAACGCGCGATTTTCGGACAATTTTCATATCAAATCTTTTACAGCAATTCACTTAACGAATCGTGATAAAAGCCACGCGAGGATCCGCACTATGGCGACGCTTTCCGTGACCGCTCCGCAGCATTCTGTATTGGGTGGCGCAATGATTATCGGTGGAACTATCATCGGCGCAGGGATGTTTTCTTTGCCAGTGGTGATGTCCGGAGCCTGGTTTTTCTGGTCAGTTGCCGCATTGATTTTTATCTGGTTTTGTATGCTGCACTCCGGCCTGATGATCCTCGAAGCGAATCTTAACTATCCGGTAGGGTCGAGTTTTAATACCGTCACCGGCGATTTGCTGGGGAAAAACTGGAACCGGCTGAATGGCATGACCATCGCGTTCGTGCTGTATATCCTGACTTACGCTTATATTTCTGCCAGCGGTTCGGTTATTCAACATACGCTACGCGAAATGGCAGTGAGCTTTTCTCCCCGCCTCGGCGGCCTGCTGACCGCACTGGCAGTTGCGTTTATTGTCTGGCTCAGCACCCGCGCCGTGAGTCGCATGACTGCAATTGTGCTGGGTGCCAAAATCATCGCCTTCTTCCTGACATTTGGCAGCTTACTGTGGCACATCAAACCGGTGAATTTGCTTAACAGCGTGGAGCTGAACCCGAGTTACACACCGTATGTGCTGGCGACGCTGCCGTTTTGTCTCGCCTCGTTTGGCTATCACGGTAACGTACCGAGCCTGATGAAATATTACGGCAAGAACCCGCAGATCATCAAAAAATGCCTGTTGCTGGGTACCCTTATGGCGCTCGGGCTGTATGTCATCTGGATGCTGGGCACGATGGGTAACATTCCACGCACGGCGTTTATTGGCATCGCCGAACGTGGTGGCAATATTGATGTGCTGGTGCAATCCCTGAGTCAGATCCTCAACAGTGCGGGGCTGGATTTGCTGCTGACCATTTTCTCCAACTTCGCCGTGGCCTGTTCATTCCTGGGCGTGACACTCGGGTTATTCGACTATCTGGCTGACCTTTTCAAATTCGACGACAGCCGTACCGGTCGATTTAAAACCGCACTGATCACCTTTGTGCCGCCGATCATTGGCGGTGTGATCTACCCGGATGGTTTTATTTACGCGATTGGTTTTGCCGGTCTCGCCGCCACGGTCTGGGCGGTGATTGTTCCGGCACTGATGGCACGGGCATCACGCCAGCGCTTCGGCAGCCCGCTCTACCGTGTATGGGGCGGCAATAAAATGATTGTGCTGGTGCTGTTGTTTGGCGTACTGAATGCGGTAGTGCACATTCTGTCGAGCGTAAATTTACTGCCGGTATATCGTTAAATGATTTGCACCCGTTTCTTCCGTCGGACAGGGCTGGTGCATCAAAAGACATAGGGTATAGCAAAGACAGAGGTGAGGCAGGAAGGATTTCTGAAGGCAACCACATCACGCAGCCTGCTCTTTGCTTAATACAAACAGGCCGCGCTCATAGAGAAGGTCGTTAACGTTACGCTTTATTCACTGAAACAATTTCTTTGATGAAGGTGAAGTTCGAATCGCCGTGATCAGTTTTGATCGTCGGGTAAATTCTTTCGCCTTTCTTCACAAAGCCAGTGACTTCATGGGTTGAGCCGTTCTTGACAGTAAAGCTATCGCCAACACTGATGGAACTTGCAACTTCGCTCATAACAATCCTTAACTCTTACTTCATTGAACTTCAATAAACCCGTGTGTTGCTGATCGATGGTAGGCTTTTATGCGGCAGGTAGCCAGCGGCGTCATCAGAATCGCTCAAAAAGGGAATACGGCGTCCTGACGCGCCGGTACTAAGTATTCGGTGCGGCCTGACGCGGCTTAATCGATTTGCGCAGTAAATTCGCCGTCAGCGCCAGCAGGAAAATGGCCGCCTGCACCAGAACGATTGTCGGCCCGGTCGCAGCATCAATATAGAAGCTGATAAAAGTGCCTGAGATGGCTGCAAAAAGTGACGTCGTCACGGAAACCACCAGCATCTTCGTCAACGTCTTACACAGCAGAAACGCCGTAATGCCCGGCGTAATCAGCATCGCCACCACCAGCACCACACCGACAGCCTGTAACGCTGCGACGATGGTCAGTGCCAGCATACACAACAACGCATAGTGATAAAAACGTACCGGCAGCCCGATGACTTTCGCCTGTACAGGATCAAAACAAAACAGCATCAGGTCTTTAAATTTGAGGATAATCGCCAGCGTCACGACAGCGGCGATAATCAGGGTTTGCAACATTTCACTGTCGGTCACACCCAGCACGTTGCCAAACAAAATGTGGCTGAGATGCTGCTCGGTATTCACCCGCGAGAACAGCACCAGACCACCGGCAAACATACCGGAGAAGACGATCCCCATTACCGAATCTTCTTTCACCCGGCAATGTTCTTTGATGAAACCCGTCGCGACCGCGCAAAACAGGCCGGAACCGAACGCGCCAATCACCAGCGGGATTCCTGCCAGATAGGCCAGCACTACGCCCGGAAGGACCGCATGAGAAATGGCGTCCCCCATCAGCGACCAACCTTTGAGTACCAGAAAACAGGAAAACATTGCGCAGACGATACTGGTGGCCGCGGCAGTCAGCAGAGCACGTTGCATAAAATCGAAGCTCAGCGGCTCCATCAGCACATCAAACCAGGACATCATGCGCGGCTCCGGTTTTTAATGCGGAAATGATTCACCAGCCAGCCATGTTTCGGCGCGAACAAGAACGCCAGCAGGAAGACGGTGGTTTGCAGACAAACAATCACCCCGCCGGTTGCACCATCGAGGAAATAACTCAGCCATGCCCCCGCTGCACTGGTCACTGCACCGATGATCACAGAAATAATGAGCAGATGTGAAAAACGGTCTGACAGCAGATAGGCCGTTGCGCCGGGTGTGATGACCATTGCGATCACTAAAATTGCGCCGACAGTTTGTAACGCCGCTACGCTGCACGCGCTGAAAATAGTGAAGAAAATCACTTTCAGCCACAGCGGCGAAAGGCCGACCGAAACCGCATGCGCTTCGTCGAAAAATACCGCCAGCAGGTCACGCCAGATAAGACACAGCACCAGCAGCGAAACGCCGACAATAATTTGTACCTGTAAAATATCGGCGTCATCAATCCCTAAAATATTGCCGAACAGAATCGACTGCACGTTAACGGATGTCGGGTTAAGCGACACCAGTAACAGGCCAAGGGCAAAGAACGTGGAGAACACGAAACCGATAATCGCGTCTTCCCGCAGTTTGGTGAAGTGACGCAACAGTGTCATGCAAAGTGCGGCCAGAATACCGGTCCCGAATGCGCCGATCGCGTAGGGAAAGCCCAGCGCGTAAGCGCCCGCGACACCGGGCACTACCGAATGCGACAACGCATCGCCCATCAGTGACCAGCCTTTGAGCATCAGATACGCCGATAAAAAGGCACACACTGCACCGACCCCCGCACTCACCCAGATGGCTTTCACCATATAGTTGTACTGAAACGGCTCCAGCAACAGTTCGGTCATACCGCCCGCCTCACCGGTTCTTGTGGCACCAGATAGCCGATATTACGCAGCGCACCGCCAAAGGTATTTTCAAGATTCTGATGGGTAAAGGTAGTTTCCAGCGGACCGGAAGCCATCACCGTGCGGTTAATCAGCACCACGCGATCACAAAAATCGGGCACGCTGGCGATGTTGTGCGTCGACACCAGAATCAGATGTCCTTCCTCGCGCAGTTGCCGCAGCAATTCGATAATGGCGTTTTCAGTTTTGATATCCACGCCGGTAAACGGCTCATCAAGCAACATCACCCGCCCTTGTTGTGCCAGCGCACGCGCCAGGAAAACGCGTTTTTTCTGACCGCCGGAAAGCTCGCCAATCTGGCGGTGGGCCAGCTCCGTCAGCCCAACACGCGCCAGCGCGGAAGCAACTTGTTTTTTATCTTCCTGTGAGGGAATGCGCAGAAACGACATTTTGCCATAGCGCCCCATCATCACCACATCCCGCACCAGCACCGGGAAATTCCAGTCCACCTCTTCCGACTGCGGCACATACGCGATCAGATTTTGTTTCAGTGCTTTGGCAACATTGAGACCATCAAGTGTCACCCGCCCGTGCGTCGGACGGATAATCCCCATAATGGTTTTAAACAGCGTGGATTTACCGCTGCCGTTCACGCCCAGCAGTGCGCAAATCGAGCCGCCGTGCAGCGTGAACGAGGCATTCTCAATCGCGGTATGCCCGTTGTTGTAGGTCACCGAAATATCATCAACCTTGAGATGCAGCCTGGTGTCACTCATTGTCCGAACCCTTCTGCGATGGTACTCACCGTGACTTTCAGCAAATCAATGTAAGTCGGCACCGGCCCGTCAGCGGCAGACAGTGAATCGACATACAACACGCCGCCATATTTCGCGCCCGTCTCTTTACTGACCTGCTTCGCCGGTTTGTCCGAGATTGTGCTTTCGCTGAATACCACCGGGATATTTTGCTGACGCACCAGATCGATGATTTTTTTCACCTGCTGCGGCGTACCCTGTTCTTCCGCGTTGATCGGCCACAGGTAGGCTTCTTTCAATCCATAATCTTTCGCCAGATAACTGAACGCGCCTTCGCTGGTCACCAGCCAGCGCTGTCCTTCCGGGATTTTCGCCAGACGCTCACGCAGCGGCGCATCGAGCAGGCTGATTTTTTCGGCATAATTTTTAGCATTGCGGTCATAAACGGCGGCGTTTTCAGGGTCATATTTCACCAGCGCGGCGCGGATATTTTCGACGTAAACCAGCGCATTTTTCGCGGACATCCAGGCATGAGGGTTTGGATTGCCGACATACGGTCCTTCCTGAATAGGCAGAGGCGCGATGCCGTCCGTCACTGTCGCAGAGGGCACATTCCTGATGTTGGCAAAAAAACGACCAAACCAGCGTTCAAGGTTAAAACCGTTCCACAAAATGAGATCCGCCGACTGGGTTTTCACGATGTCGCGCGGCGTCGGCTGGTAATCGTGAATTTCTGCGCCGGGTTTGGTGATGGATTCTACCGTTGCCGCATCACCGGCAACGTTCTGCGCGATATCCTGGATCACTGTGAAAGTGGTGACGACTTTAAACTTCTTTTTGTCTTTTTCGGCCGCCTGCGCGTTTCCGGTGATCAGCGCCACGATCATCCCGACCAGCATCAGTCGCAAACGAAACGGCGAATAGCTGAATAATTTTAAGATGCTTTGTCCTTTTTCCATCAAATCTCTCCTGTCACTCTGCGCATTAACCGGCGGTTTATTATTCAGATATAGCACAGGCTATACTCCATAGCCAAGGCAAAGTTTTCAGAAATTGGTAGATGTGTGTACTTGGTTTACAATGCGTGAGTTGCCGTGGTGTACGCGGCAACGGTAAAAACCGTTGAGCAAGAAAGAGGCAGGCGTAGTGAAAGAAAAAAAAATAAATCCATTACTGGATGTGGAAGAACACGCTCAGGGTTTTTTACAGGTGCGCGAGGCACATCGCCGGGAATTAATGGACGATTACGTTGAGCTGATTTCAGACTTAATCCACGAATTTGGCGAAGCGCGTCAGGTCGATTTGGCCGCGCGGCTGGGGGTTTCTCAGCCTACCGTCGCAAAAACGCTCAAACGGCTGGCCAATGCCGGGCTGGTTCATCAGTTACCCTATCGCGGAACCTTCCTTACGCCTGAAGGTGAGCGGCTGGCAGCGGAAAACCGCGAGCGTCATAACGTCGTAGAAGCGTTCTTTATTGCCCTTGGGATCAGCCCCGAAACCGCGCGCCTCGATGCAGAAGGTGTTGAGCATCACGTCAGCGATGAAACGCTTGAAGCGTTCAGACGCTTTACGGCAGAGAAAAAATCCTGATTTAACGCCGCATCTCATCCGCCGCCGGGTTGGTTTTTTAACAGAACCGGGCGGTTTTCCCCGATATTCCCACGCCCTCCCCGATGTTCGTAAAGTAATCTTTTCCCGTGAATTTTTTGCTCACAATTGCTGGCGTTACCTTGTCAGATTCACCCTGATCTCCCGCCAACCTTTTCCCACACTTGGGCGTATCGTTACGCTCAGGAATGGTGGCATTTAAGCCATTCCCTGTATCCGATCATTGCGCGTCGAGGTTGTTATGAAAAGGTTGTTGTTGATGCTGACCGCTGGCGTGTTGATGTCTGCCAGCTTTGCATCGTTTGCCTATGGCTATTACGGGCATGGTTATTATGGTCACGGCTACTATCACGGTGGATACGGTGGACCGCGCATTATCGTCGGCATCCCCTGGGGACCACCACCGCCTCCGGTGTATTACGGGCCGCCGCCGGTGGTCTACGTTACACCAGCACAACCGCAGACATATGTTGAGAAAACTCCTGACTATGCCTATTACTGCCAGAATCCTGCGGGCTACTATCCGCATGTGCAGCGCTGTCCGCGCGGCTGGATGAAGGTGGTTGTAGGTGATTCCGCACCGCGTTAACAGGCGATAATTTCATGAACAGGTTCACTCCGCTGGCGGTTATCGCCCTGACTGCAGCGCTTTCCGGCTGCGTTTCTCCTCCCACCCGGCCCGATGTGATGGTGTTACCCGGCACCGGTAAGGATTATCAGCAATTCCGTATGGATGAAATGGCCTGCCGGAATGACGCCTACAACAGTGTTAACGGCGGCGCACAAACAGCCAATAATAACGCGGTCAATACCGCCGCAGCGGGGACCGTTGTGGGTGCGGCGGCGGGTGCGCTGCTAGGCGCGGCGTCTCATCAGGCCGGAGCGGGCGCGCTGGTTGGCGCAGGCAGTGGTTTGTTGATTGGCAGCGCGATGGGCAGTAACGGCGCAGGTGCCAGCAGCGGTAATTTGCAGGATCAATACGATACCGTCTACACCCAGTGTATGTACGCCAAAGGCAATAAAGTGCCGGTCGATGCCAGCTATGGTTACAGTGCGCAACCTCAGGCACAGTCAGAGGTGCCACCGGACTACTATCCGGCCCCGCCGGGAAACAACGATGTTCCTCCGGACTACGTACCTTAAGTTTTTGCACAATTAAAAAGGCTGCCCGTTCTCTGGCAGCCTTTTGTTTCAGTTCACTTTTTTTCAGTCTTTCGTCGTTCAGGCAAACGGCGCACGGTCATTAAGCACATCATCGATAATGTTCAGCACACCCTCATCGCTGTTTGATGGTGCCGTGTATTTTGCGGCAGCTTTGGCTGCTGCCGAGGCGTTTTCCATCGCAAAACCAAATCCGCAATAGCTGAGCATTTCGAGATCATTTCCGCTATCACCGAAGGCCAGCACTTCCTCATCCCGGATACCGTAGATTTTCTGGATTTTTTGCAGGCCGCAGGCTTTGTGATTTCCGCTGATGATCAGATCCACCGAACCGTGCCCGCTGGTAACCGGCGCAACAATATTGCCCAGATGGCGGGTAATTTCGCCCATAAGCGGATAAACGTCATCCTCCCTATAGCTAAGCGCGAATTTGAAAATCGTGTCGTTGATTTCGGCATAATCGCTCACTTTGCTCAGGCGGTGATAGTAACGACGCATCCGGCTGATAAAGGCTTCATCGGTGCCGTTCAGTACATACGCGCCCTTTCTGCCGCAAACGATGGTGTTAATGCCCGGTGTCCGGCTGATCCAGTGCAGTACGTCAGCGACCTGTTCAGGTTCGAGTTTGCCGCAATAAACTTCTTCTTTTTTGTCGACGACATAACCCCCACCTTCCGCCACATAGGCAATCTGTTCATCGATGTCATCGAAGAAAGATTTAAGCTGGTAATACTGATTACCGCTGGCCACCACAAATTTGATATCGCGCGCCAGCAGTTGCTGATATTGCTCGCGAAAACGGATTTTATTGTATTCATGTTGCGGGTTCAGAAAGGTTCCATCCATGTCTACGGCAATAAGTTTTACGGCCATCACAGCTCCTTGCAGGGTCGGATTTTTATCATTAACAGTAAAAGAAGGCTGGCGGGGTTGAGGCGCCAGCGGGCAAATTTGCTACTCAGTTATAAAACCTTGATCTTTGAAAACAATCAATACTTCAGTTTGTATGCGCCAAACGTGATGATTAGAAACGCGGCAGCTACCGCCGAAAATGCCACATATAAACTGGATAAATGGGCGATAAAGCCAATGACTGCCGGGCCACCGAGCACACCGAGATACCCAAGTGTGGCAACCATCGCCACAGACATATTCACCGGCATCACTTTCTCCTGGCCTGCGAGGGTAATCAGTACTGGTACGATATTGGCCGCACCGATACCGACCAGCGCAAACCCGCATAACGGCAGGATCCAGCCCGGTAACAGCACCACCATCAGGTAACCGGCGATCCCCAGCACACCGCCTACCACCAGAATTCTTTTGCGTCCCAGCGCGCTGACAATGGCATCGCCGGTCAGGCGCATCAGCGACATCGCGACAGCAAACACGGCAAAGCCCCAGCCTGCATGTTCCAGCGCCAGCCCGCGCTCACGAGTCAGAAATACGCCACCCCAGTCGAGCACCGCACCTTCAGCCATAAAACAGATCATCGCCATCACGGCCATCAGCGCGAGGCGAAAATTCGGTCTCGCTTTAGGTTTGCCCTCAGCCCCTTCTTCCTCATGCGCGCCAAACGGTAACATGCCGCGGAAAGACCAGGCAGTCACGATGATAACCAGCGCCACGGCAAAAAACGTGCTGCCGAGCGGCGAAATACCGGCACTGAGCAGTAACGCGCCGCCACCGGCCCCGGCAATACCGCCGACGCTCCACAGGCAATGAAAGCCAGACATCAGCGGTTTATCCGCTGCCTGTTCAACCAGCGTTCCCTGCACATTGACCGCAACATCAGCCAGACCAATTCCCATGCCGAAAATAAACAGACTCAGCGCCAGCAACCCGATATCACTGAATACCGCCAGCAACGGCAACATCAGGCAATACAGCACCACGGCGGCCACAATCACCGCCCGGCAACCGAAGCGGCCAATAATCCGACCGGAACCCAGCATCGACAACAGTGACCCCGCGCCCAGGCACAGCAACAGTAATCCGAGATCACCCGCTTCGGAATGCGTACGCAACTGCGCGTAAGGCACCAGCGCCGCCCACAACCCCATCGCCATGCCGGTAACAAAAAATATAGCCCGCGTGGCGACACGTCGGGCAGGACTTCCGGCATGCGCGTTTACACTTTCCATTTCAGATGACAGTGACATCAGGTTCCCCCGGCAGAAAATTAATTATTAAAAGACTTTTAATAAGTGGCGAGTATAGAGGTGAGGGCAAAAAAAAGTCAATACGGATTACTCACCGAAAGCGACGTACAGATTGTAATTATGCAGGGTCAGTTCGGTGATGCCTTGCAGATAATCCTTACGCATGGAGGGGCGGTAAGTCAGTTCAGGCATATGTTGCGCGGGAATATACTGCTGGCAGAGTGCCGTCAGTTGCGGGATCAGCGCTTCGCTGATTTTAGGGCCGGAGAGTGCAATGGTGACCGGGTTGATAATCGCCGTCAGCGAGACAATCACTTTTGCCATCTCCTCCGCCACCGGCAGCGTGTTCAGATGCTCAAACGGCAGGTTGGAAACTTCACCGGCAAACTGGCTTGCGCCCTGTAATACCTGTCCGTTAATCACCATCCCGCATCCGAGACAAGGGACATCCGGCTTAAATACATAGGCAACCGGCGCAGTGACGCCGGCACAACTGCTGCGGTAAAAACCCCAGGCGGTATAGTTCATGTCGTTATCGACTTGCACGTACAGGCCAAAACGGTCACGCAGTTGTTGTTCGATGGCAACACCGGCAAACACCGTGATATCGCAGGTCGCGACGGTACCTTTCACCACCACACCCGGCAATCCAACGCCCAGCGCTTTAATATTCGGGTAATCTGCCAGCAGCGATTCAATCTGCTGATAAAACGTTGCCAGCATCAGCGGCAAAAAACGAACTTCGCCCTGAGCCAGGCTTTCACCCGTGGCTGAATTCACCGACCAGATAATCTGCGCCGCCGCGTCACTGCCCTGTGCATACAAACTCAGTACGGAGAAGAAGTCCGGGTTATATGCATAGCGCTGCGCCGGACGCCCGCCACGAGAAACTTCCAGTTCCAGCGCCAGTACCTCATGGCGCAGACTCAGTTCATTAAGCACCGCACCACATGTCGCAATGCTCAGCCCGGTAGCAACCGCTAAATCTGCTTTTGTTGCCGCCCCCAGTGATTTCAATGCATTAGTGACCAGCACAACATTGTTGATCTTCATTTCACGGGTGGTACGGTTGAGCGGAGTGAACATGTTGCCTCGGGGAATACGGGTAAGAATGAGGGCTAATTTAGCACAAAGTGGAATAATGCTCCGGTTGTCTGACGACAAAAGTCTGCACGCAATGCCATAACCGGCTATAAAAAGTGTTCAGTTTCAATGGAGGCACCCATGATTTCACACATCTGTATCGGCGTTAACGACTTTGAGCGCGCCTACAAATTTTATGCCACGGTGATGGCTGAACTGGGGCATATCCTGAAGTTTTGTGACGATGAAAAACCCTGGGCGGCGTGGATGGCACCTGATGCACCGCGCCCGTTATTTTTGATAGGCAAACCTCTTGATGGCGATACCGCCAGCGCCGGTAACGGCCAGATGGTGGCATTGCTGGCAAAAACACGTCAAACGGTTGATCGGATCTATGAATACGCTATCGCCAATGGCGCAAGGGACGAAGGCCAGCCGGGATTACGTCCGCATTATCATGCGGATTATTACGGCGCGTATTTCCGCGACGCCGATGGTAATAAACTGTGTATTTGTTGTCATGAACCGCAGGTCTGAACCCCTTTCCGCATTATTCGACGTTTTGCACAAGTCTGCCGAGTTCAGTCTCGGCTTCCCCTTCGTGATATCCGTCAGTAAAGCAGGCTCCGGTCACGGGTTCGCTGAGATCCGGGAAGTGATAGACCGCATTCACGCACGACGGACCGCCGCCTGAGTGACCTGCCGAGCGTCCGGCTTTTCCCATTGCGCCGCTCATCAGCCCGAGCGCGTAACCGCATTCGGTCCACGGTCGCCCTTCAAGGGCTCCGCCGAGCGGGTATGTCACCCGCATTTCAGCCAGCGACGCCGGGCTGAGGAGTTTGCCGGTGAATAAACCGTGCAACAGTCTGGCGGCGTCCCGCACATTGCCTGCCAGACAGCCGTGATACACCCAGCCCGGATCGTACTTTCCGGCGGCTTCACAGTGAAGTTGCGCGAACTCTTCGCGCGTGGTGGCAAGAGAAATGCTGGTGAGCCCGAGCGGTGTGGTGATGATGTCTGCCACCAGTTGCGCAAAACTTTGTCCGGACGCGGCTTCAATCTGCTCGCGGGCCAGCATGTAGCCAACATTGGAATAGGACCAGCCTTCACCGGGTGCAAACAGCATGCCTTTGGCTAAGGCGGCATTGAGTAATTTTTGGCGCTCCCAGGGTTGCTCACCGGCAGCGACAGCGTCGTGATAGATTTTCAGCGAGCCGTAATCCGGCAATCCGGCGGTGTGGTTGAGCAGCTGCCGCAGTGTATAAGCCGCGCCGTCAATGCGGCTGTCGGGCTGCAAAACGCCACGTTCACTGAGCTTCAGCGCGCAAATCGCTATCGTGGTTTTGGTGAAACTCCAGTAAGGAAAACGGGCCTCGAAATCCCCTTGCCCCCTTTCTTCCCCTGAGGCTGAAATACAATAAGAATGGAATTGATGCATGACTAACCTCATCGCATGAAAGAAAACGGGCAAGGCCGAAGAATAGCTGATAACAGACTGCTCTGAGTTCCCGGAATGCGCATTCATCTCTCACCGGAGATCGGGTATATTGGTACGCAGATCACAAAAATCCCTTAAAGGAAGACGTCGCACTATGAGTTATCGTTTCACCCTGGCTGCCGTAGCAGCCGTTTTAGCCCTGACAGGATGCGCAAAATCGAAAACCGCCGACCAGGCACCGGCTTTCGATTTTGGCTCCACGCGGGTGACCGTAACGCACGTCCCGACCAAAACCGACGACGGCACCAAGCTGTATGTGACCATTGATGGTAAAGATGCCGGTGCGCTGGGGATTGGCGAGAGTATGGAATTACAACTTCCGGAGGGCAAACATAAAGTCGGCGGCTATGCCCGTTCACTTGTTGGCCGCGTGACCATATCCCCTGTCGAAGTGGCCACTTCGCGCGATGTGATCAGTCATGTAACCTATTCGGTTGCGAACCTCAAACCGACATTCCTCGTTCGCGCGTCAACGCCGGTTCCGAAACCGAAGTCAGAATCAATTCCGGCAGAACCCGTTCCGAGCATTCCGAGCATGCCAGCACAAATTGAAGATCCTGCCGCTGCTGAACAGACACAAACTGTAGCACCTGCCGCGCCGGTAGCAACTCAGCAAACGCAGACTGTAACACCTGCCGCGCCGGTAACGACTCCTCAAACGCAAACTGCAACACCTGCCGCACCGGTAACCACGCAGGGGACGCAGACGCCGAACATCACCGAACTGACGCCCGTCACTCAGTCGCCAGCATCACAAGCGACGCAGGATTCAGCAGCGTCTGTTATCACAGATTTAACCTCCTCCGCTCCGCAAACTTAATCCGCCTTTACCGCTGGTGCCTGATGCACCGGTGGTTGACCTGTGGCCTTCCTCAGAATTTCACCACCGCACCCAGCTCAATCACCCGGTTTGGTGGAATATGATAATGTTCCGGCGCACGCAGAGAATTTCGCTGCAACACCTGGAATAGTTTTCCGCGTGCCTTCAGGTACCACGGGCGCGGCTCGCCGAGAATAAAGGTGTCGCGCGACATAAAAAATGAGGTTTCATTCATGTTGCTTTGCAGGCCTTCCAGCCCGCAACGATAAAGGATATCCGTCACATTCGGCTTTTCCCGCCAGCCATAACGGGCGATAACCCGCCAGAATGCCGGTGAAAGCTGTTCGATAATCACCCGCTGTACGTTATGCACATACGGCACATCCTCGGTGACGATAGTCAGTAACACCACGCGCTCATGCAAGATCTTGTTGTGCTTAAGGTTATGCAACAACACCAGCGGCACTTCATATTGCCCGCGCGACATCACCACGGCCGTTCCCGGCACCCGTTGTGGCGGCGCTTTTTCAAGCGAGGTAATCAGAGCCTCCAGCGCTTCCGGATCCTGACGCAAGCGGCGCAGCAACCGCGAACGTTCCGTTTTCCAGGTCAGCATGATCACCAGAATGGTCAGCCCGATTGCCACTGGCAACCAGCCGCCCGAGAAAATTTTGCTCAGGTTGGCGGCAAACAACGGCACATCAATCAGCAACATGGCCGTGATCACCAGGCCGCCAGCCCAGCTTTTCCATCCCCAGTTTTTAATCATCACAATGCCGATCAGCACAGACGTGATCACCATCGTACCGGTGACCACAATACCGTACGCCGAGGCCAGATTGCTGGAATGTTTGAAGCTGACGATCGCAATCAGCACGGCAAAATACAGCAGCCAGTTGACGACCGGAATGTAGATTTGCCCCGACTCCACATCGGAGGTGTAAATAATGCGCATCGGCGGCAAATAGCCCATACGCACGGCCTGACGCGTCAGAGAGAACACGCCGGAAATCACCGCCTGCGAAGCAATGACGGTCGCCAGCGTGGCCAGCACCAGCAACGGAACCAGCGCCCAGTCAGGTGCCAGCAGGAAAAACGGATTCTTAATGGCCGCAGGCTGGCTGAGTAACAACGCGCCCTGCCCGAAATAATTCATCACCAGCGAAGGCCCGACCAGCACAAACCAGGCGATGCGGATGGGTTTCTTACCAAAATGCCCCATATCTGCATATAGCGCTTCGCCACCGGTGACTGAAAGCACCACCATACCGAGTGCGAAAAACGACACGGTTTTGAATTCCACAAAGAAATGCACCGCCCAGTAAGGGTTGAGCGCCTGTAATACGTCAGGATTACGCACGATGCCGCCGATGCCCAGCGCGCCAATCGTGATAAACCATACCACCATCACCGGGGCGAAAATTTTCCCCACGCTACCGGTACCGTTCTTCTGAATAAAAAACAGCAGCGTCAGAACAGCAATAGAAAACGGAATGATAAAGCGGTCGAGCGATGGCTCGATAATTTCCAGCCCTTCAATCGCCGAAAGCACCGAGATGGCAGGCGTGATAACGCCGTCACCATAGAAGAAGCTGCCGCCGACCAGGCCGATAAACATAATGCACGGGATCCAGCGCGGATTCAGATTGCGGATAGCCAGCGCCATCAGGGTGAGAATGCCGCCCTCCCCGTCGTTATCAGCCCGCATGACGAAACTGATGTATTTAACGGAGACGACCAGCATGAGAAGCCAGAAGATCAATGACAGAAAGCCGAACAGCGCGCTTTGCGTCACGGTGATGCCCGCCTGTCCGGTCAGGCATTCACGCAGGGTATACAACGGGCTGGTACCGATGTCGCCATAGACAACACCGATACAGGCCACGGTCACAGTAAGCAGCGATGATTTATTTTTAGTTTGCTTCATGAGTGGCTTCACAATTTCCGGGACGACGTTGGTCGTCCCACAGAAAGAGTATAGATACACTCGTACGCCATCGGGTATAGATGAACGCTTTATTATTCAAGGCTAACTTTTGACATTAAGGGCATGATAGTCATGCGTAAAGCGAACCGGTTTAAGGGGGCTTACACATGACGCTCATCTCTGTGAAAGGGATCTTTAACGAGAAATGTCAATAACCGGAACGCCAGGATTACATTTTTTCATCCGTTCAACTAACTTGTACAACCTTTCGTTAATCTCTAGGGTCGCTTGCCGAGTCGGACGTATAGTCTTAGGTGCTACAAAAATCCCCGCTATTTTAATCTCACGCGTCGGAGGTAATCCCTGATAAGTATTAATATCCGGACGACCAATAAGCAGGATCTCATTATGCCATTGGTAATTAGTGTTCTTGAGTATCTTTTGGGGTGGCTGAATTTGATTGTAACCACCGGGAGCAATGATTTCTTTCTTTTTAGATCTGCCCGCGAAAATATTGTCAGCAAGGGCAAAACGGTTATAGACCATACCATTACTGACACCCGCATGATTAGGGAACCATACATCACCGCTGAATGTTCCCATTATATTTTGCACCGGCACATCGAGAATAAAGCCTGCTTCGAAAAATAATCCTGATTGCGATCTGACCGTGAGTCCGGCCCCCAGCCGGAAACCAGCCAGCACGTTATCCAGATCAATGAATGAACTTGAAATAATATCCCAGGTTTTAAAAACATCTCTGCCCGGTTTCATGAGCAGTGGTGTATTCACATAGTTAGCAGAAACCGTGTGAATCAGCAGTTGCCTTTTTTTATCACGAGCGTCCCATTTCTTCAACGCTTTGACTTTATCTGCATCGGGAGACTTTAACTGTTTTTTACCGAACATAATGTAACTCCATTACATGATTACTATTAATAAATTCTTCAGATGTGCTTTTCAAATAAATACATAAAATAGATTGAATTTAACGCTTCGATTCTTTGTGAGACCTGCTTTAATAATGCCGAATTAAACTGATCGGTATTTTCATTTTGCTGACTGAGTTGCCAGAGTAGGGTTTCAGCGGGCACACCATTGCGCTGCAGGTCCTGCCGTATCTGATATACCGCTGTTTTCAATTCTGACACGGTCATATATTGGCTGTGTTTCTTTTCAGCGTTCAGCAACCGGGCTTCAAGCTCATCAAGATGTTTATTAGCAAGCACTAAACCGTCCAGCGCCGGAATATCTCCCGCCTTTTCATCTACTGTGCGCTGCCATTGAGCACTGTACTGATTTCCCGGATAGGCTTTTTCCAGATGATCAGACAATATTTCACCCTGACGCAGCAATACATCAGAGGGTTGTTCGCTCAGCCATGTCAGCACCGGCGCCGCCTGCGCTAGCACTGCCTCTTTTTGCGCATTCAGATCGGCTTCAGGCGCTTTGTTCCAGGCGTCATTTATTTGACGCTCACTGTGTTGCAATGTCAGTAACGGGACGCTCAACTTTTCACTAAAACTCAACGTCTGTGATGAGAACCAGAACGCCGCAGCGACGGCGCAAACCGCTATGCCAGCAGCCATTCCACCGAGCCCCCACAATAACGGGCGCGGGTGATGTGTCTCAGCAAGCTGGATTTCAACCGGTTCTACATCAGGTACGATGTCAGTCAGCAGTGCAGCGACATTTTTCTCACTCAATACCTGAGGAGTCTTATCTACGGGCTCACGTATCGCTTTCGTCACTTTGGCGTGGACCGGATACGGCACGGAACGACAGCGAACCTGCAGGAAATAATGCAGATTGTTCAGCGAGTCATGGCTGCGTGATTGCAGGTTTTTGGACTGTGTGCACAGCACGCCGATACTTCTTTCTACCTGTCGCATTTCCGCGCTGTTTTCCGGCCCGTACTCCAGCGTATAAATATGCGTCGCCACATTGGCATTGAACCAGTCGATCAACTGCTGTCGCTGCTGAACGGCGGCCACCGGCGGCCAGCAGCGCTGGCTGTTGTGGGTAAATGCCGTCGAAAGCAGATCGAGTGCCAGCGCCAGCCCTTTCCAGCTCTTAAGCCGCAGATTGATAAGACAAAACCACATGCCACTCTGCAGGTCGTAGCCATATTCATGGAACAGCTGAAAACACCGTTCTTCCAGCGCATTCCAGTCCAGTCTGGCGGGAATGGTGCCATTCAGCGGGCTTAGCTCACTGCTCAGCAACAGAAAGGATTTGCTGAGCCTCGGATCGTGCCCGTTAATTTTCAGTGCGCGCAAATTCACCCGGTTTTTCATGGTTATCCTTTTCCTGTCACTCAGACGGGTTGTTTCGCGGCAGAGCGTTTTGACGCTGGCTGTTTCGTCAGAGTGAGCTGATCTTTACTGACACCAACCTGCAGGCGGATATCGGCTTTGCTTTCGACCGCCAGCAGACGATCGGTCAGCAACGGCAGCAATTCCCGATTCAGGACGGCATCAATTTCGCGCGCCCCGCTTTGTTCGACCTGACAGCGGCTGGCCATGAACTCCACCACTTTTTCGCTGTAGCTCAGGGAGGAATTACCTTCACCGGCACCGCTAAAGCGTTTGCACACTTTATCGATTTTGAGACGGATGATTTTTGCCAGTGTTTCGCCCACGACCGGCAGATAAGGGATCAGCTGTAAACGTCCCATCAGCGCCGGACGGAAGTACTGATCGAATTCAGGCCGCAGGAGTGCTGTCAACGCTTTCTGATCCGTATTTCCGGCGGCACAGGCGGTCATCACGCGATCGCTGGCCAGATTGCTGGTCAGAATAATCAGGGTATTGCGGAAATTGATCAGTTGGCCTTCAGCGTCTTCCATCACGCCTTTATCAAATACCTGATAGAAAATTTCCATCACATCCGGATGGGCTTTCTCAACTTCATCGAGCAGCACTACGCTGTATGGACGACGACGCACCGCCTCGGTCAGCACACCGCCCTGCCCATAACCCACATACCCGGGCGGGGAACCTTTCAGGCCTGATACAGAATGTGCTTCCTGATATTCGGACATATTGATGGTAATTAAACTTTGCTCGCCACCGAAAAGCAGCTCAGACAAGGCCAGCGCCGTTTCTGTTTTCCCAACTCCGGAGGGCCCGGCCAGCATAAAGACGCCGGTCGGCTTAACCGGATCCGCCAGATTGGCGCGCCCGATGCGGATTTGCTGCGCAATGTCCGCTAATGCGTGGGATTGCCCGATCACCCGGCTTTCCAGACGTGCAACCAGATCGCCGAGCTGTTGCTGCTCTTTTTCCATCATCCGGCCCAGCGGAATACCGGTCCAGCCAACAATCACGTCTGCGACACAGGTCGCATCCACGCAGTCATATACCAGAGCTTGATCTTTATGCATCTCAGCCAGTTGCGCACGCAATGCGGCAATCTGCGCCACATCCTCGATACTATTAATTTGCGCCACGATCTGCTGTTGCTGACGCCAGACCGGCAGCAATGCCTCTAAACTTTGCTTCAGTTCGCTTTCACGCTGGTCCAGCCATTTCACCCGGGAGGGATTCTCGCCCTCTTTCAGCAGACTTTCCCGCTCAGTGTGAATGTTGCTGATCATCGCATTAAGATCTTCGATCTCTTTGGGCTCATGGCACTGTGAAATCGCCACCCGAGCGCAGGCGGTATCCAGCAAGCTGATGGATTTGTCCGGCAACTGGCGGCCAGAAATATAGCGGCTGGAGAGGCGAACAGCGGCCACGAGCGCGCTTTCGAGGATTTGCACGCCATGATGTTTGCTGAGAGCCGGTTTCAGGGATCGCAGCATGGCGATGGCGGTCTCTTCATCAGGCTCCGCCACTTTGATTACCTGAAAACGTCGTGCCAGGGCAGCATCTTTCTCAAAATATTTTTTGTATTCAGCCCAGGTGGTGGCTGCCACCACGCGCATTTCCCCACGAGCCAGCGCTGGTTTAAGCAGGTTAGCAGCGTCGTTCTGACCGGCCTGCCCCCCCGCGCCAATCAGTGTATGCGCCTCATCAATGAACAGAATGACCGGAGACGGGTATTCTTTCACTTCACGCAACAGGGTTTGCAGGCGGTTTTCAAATTCGCCTTTCACGCTGGCACCGGCCTGAAGCAACCCCATATCCAGCGACAGAATCTCCATTGACTTCAGCGCTTCCGGTACCGTGCCATCCGCAATTCGTTGTGCCAGCCCTTCAACCAGCGCGGTTTTCCCCACTCCCGGTTCACCGGTCAGCACCGGGTTGTTCTGACGGCGGCGTAATAGCACGTCGATCAGTTGACGAATTTCAGGCTCGCGACCCAGCGCGGGATCCAGTGCCGCATCACGCGCCTGTTCAGTCAGGTTACGGGTAAATTTCATCACCGCAGAATCCGTATTGTGGCGGGTTGCAGCAGGATGATTCGTGGCCTGTGCCGGTGCGCAGGCATCGTGCAGCAACCGGTCAGCGCGATCAGCCTGACACAGCAGCGCCTGCTGTAAGGCTGACGACAGGTGGAGCTGATTGTCTTTTTCACTGGCAATCAGGCTACCCAGAAAGGCCTGTACCGGCAGTTGCGTTTGCTGCCAGCAGGCACTGGCGTGCAACCAGGATTTCTTCAGGTGTTCGACCAGCAGCTCCGATAATACCGGGCTACGCGTATTGCCGCTGCGCAGGTGGTTGAGGCTGACTTTCAGCGCATCGACTAACGCATCACCCCGCAATCCGGCATTCAGACAGAGTTGCTCAATCAGCGCAGGCTGACGGGTCACCAGTGCGAGCAGTAAATGCTCGATGTCCACTTCGTGATGCGTACGGCTGACGGCCAGACTGATCGCGGCATCAAGGCACTCACGTGCCTCGACATTCATTTTCTCTACAATTTTCTTCAGGTAATTACCCATAAATTATCCTTTCTAAATTTTTCAAAAGGCGTCCTGACCAGACGCTCAGTGACATCCGGTAATGCGGACAGGCAGTTGCGAGAACGCACTCTTCAGCGCTGTCGGTCGTTGTTTTTCCGCTTTTTTAAGGCCGGTTTCCTGCTGCGCCTCAGCGTTGTCATTCAGTGCCTGATTGAGTTCCTGCCACTGATGCCAGCGATCCTGCAACGCGTTCTGTGAGCCGCTCTGATAACGCACCATGACTTCTTTGATGCCCAGTGCCGTCAGCTGAGCGGCATCATCCGGGAAATCTTCCGCTTTGAAACGATGCTGCCCGTCGGAAATGTCCTGCAGGAAATCAGGCCATGCGGCGTCGCCGAAGTATTCGTACGTCAGATCAAAACCGGGGAACTTGATCACCAGCGTGGCACGGCTGCAATGCCCCGGACGCCAGCGGAATGCCGCCTGTTCGCTGAAGTTCATGCTATTGAGCTTCCACTGTTGCTCATCGCAGAACAGCGTCAACTGAGTACCCACCGGCATCAGCCGCGCACCGCCGGGAATGGTGGCAGGCAGGCTTTTAAGCGTCAGTTCCAGCGGTTTTGCTTCCAGTGCCGCCATTTGAGCCTCCAGATCGGCCTGCTCATCTTTCAGGGCGGCCAGCGCATCGTCATTGCGGGTATTTTCACGTTCCGGCATCGCCAGCACGTCATCCGGACGCAACACGTGATTGACCATTCGCAGAAATTCCGGTGTCAGGCCCGGTGTCTGCCCGTTGAATTCGCCCGCTTTTGGCCCGTTATCTTCAACCACCAGCACACTTTTTGCCGGTCCACGGATAAAGTCAGACAGGTATTGCCACGCCAGATCCTGTTGGTCGTCGTACTCCAGACGGCTGGCATTATTTTCCATTGGCCACAGCACCCGGCTCTGCCATTGCTGTTCAAGCCAGCAGGCAGAACGCTGCATGGCATGCGCCACCAGCCAGTGCGCATCATTCTGATACAACGCCCACACCGCGTTGGTGGCAAAATCATCGCGTTCCGCCGACAGGCTCTTACGCAGCACGTTAAAACGGCTGTCGAGTAATTGCAGTGGATTGCTGTCGCCCGCCGCTCCGGTCTGGAACAGTCCGCGCGTCAGACGATCGCTACTTTTCGGCGTAGCAAACACGTCCGAAACCGCCGCATGCAGACTGTTTTTCCAGGCATTCCAGTTTTTCACATTGAGATCGGAAAGCACGGGTGTCAGGGTTTTGCTGTCGATTTTCAGCAGTGCTGAAATTTTCTTCTGAAAAGACTGCTGGACCTTGCTGATACGCGGTATCAGCGCACCGGGTACCGACATAGCCTGTAACTGATTCAACCGACGCAGCTCACGCAACCAGGGCTCGGCATCCTGAGCACGGATGTCTTCTAGTTGTTCATTGACGTAACGGGAAAATTTCATTGATGGGCTGTTACCCTGATCGAGTGTAATCAGCGCGGTTTGCCACTCTTCGCTGGTCAGCTCCGGGGCGGGTTGCTGGTTCATCGCCAGCATCATCGTCATCCATTGCGTCTGGCGCAGCGCAGGCCAGTGCTGTTCAAAAGCCACTAGCGCAGGCATCGGGACCTGTTCACCTCCTGCGCGACGGATTTCCTTCAACCAGCCCTGAATTTGTGCGGTGCCCTGTAGCGTCCACAGACCACTGACCTGCGTTTTATCCTCAGACGAGGGCATGAAATCCGTCAGATTCACTGGCGTCAGATCGCCTGAAGGAGCCACCAGCCATGCCATCTGCGGATCACTGTTGACCAAACGTCCGAGCAATTCGCGCAGTACCACAAGTTGCTTGCCGCCTTCCGGCAACTGTAACAGCGCGCGTTGCAACACCACATCCTGTTGATAGGGTAAGGACACGGTGGCCCCGGTCATGCTCAGCGCCGCGGGAACCAGCGCCTGTTTTATCAGCTCACTGACCGGCTGTTTTTCCCACATGGCCTGTTTAGTGATAAGCGTGCTTGCCAGGTTCAGAATCAACTCGCGTTTTTGCTGTGGATCGGCGTCGGTGAACAGCTGCTGGTAGTTATCTGCTATCTCCCGCAGGTTCACCTTATCGCGTGGGGATGCAGCAAGAATGCTGGCCTCAAGCTGCGTATGGCGATGGTTGAGAACGGGAACAAAAGGTAAGTATTTCAGCGGATGTGCATTCCAGTGTTCAATGTTCTCAAGCTGCTGAACCTGCGCCGTGACATCCATTTTCGCGGGCGAGCCCCCGGTGAGGCGGTTGGTGAAATAACCGGAAAACAGCACATAGGTTATCGCCAGCACACTGAAGGTCATCGCCCCCCATTTATGCAGATAGCGACGGCCAAACCCGACAGGCTCAATTTCACGCTGGCGGCTTAGCTCAGGCAGTAATCGGGCCATCAGGTCATGGATAAAGAAAGCCTGACGCGAAGCACTGTTTTTGCTGACAGGTTCAGTGGCGGTAAACCAGATACCACCCAGTGCTGCGGGCTGAAAGTAAGCGTCCGGCTCACACAGGGCGGCCAGATAACGTTGCAGTGCAGGTTGCAATTTCGGTAGCTGTTCAGGGAAATCCATCAACGCCAGCGTGTCGCCATCCGGTTCGCCGCCCGAAAGCATGCTGACCCGCACTTTATCCAGTCCGTCTTTCACGCACGTAAACAGCGGATCCAGCAAGGCCGGATCTTTCCCGTCGACGACAGGCGAACGGCGCCAGTAGTAACCCAGCGGTTGCTGGCGCTGCTCGGCGGAGAGATTATTGGCCCAGTGGCTGAAACCGGGCACCCGGTCACAACAAGTGATAAACAGATACACCGGCAGACGGCGTTTGACTTTACTGACCAGCGGTTCGATCTGCGTGCGGATATGCCGCGCATGCAGATGCAGTTCCGCGTCATCTTTTTCGAGCAACTCACTGACCGATACGCACACCACGATGCCACCCGGCGCAGGCAGACGGGCACACCAGTTCACCAGACGCAACCAGCCGCGCTCGAAGGCCGGGGTTTTATTCAGAAAATGGCTGGAGAGGTCGAGAAAACCTGCGGAGCGAAAAAACCACCAGCGTAAGGTGCGGGTCGGCACAACCAGAGAACTTTCCGGTTCATTGGAAAACAGCGGTAATCCTGCACCGGCCATCAGCGTCGTTTTACCACTTCGCCCGCCAGTGAGTATAAACCAGGGTATTGGCTGTTTGCGTCTTCTGATGCGCTTAATTACCGCAGCCCCGGTTTTCCAGTGTTCGAATAAAACATATTCCAGCCGGGTGAGTTTAAATCTTGCCTTCAGGGAGGAGAGATATTTCGCCTGCGCCATACCGGAAACAGATCCCCAGACAAACCGGGAAAATAAAACGGCAATGATCAATATCAGCCACAAAATTAATGCATGAAGGAGTGTTTGTTCGAAAACAACAGACATGACAACGCAAACAATAAGTAACAGGCACAGAAATAGTGTCCATGCGACAAAGGAAAGTAATTTTTTAAACATGATAGGTTACCTGAAAAATATCCCTAAGCCGGTGGACAAAATCACTAAATAGACGACAACAGGCAGTGCCAGTAACAGCCCTTTACGCTGGCGTAGTTTTTTCACCACCGTTTTATTTTTTTCGCCGCCGCCTGCGTCCTGTTCAACCAGCAAGGCATTGTTCGGCCACTGACGCCAGGCTTGTGGCAAGCACTGCCGCTCATCCTCGATGCGCTGTTGCAAAAGCTGCGCATCCTGTGAGGTATATTTTCCGTGGAAGCCCATCAGCAGACAGAACAGATATACCATTCTCAGTTGTGTATTGGTTTTATCGGTTTGATCCAGCCGGTCGAAAAACGCTTCGCCGCCGACAGAAATATCAAAATAATATTTCTGCAACAGATTACTTCGCCATTCTTTCACCCACTCCGCGCGGGATCTTAATACCCGCTCATCTACCCACAGCACCACCGCGAAATAAGCATCATCGCACTCTGCTTTTTCATGATGACGTTCTGACTCAAGCAGCGCCTGCTGTAATAAAGTAATAATTTTTTCGCGAAACTCTCTGTAATCAGAATATTCCTGCGGATTAATAAAAAACGCCGTCACATAGCGAAACAGCGGTAAATAACAATTGAGCAAACTCATCATGAAGGCACCACAAATATAATCTGCACCTGAAGATCTTCCGGCATGTCTGGCCAGTAGAAGGAAATGCTGCTGTGCTGCCGGGCTTTGTTCCACAATTCGCTATCCTGCTCGACAAGGAAATAATGCGAATCTCTGCGGTTTGGTACACCCCGCGGTGGCTGTGGACAACGAACTACCGGAATGCCCGGCAGAGCATGCTGGATCAGCGGTTCAATCATTCTTGGTGAAGCCAGTTTGATGCCGCCCGGATTTTTTATCTGACGATTTTCCATCGGCATGCTGGCGGAACGTAACAGCAGCAGTACCGTTTCGGGATTTTTGCTCTGCGCGCTGTCAAAGCTTCCGGTGAACACGCCCTGAAGATCGTTTTCCAGCGTGATATACGTATTGTCCTCAAGCACCAGACTGTTCAACAAGGTAATCAGCGTCTTACGGGCGCTTTCGAAACAACTCAGCAATTCATTGTGGTTGTAGGTTTGCAGTGAATTTTCACCGTCGTGCCACTCACCAAGGAAGGTGCAGCTGTCATTGAATGAGGAAAGATCGCCCACCAGCTGGCACAACACGTTGTAGACCTGCCACGGATGAACCTGGCGCGCCTGACAGAAATTTTTCAGTTGTGGCAACACACGGTTGAGAGAACGCATCGCTAACAACTGTGTCACCTGGTCGCCACGGTCGGCATCGCTGACCAGTCGCTCTGAGCGTTTGTATTCTTCAAGCTTCCTGGCCCGCGCACTCAGTTCAAAATAAATAGTGTCAATCAGCTTGCCGAGGCTGAATGATCCAAAAAGCGTCACGGAAGGTGGCGAGAATGTCGGATCGAGGATCACCCGTTCGTTTTCATAACGCAGTCGGGTGAGTGGAATGCATTCGCAGTCAACCGCATCGTCTTTTTCAACGTCCGTCAGCAACCTGACGTTGTAGCACAGGCGTGCCACTGCAGCATCCGGCGCATGATCATAGACATCTTTCATCACCCGCTCTTCGCTGGTGTTGATCCAGCGCGTGACGGCGCGATCATGCTCTTTTTCCAGCGTGGTGACATTACTGTGCAGCGGATCAAAGCGACGTAAAGCCAGCCAGATGGTCAGCGGCTGATCGCGCTGTTTCCAGAGGTCACGGAAGTTGCGTTGTTCAACACGGCTGTTGCCGGGCAGCGAGAGCAAGGTACCGCCGGGCAAAATACAACGGATCTGCTCAACGCTGATCACGTAGTCGCTCAGTGCTGCTTCATTAATACTGACCTCAATCAGCCCGTGATTATAGGGCTGCGCCAGCCGCAAATGCTGCGCGAGGTTCCATTCATAATGCAGGTCAAGTGACTGAAAGTGCTGCGGTTGCAGATAAAGCCCGGAATGCCAGTAAATTTGCTGTTGTTCTGGATACATTATTTTTTCTCTCCGGCAACAGGGACATCTGCACTGACAATGCTTTCACTGCCTAAGGTCACAGAAAGAGTGACCGGCGCTAAATGCGCCTGCCAGACAGGCTCCCACCAGCCAGTGCTCTCAGACTCTACCGGCACCAGTGCGCTGACCATGTGTTTCTTTACCGGGAACGGATAGTAGCCTGCGACCAGCGCCACATTGCGGGTATCTCGGGCGCGATCAATATGCACCGTGTTGGTTTGTCCCGGCATCATGACGTAACGATCCACCTGCAAAACGTCTCCTTCGCTGCCGGCACCGGCAAACAAGCTTTTCAGCGTCGCGGGATTATCCAGTATTTTATCCAGCGTCGGTTTATCCTTGGCTTGTAGCAGTAATACTGTACAGCTGTTGGGCATGTCGTTCAGGCTGTTCAGCCCCGGCTCAGCCCGCAGTTGCAGAGTGATAGCCCCATTCGCGAAAGGCGCAGCCACTTCGCTGATCGCCTTCTGACGGCTTTGCCCATCATCTGACGCGCAACCTGCCAGCAGCATGACACTCAGTATCAGCCCGGTCAGTCCCCTTTTCCCCCTCATTCTCTGCCGTGTCCTTTCAATACTTTGTTGATATCGCGCATACTGCTGTCATCCTGCAACATCTCTTCCAGCCATTCGGTCAACGTCATAGCCGCCCAGCGCGCCGCACGCTCCATCAGAAAAGGGACGGGGCTTGACGGTTCGGTCTGGCGGAAAAAATGGGCAATGGTCAGCATCTGGCTGATGGCCAGATCCCGTGACATCGTTTGTTTTTTGGTGTTATTCATCAGTGAACTGACGTCATTGGCTTGCTCATCTTCGTCAGGCATTAATACGTTAAGGGTCATCACGTCGTCATAAGCCGGTGCCGCACGGTCAAACAGGCGTTTCACAAATTCCTGCATTTCGGCGACGGCACTACGCATCTGCCCCATTGCCAGAGAATCAGCCTGCGGATTCAGCTGACCATAGAGGGTTTCAAGCGTATCCAGCATAGTCATCAGTTGAGTTAACGCCTCGTTCTGTGCCGCAACTTTCTGCGGATCCAGTGTGGCAGCCCAACGGTTGAAGGTATCCATCGAGAAATCATCGTCACTGCCCCGTTCCGCAGCGCTGTCAGGTTTCATCGTCACCCGGTGCTCATAAGCGAGCACCTTGCGCCAGTGATCCAGCGTGCTTTCCGGCTGACCAAACAACGGATGACAATGCAGCAGTTGCGCCAGCTGGCGGTCCAGACGGTTGATCATGCCATGGCGGATCACCAGGCCGTCCTCATCCTGTTCCGGCCAGCCGTTTTGCCAGTAAGTCTGGATAAACGGCGTCAGAAAACCGACGCCCTCCAGCAGCCCCGCGATGCCGTGTTGCTGGCTCAACCCTTCAATCAGCCAGCAGGCAACCTGAAAATCTTTGCTTTCCGCCTGCAACACCTTCGCGCTTAAGCGAACAACTTTGCTCCAGTCGGCTTTCCGTAATTCCGTGGCCCATTCGCCCTGCGGCAAATAGTCAGGATCGCTTTCCCGCGCCTCACGGATCTCGTTATAGACCTGCTCATATTCCATATTGCGGCCAGCGGGCCGATCGTCACTGACCGGGGCGAGCAAAGACTCAACATTCATTATCATTTCAATACACTCTATGAAATCAGTACGGTCGGACAACCCGCAACAATGGTTCCGCCATGCGCCGTGCTGTCGCCCATCCGCGCTGCGGGTTTACCGCCAATCAGCACTTTCGTGCTGCCCATGATGACCGAATCCGGTGGTCCGACGCACACTGCCATCGAGCCCATAGTCGCGGCAGGCATACCTCCGATAAGTACGGTCGGCGTACCGGGAGTGGTCACCGGTCCGCCAACGTGGGGAATCGGGGGTAAGCCGGGTGTCACCATCGGGCAAACATGCATATCGCCAACGCGAGCAGCGGGCTGTCCCATCAGTAACCTCCCCCGGCAGCGTGCCACTCAGAAAGCAATGTCTGTGCTCCCTTAAGTGGCGCGTCTTCCGCCGCGATCGCCACGCTGAGCAATTTCAACGCACAATGGAGCATCAGACGGGACAAATGGGGTTCTGGGTACACCGCATCGAACTCTGCGGGTGTCATGCTGCCTTGCATCCAGAACAGTGACAGGCCGAGCGCGCCAACGGGGGTATCAAACCCGAGCTGTTCTGCCTGCTGGAAAATACGGAAACGCCGGTCATCATCAGGATTTGCCAGCCACTGATGGATTTCACTGGCACATTGCTGCATCGCGGGTTCCTGTGATTCAGGGCGGGTCAGCGCCTTTTGCAGCGTCCATGCCAGCAGTTTCTCCTGCACAGAATCAGCCGCCACGCTTGCCAGCGCATCTTCCCAGCGTTCTGCGATCATCAGTTGCGCTGCGTTTTCAGCGCCGTTTTGCAGCGGGTTGTAAGCAGCAAGCGCTTCCGGCGTGAGTAGTTTTTCTTTCATGTTATTCATTTCCTCAGCCAATCATCGTCACGCCGCCCTTGATCTGGGTCATACCGCTACCCTGAACAGTGACCATCGCACCTTTAAGTTCTGCCGTGCCCTTCCCTTCAATTTTGATCGTGGTGCCGCTCAGCGTAATGCCGGAAGGAGAAAGAGTAATTTTGCTGCTACCGACTTTTAATTCGATAGACTGGGTAGATTCAATAACGCAGGCTTTGTCCGCTTTGACCGTGCTACCGCCACCGCTGATGTTTAGCTGATGGTTACCGCTGGTCAGGCTTTCCTGCAAATTGCCTTTAATATCCAGGGCATAATCGCCCTGTTTGAGCGTCAGGCTTTCATTACCTTTGGTTAACTCGGTCGTGCGGTTCTCACCAATGGTTTCAGTGACGTTTTTGGTAATACGGGTGGTGACGTCGTTTTTCACCGTCAGCAGCAGATCTTTTTGCGAGGTGATGACCAGACGCTCTTCGCCTTTTTTATCGTCGAAGCGCAATTCATGGCCTTCTTCAACATTGCCGTTGAGGGAACTGCGTGAAACGAATCCGGCGTGATTTTTCTCCTCAGGCAGGCTCAGCGGCGGTTTGTTTTGCCCGTTGTATACTGAGCCGGTCACCAGAGGATAATCAGGGTTGCCATGCACAAAGCTGACCGTAACTTCGCTGTTGACGCGAGGCAGGAACATGGCGCCGAAACGGCCACCCGCCCACGGCTGCGAAACCCGCACCCAGCAGGAACTGCCGTCGTCATGTTTGTTTTCGCGATCCCACGGGAACTGAATTTTGATGCGGCCATATTCGTCCGTGTGGACTTCTTCTGATTTTGGCCCGACAACGATGGCAGTCAGAATACCGGCGATTTCAGGTTGTCTGGTGAGGCACGGCGGACGCCAGGAAAGGCTGTCTTTCAACACAGTGAGCGCGTAGCCAAAATCAGGCTGCCCGTCATCAATGTTACTTGATGCATGCATATGAACCGACTTGATTCGGTAGTTTCCCCGACAGGAAGGATGCCCGCTCAGAAGGAATTTATCGCCACAGCCTAGCCACCACACGCTGGCTTCGGCGTAGAACTGCTGGTTATCGGCCTCAAGCTGTTCCATCTTCAGCCGGGCTTCTGATTGCAGTAATTCGCGTTTTTCATGGCCGTGCGCGTCCACGTAGCTGACACCCGGCACGGAATATTCCGCTTCCACGGCTTTCGATTCGCCCTCCACACTGGCCGCCTGCACAATGTTAAAACCTTTGAGCATCACGGAAGAGGCCGCCAGTGAAGAACTGGCCACCCAGTTCAGGATACCGACGCCATCGCCTCGCCCCTGCAGCGGCATAAAGGGTAACTCCGCCGTTTTGCCAGACTGATGGCTGGACGGATGATCGGCCAGTACCAGCGTGTGTTGCCCGGCATCATGCTGGAAGAAGTAATAGATCCCTTCCTGCTCAAGAAGACGGCTAATGAAGTCAAAATCGGATTCGCGATACTGAATGCAGTATTCACGCGGCTGATAAGTCGCACGCAGGCGCAAATCAATGTGGCTGATATTCTGCTGGCGCAGCAGCTTACACACTAAATCCGGTACGGTAATATTCTGGAAAACCGCCAGGTTACGCCCGAGACGCAACAATGCCATGCGCGGTTCCAGCGTACCGGTGAAGGTACTGATGCCATCGACATTATTGTCTTCTTTAATCTGTGTCAGCACACCATGCACGTAGCGCTTTTGGTTGCCGCGGCCAATCTCACAGGCCATTTCATGCCCCAGAAAACGCCCCATCTGCGGAGTTATTAACGACGTGCGAAACTGGACCTGATAGCTGAAGGTGTCAGAGAATTGTTCATCGCCCTCGATATACATCAGCGTCAGTGAATCAGCGGCATCGCCAACGAAACGGATAAACCGGTTGTCTTGTCCTGCTACTTTCGACATTTTTTATTTTCCTTCCCGGCAGACGGGTAAACGAATTTTATGCTGGCCTGCTCCCTCGGAGGCCCCGAGACAAATATCCAGCCCGAGTTGCCCGCACCCCAACGAGGTAACGACGTTCGTGGTATTTTCGATCAGCAGATCAATATCAAAATCCAGACCCGGACCAACGTATTCACGCAGATGCGACCACAGATTTTGGTAGTGCTTGCCCTTTGGCAAAAAAAGACCGGCGTTTTTCATCGGCACCGGTCCCAGTGTCACCGTAAAATGTGATTGCCGATCCCAGTACACGCTGCCCAGCATGGGAGCAGCGGCCAGCGTATGTGACGGTTCTCCCAGCCGGCAACACTGGGCCGGGTCCATGACCTGCCATCCGCCGGTAAAAGGCGTGACTTTCGCCGCCACGGAAAAGCGGTGTTTTAACCAGGTTTCAACGTTGAGCATTGAGCGCACTGAATGCGCAAATAAATCAGCAAACTGCTCCTGCTGCAGAGATGGCGCACTGTTTGCCACGCCGGATAACGCACGGATGGCCTGACTCAGCGGCCGTGTTGCACTGAATTCTGCCATGGCGTAATAGTGATATTTCTGCCAGGCGAGATAGCGCAGGCTATGTAGCCGGTGGTTAAAAATGTCCAAAAAAGCTTTGGCAGTTTTGTCCCCATGGCGGTAATAGCGGTCGATCATCCACTCGGTGTATACCGTGGGTAACGCGCCCAGCGCCCCCGTCAGTCCCTGAGCGGCCACTTCAACTTGCCAGCGCTGCTGATCCAGCGGAGTTACCGACGTAATGTCACCTTTCGGCGCATCCAGCGAGAGCGGTGAAATGAAATCAAGTTGCGCTTCGAGCACCTGTATGCTGTCTTTTCCCTGTGCTCTGGTCAGACTGCGTAACATCAGCCGCACCTGTTGGAAAAAGTTATGCGGACTGAGGATTTTGCTTAGATCCATGACAGCCTTCCTGCCCGCACAGGCCATGTCCGTGGAGTTTCACCCGGTGAGTCAATGCAGGTGATTACACGGGTGAAACTGTTGACCGGTGCGTACAACGCCAGGAAACAATCAATAAAGCGACACAGCAGGAAGTACTCAACTTCTTCGGCCGCTTCGCTGGCAAAGGTTATGCGGATCTCCATCCCCCGCGCCATGGAACGGGGATCCAAAGGCGCCAGCCGGGTAACAACCGGGCCAGACTCGACATGCAGGATCAGGTTGATCAAGCGGGTAATGCCCGGATTATCGACAAAGTTGTACAGCGCCAGTGATTCCCTGAGTACACGGGCGCCTTCCGGCCCACTGATCAACATATGGTTGAGCGAAAGCTGAGAAATCAAACGCCAGCGCGTAGCCTGCTTAGCCGGTGGCCTGACCGGCAGCGTCGGGCGTGTCAGCGCAATAATTTTCATGCCCGCAATCGGCAGCTCTGATTCGAAATCTCCTTCAGGAGCGCCGTTGCGCATGGCTGCGGGAATCTCACGATTGGTGCAGGTCAGGTTCATGCTAACAATGTCGCAACCGGGCGCTAACGGGCTTTCTCCCCGGTCAGAAAAAGCGATAAATAACGATGTGGCGACACCGTCATTTTGCATGGTTTCGCGGCGCATACATTGCCAGAACAAACCGGTTTCACCGTCGCTGGCGGAATGGTCCAAACCAAACAATGGATAAACAGGCCGGGACTGTGTTTCATTGCCCAGTTTGCGCATCGCCGACACGCCGTCTACAGACCAGACTTCCATCGCATCCTGGTGACGAATGTCAGGGATAACCGGATATTCCGCCGTTTCGTGATCAGGTGAAATCGGTTCGGCCCGATGGGCGAAAAGATTAACAGCAGGCGTGCAGTTGAGCAGAAACAGGTTTTCGTTCACCGCACCAGCTATTTTCTCCAGCTGGCGCGCTATCATGCAGCGGTTGAATTTCACCACCAGTGAAAGCTCGCTTTGACTACCCGCCACCATGCCAGCGGGCAACGGCATATCAACAAAATGAAACTTTTGCGGGAAGTAAAAATAGTCCTGCAACAGGCTGTGAGTGGGCGAAACCCGTGAATCACCCGCAAGCAAGCCTTCATTTTCACCGAAGCCTACTGCGCGTATAGTTTGCGGTGACAGCGTATGACTCTGCCCTTGCTGGAAAACTGTCAGTGACTCAACTTCGCTGCACAGCAAGGTATAAAGGATGTTGACGATGCGACTGGCGCCGCTGAGATGCAACCTCAGGGAATCCGCCGCCAGTGTGGCACCGGGCCAGACCGATAATTGTATTTTCAGACTCCAGCTCATGTCATCGGCATCCAGATGCAGGCTGACGTTATGCAGACTGACAGGTTGAAGCGTAACCGGATAAGTGGTGCGAAAACGGCAGACCTGTCCGTTCACCGGACGGGAATATAATGCTGTTCCGGCGTCAATGCGGTTACTGGCTGTCAGCGCACTGACTTTGATATCTGGCTGCATTTGTACGACACAAACCGAAGGAAAAGGACGCAAAAATTGCGGAGCCAACACCGTCAGCAATGCATCAGTCACTTCCGGCATATCCTCATCGAGACGTTGCTGAATCTGCGCCGTGACCAGCGCAAAGGATTCAATAATTCGCTCAATATGCGGATCTTCTGACGTACCTTCTGACATTCCTAAGCGTCTGGCGACTTTTGGAAAATGGCGGGCAAACGCCTTTCCCTGCGTTTTGAGGTAAGCGAGTTCATTCTGATAATAAGAAATTAATTTTTTCGCCAACATTATAAATACTCGTTAATCACGCAGAGAAAATTGACTGATGACATCGTCCCACATTAGACGGTAGCGAACTTCACCATTGAATGTTTCAGCATTAATAATGAATGAACAAAGACTTCCCAGTTCTTCACCGGGGGTCACGCAGACGTTTTTCAATCTTGGTTCAAAGCGTTGTAATGCCATTTCAATACGTGATTGCATAATGGCATTGCGCTCAAGACGAGGCGTATCACTGGAAAAAACGTCACTGACTCCATAATTAAGTATCGACTCATTAATCAGTGGAATATTATCAATGCGGTAACTTCGGGGGCGCGAAGACAAAAGCAGCAATATTTCATCAATGAGTGTGCTGCTTTTGTCTTCTTCCTCAATAAGGTCATTTTGATCTTTTGGGTTATTGTCAGATAATTGCTGTAATAAGCTCTTCATCAATAAGCCTTAATACAGTGCACGCTTACAGCGTGCACTGTTGTTTTAAAAATTACAGCTTAGTGTTCTCAACCAGATTCCAGCCCACAGGACCTTGTTTGCTGGTTTTACCGTCTGGCTCAACCATATTAGTTTCGAATGTCATCTGACCAAATACAAAGCTCAGATTTTCACTCGGAACATCCCCTTCTGAATAAGCGTTGAAATTGTAGCTGTTCAGTACACAGTTTTTATAGGTCAGCTTGAGTGCTTCAACCAGTTTCTCACCCTGGAACAATGCTTTAACAATAACAATTTGCTTAACATTGCTGCCTTGCGCAACCATATTGGATAACTGAGTAGAGGTAGTATCCATTACTTTTGAAAATGAAATTGCATCAAAGTTGACGCCATCGCTGTTTACCTGACCGCTAGCATTATCAATTTTAGCTGAGCAGTAAACACCGAAATTCATATTCTCAACGGCAATCCAACCTTCATAACCTTTATTACTTACAGTGCCTTTAATACCATCAATTTGCATGAAAAGCGATTCAGTGGCCATTTTATATCCTTATTTTTACGATTAATTATTTATGCACCCGTCGATGCAGGAAGTTCCGCTACCAGACGCAGCGACATGCTGAGTCCTTCAAGCTGGAAATGCGGTTTTAAATACGCAACGGCGCGATAACTGCCCGGAGAACCTGGTACATCAACAACTTCGACCACAGCCTCACGTAACGGATGGCTTGCTTTAATCGTTGGTCCTACATTATCTGAACCCACAACATATTGGTTGATCCAGTTCTGCAGGAAATTCTGGCATTCAGATTTGGACATGAAGCTGCCCACTTTATCGCGCACGATGGATTTTAGATAATGAGCAAAGCGCGACGTTGTCATAATATATTGCAACTGACTTGACAATTTGGCGTTAGCATTCGCCAGCTCAGAATCGTATTTACGCGGTTTATTGGTCGACTGCACAGCGAAGAACGCCGCGTAATCTGTACCTTTGCAATAAATGAGCGGAATAAAACCAAGCTCAGCTAACTCTTTTTCGCGACGGTCAGAAATTGCCACTTCTGTCGGGCATTGCATGACCTTTTCGCCGGTCTGCGAAATGTAATTGTAGGTCGGCAGTGACTTCACCAAACCGCCGCCTTCAACACCACGGATCGCCGCACACCAGCCGTGTTCCTCAAACGCCTCGACCATACGGCCCGCTAAATCATAAGCCGCGTTGACCCATAAATAGCTGGCTCCTTCATTATTTTCATCAATTTTTTCTTCGAAATTAAACGCGTCTACGGATACAGTTTTTGCACCGTAAGGCAGACGGCCGATAACACGTGGCAGCGTTAAGCCGACATAACGTGAGTCGTCACTCTGACGGAAGGATTTCCAGCGGGCGTAGTCAGAAGTTTCAAACAGTTTGCCCAGATCACGCGGACGCGGCATTTCGGAGAACGATCCCATCGCAAACATGCCAGGGTTCGCAGCACTCAGGAATGGCGCGTGGGCGGCGGCGGCAACATGTGAAATCTGTTCCAGCAGTTGCACATCTTCCGGCATACAGTCGAATTCAAAATCACCCACAAAAGCAGAGTAAGGGTCACCGCCAAAGGTACCGTATTCGCTTTCATAAATGCTTTTGAATAATGAAGACTGATCAAAGTCAGAGGCGGATTTAAAATCACGCAGCAGCTCTTTCTTCGTGCAGTTAAAGACACGCACTTTGGTGTTTTCCGTGACGCTGCTTTGCACCAGTTTGTGCAAACCACGCCAGGAAGATTCCATACGCTGGAATTCAGGTGCCTGAATAATTTTGCTGACCTGAGAAGACAGCAGTTCATCGATGGCGGCAATGCGTGCTTCGATGCTACCCACCAGATCATTGGAAACAATGACCGCACCTGATGCCACTTCCGACAGGAAGTTATCCAACTGGCTTTTTACTTTATTACGATCGGATTCCCGGCGGATGGCCTGGGTATTATCGATAATCTGATCGAGATAATCACCGGACTGCTCAGCTTGAGCTGAAGCATTCATGACCTGGATATCGCTCATTCGACTTCCCCTTTGGCAGGTTCTGCGTCTTTCGCCATACCCTCTAATAATTCAACCAGTTGCTCTTTCAGACGGTCATTGCTCGCAGTTCTGTTGCGCAAATCACTCAGTTGCTCGCGTAATTCAAGAAGTTTGCGCAACGGTTCCACCTGCATTGCCACGTTTTCAGGAGAGAAGTCATCCATAGAGTTGAATTCCAGTGCAATAGCCATCTGGCCTTCTTTTTCTGGCAACGTACTTTCCACCAGCATGTCCACAGCAGGCTTCATTCCTTCCATGACATTATTAAAGTTGTCTTTATCAATGTGCGTAAAACGACGGTCGCGCAGTGGCAAATCATCTTTAGCAAAATTCCCGATAACCCCCATCACCAGAGGTAATTCTTTTTTGGATTCAGCACCGCCAACTTCAACGTCGTACGTAATTTGAACGCGAGGGGGACGCGCTTTGCTCAATTTATATTGTGTATTACTCACGGATAAATCACCATAATGTTTAAAAGAGAGAATTAATATGGCCGTGATAATAAACAGTAATTATAGATTTTCACATATCCGATTGCTTACTAATACATTTACCTTTGCTAAAGTATTTTATTTTTTTCATAAAAAATAACAATATACAGGGTTATTTTAATTATTTGTAAATGAAAAAATAGAATCTATCGAGATTAGATTTTAATATTTATAATAAGGAATGCTTGAATTTTTTATAAAAACAAGAAATACCACGAAATATTAAATGATAATTATTTTTACATTTCATTTTTGACATTCCCCATTCAACTCTTTTTTAAAGAAATAGTATGTGATAGGACCTGCAATGATAATTGTTTTCACGCCATACAAGGGTACGCATAACTTCACAACCTGTACCTGTACCTTCATCATCACATTCAGAATGCGGCGTCACTGGAGATCTTCGGCCTGGTGACGTTCTATACTGTCCTGAAACAGTAAGATTTTCTGAATAAATCATACTCACTCTACATCGTTATGATGATTGATGTTTTTGATGCTTCTCATCGTAATTTTCATCACTTTGCGGGCATTTTGAACAAATATAGCCCGTGCTAACATTCTTAACCAACACTATAACATGCTGAAAATAAAGGTTTTTCTATTTTGTTTTTTGTGGCAGACTGCGCATCTCAATTAATAAATAGCCTTTGGGATTACCGAAGGCCTGACTGGTCCGTTTTATGCAACTTTATACCATCCTCATTCTGGCGTTCGGTATGTCCATGGATGCCTTCGCAGCCGCTATTGGCAAAGGTGCCTCTCTGCACCGGCCACCGCTAAAAGAGGCGTTACGCACAGGGCTTATTTTTGGCGTAATTGAAGCGATTACACCGGTGATCGGATGGGGAATTGGTCTGGCGGCCAGCCAGTTTATTATGAGCTGGGATCACTGGGTGGCATTCACCCTGCTGCTGATCCTTGGTATCCGCATGATTGCGGAAGCCTTCAGGAAAGATAAATTGGAAGAAGATACGCAGGCACCACGTCGTCACGGTTTCTGGGTACTGGTCACTGCAGCTGTCGCGACCAGTCTGGATGCAATGGCTGTGGGCGTCGGTCTGGCCTTTCTTCAGGTGAATATTCTGGTGATGGCGCTGACTATTGGTGCCGCCACCACCATCATGGCGACATCCGGTATGTTGCTTGGCCGGTTTCTCGGTGCCGCGATGGGCAAATGGGCTGAAATTCTGGGTGGTGTGGTGCTGATTGGTATCGGTACATCAATTCTCATCGAGCATCTTGGTCTGCTCGGTTGAGTCTTCATCCAGCGAAGCTATTTTTTATAGTGCCGACTAACAGGCTACTTTTCGATTCCTCAGATAATTTATGTTTGAGATTATCTTCGCGCACAAAATCGATAAACGCCTGTAAAGGCGCGGGGATCAGACGCCGGTCATTGTAGTAAAGATATGGCCCGGAAAACGACAGCCACCATGGTTGCAAGATAGCCTCCAGTTTGCCGCTGGCAATGGCAGGCCGCAGCCATTCTTCGAACAGATAGATAATACCCGCACCCGCCACCGCCGTTTCTACCGCCAGATCCACCGCGCCCCCTACACTCACCACCAGCGGGCCGCTGACCTGAACGCTGAGGCTTTCGCCCTCATGTTCGAACTCCCAGTCCGGCATAATCCCGCTGGCATAGCGACCACGCAGGCATCGGTGTTGTATCAGATCCCGCGGATGCGATGGCCGTCCATGCACATTGAGATAGCCAGGGGAGGCCGCCGCCGCATAACGCTGACGGCGCGGTCCGATGGGGATCGCCACCATGTCCTGCTCGAGACGTTCGTCGTAACGAATACCGGCATCGCAGCCATCACGAAATACATCCTGCACGTTACTTTCAGCAATGATTTCCAGCTGGATATCGGGGTAACGCCGGAGAAATTCGGGCACAAGTGCAGGCAAAACCAGCCGGGTTGCGCTGACCGGCACATTCAGCCGCAGTGTACCGCCGGGCGTATTGCGATAACGGTTGAGAGCATCGAGTGCCGCATCCACTTCATTCATGGCCGGGAGCAACCGCTCGAGCAGCGCCCTGCCCGCTTCGGTCAGCACCACCGCCCGCGTTGTGCGGTGAAATAAGCGAATGCCCAGTTGTTGTTCGGCCCGGCGCACAGCATCGCTCAGCCGGGATGCATTACTGCCTGTGACGCGTGCCGCTTCACGAAATCCTCCGGCTTTGGCCACTTCTACCACTGCGTGCAACAGCGCGATATCCATCGGCATTGTGCGTCACCCTGTACAGTTACTTCTGATTTAACCGGATAGTTGCACACTCACAACATCGCGACAATCATTTGATTGATCCCGGGTGACACACAGAGAATCGCGGTATTAATTAAACCGAAAGCCCCTCACGAAATACTAACGATCTTTAACACAATCTTTCCTTTACGCTGACGTTATGCGTGGAACTAACTTTTTAGGATTAAGTCTACCTTAGCAGTAAATTTCATTATGTCTTTATGGCGGCCCTTTAATAGAACACCCGCATGATGATAATGAAGTTTATATATAATGATAAGAGTCAGGCATAAAGTTACATTCTTGATGACAGTGTATTTAATGAGGAAAGAAATGAAAATATTAATAATCAGACGGGAAAACATTGGTGATCTTATCCTTACAACCCCGCTGATTTCTATGCTGGCGAAATACCATCACGTCGATGTGCTGGTTAATTCTTACAACAAACAGGTTCTTGAAGGTAATCCCGGCGTCAGTAAAGTTCATCATTATACTAAACTGCATCATGAAGGATCTTACACTCAAAAGATAAAAGCCATTTTACGCCGTGTGGTCACCACTTTGGCTATTCGGAAAGAAGGTTACGATGTGGCTATTGTGGCAGGGAACTGGAATAAAAGACCTTTGCGATGGGCAACATTATCGCGGGCCAAACGAATCATCGCGATAGGAAGTGATTCGCCAGACTCTGTCACCGATAAAATACCTTATATGCGGGATGGCATGCATATGGTTGAACAGATGGCTGAACTCGCCAGGCCTTTAAATTGTCACGCCAAACCGGGGAAACTGGCTTTATGGGTGACAAAATCTGAAAAAGAACGGGCAGCTCACAAAATAAAAAATACTTACAATATGCCCTTATATGGTTTGCAGATCAGCGCCCGAAAAGAAAAACAACGCTGGCCCGTTGAGAATTATATCGAAATCGCTCACAGGCTGGCGCGTGACGAACCTTGCAAAATTATTCTTTTCTGGTCGCCGGGTTCAGAAGATAACTTGTGTCATCCAGGGGATGACCAGAAAGCGCAGTACATCATCAACGCCTGCAAAGATATTATTATGGTTCCTTTCGATACGGTAAATATTCGTGAACTTATGGCCGGAATGTCTCTGTGCCACCAGATAATCACCAGCGATGGCGGTGCATTGCACATTGCAGCGGGTGTGGGAAAACCAGTGGTGGCGCTTTTTGGTAACAGCGATCCGCAGGTCTGGGGGCCATGGAAAGTGCCGTGCAGAATCATTGCTGCTGCAGACGAAGAGGTTTCTCATATTTCAACCGATGAAGTTTATAACAATTTCGTTGCACTGAGAGATGAAGTGCTTATTGAAAATACAAAAAAATGAGTAACAGCCTAAAACTCTATTTGTAATTTAATTGAAAAATAGTCCCTATCATCGCGTTGCGGGTAACCTGAACAGAAATGAAAGCCATCAAGATAAAAGTAATAAAGACGATATTGCATATCTATTGTTTTTTAACGAGAAGAAAAAAATATTCGCTGGAAGAGCGTGAAACATCACCGGGTAATATTGTCATTTACTCCACTACCGCGCTGGGGGACTACCTCATGAACACACCAGCAATCATGCATTTAAAGAATAGATTTCCAGCCAGCAAAATAATACTGGTTACCAGTAAGAAAAATCACAGCCTGGTTGTGCAATATGATTGGTTTGACCATATTTATATATGGGATAATAAGGTTGTCAGAATATTACCTTTGTTATGTAAACTCAGAAAACACAAACCTGATATTTCCGTTATTTTACACGCACACTTTCCTTATGACATATTTTGTGCTGTTTTATCCGGCAGTAAAATGATTTTACGCGACCACTATGGCAGTGAGTCTCCCGAACTTAATCGTTATTTAGATCACTATTCCGGTTACTATGACGGACATACTATCCGGCGCAAATTGAAGTTACTCGAAACACTGGGAGAAAATACTGGCGACACGACAATGCATCTTCCCGTGATCAATACTCTTTTACCGCGTCAGTATTTACGCCAGCGCATTGGATTTCAGTTAGGGGCATCCAATGAGACCCGTCGCTGGCCGGTATGTTTTTTCAGTACACTCGCCTGTATGTTATTAGACAACGATCGGGATCTGGAAATCATTATCACAGGCACAACATCCGAAAAGAATCTGGCAAATGATTTCTTAAAACAATTACCCGCTCACTATCAGAACAATATATGCGTAATGTCTGGTCATACGCAGTTGACAGAATTAGTCACGCTGTTGAAAAGCCTGGATGTTCTTGTTACGGGTGACACCGGGCCGTTACATATCGCAGTGGCCGCTGGCGTAAATACAGTCAGTCTTTTTGCCACAGCCAATCCAGCCTATACCGGTCCGTGTCAGGATCCGGACAAGCATATTATTTTGCACCGTCCTGATGGTGAAAAAACAGAACATCCCATGATGGCGATTCTGCCTGTTGAGGTTTACCACGCGGTCAGGGAATTGCTGGGGAGGACATATGACAGTGAATGATGTGCTGGAAGGGAAAATCATTGATTTTCTTGAACAACATAACCACCCCACCGTGTTTGGTTTTTACAATAAGATCTGCGGGAGTGATTTTTCATTGTTAAAGCTTTCGCTGAGTGAAATACAGACGGATATCCTGATGAACGATTTTTTCATCCAGTTCAAGGTAAAACCCAAAAACTATCGCACATCCAACCATTTCCCCGAAAAAACGGGTGTTCTCGGTTCATTGATTTTTACCCTAAACCGGATGCAGGGAAAAGTGACACCCATAACCGTCAGAGCGCTGCATGATGCGGCTCTTATGGGCGTCTGGCCTGATTATCTTCAGCGCAAAAATCAATAAACAGTGTCCTGTGCAGAATTCAGCGCGATAACCTTCGCCATTGTGCGCCAGTCCGTACAGTTTGTCCTGATTTCACCGGATAGTTGCACAACCTGCCCGCGGCTACAATCAGTGAACAATCACACAGGAGAATCCCATGTCACAACCCTCAATGACTTACCCCCTCGGCGACAGAGAAGTGGCGCGCTTAGGTTATGGTGCAATGCAGTTGGCTGGCCCCGGCGTTTTTGGCCCGATCAGCGATGAAGCACGGGGCATTCAGGTGCTGCGTGATGCCCTGGCATCTGGTGTTAATCACATCGACACCAGCGATTTTTATGGTCCGCATGAAACCAATAAGCTGATCAAAAAAGCCCTGCATCCGTATCCCGATAATCTGTGCATCGTGACAAAAGTCGGCGCACGACGCGATGAAAAAGGCGGCTGGTTACCGGCTTTCAGCCCGCAGGAACTGACGCAGGCGGTGGAAGATAACCTGCGCAATCTCGGGCTGGAGACGCTGGAAGTGGTAAATTTGCGCAGCATGCTCGATGAACGTCAGCCAAAAGAAGGGTCACTGGCACCGCAGCTGGAAGCGCTGATTACGCTGAAGGAGCGCGGCCTGATCCGTCATATAGGTCTGAGCAATGTGACTGCAAAACAGGTCGCCGATGCACAGAAACTGACGACGATCGCCTGCGTTCAGAACATGTATAACCTGGCGAACCGTCACGACGACGCGCTGGTGGATAGCCTGGCTGAACAGGAAATCGCGTATGTGCCGTTCTTCCCGCTGGGCGGTTTTTCGCCATTGCAGTCAACGCAGCTTGATGAAGTGGCGGCACAATTGCAGGCGACGCCGATGCAGGTCGCGCTGGCCTGGCTGCTCAAACGCTCGCCGAATATCTTGTTGATCCCCGGCACGTCATCGCCGCAGCATCTACAGGAAAATCTGGCCAGTGCGAAGGTGATTTTGTCCGATGAAGTGATGGAAAAACTGAACGGAATAGCGGGTTAGCTCTCACACATCCCCCGGCACATCATGCGGGGGAATGGTTTCCCCGGTGGCTGAATCTTCGCCCCGTGGTATTAACGGAGCCTGGTCACTCACAGCAATTCATGGGCCTGCGCGCAGATCAGTTGTCTCAGCCATTTCTGCGCATTGCTGTCATCAGAACGCCGGTGCCACAACAGATAAAACGGGATCTCCGGCAATGCCACCGGCGGCAGGGTCATCACAATATTGGGGTGTTTCTCGCTCACTACCACGCTGCGTTTGAGCACCGTCGCGACATACCCCGTCTGCTGCACCACACCGGCAACGCCAGCCATGGTCGGCAATGTCAGACGAAGTTCACGAACCAGCCCCATCTCCCTGAGTTGTTCATCGACCAGACCATAATGATTTCCTTCCGGCGAGACCAGAATATGGCTCATCCCGAGATAGGTTTCTAACGTCATGCCGTTGCGTGCCGCATCACTGTCGCGGCGGATAAGCGTGACAAATTCATCACTGAACAAGGGCTGCGATAAGATGCGGTTTTCCGGCCGGGTCGGGGGAATACCGATCACCACATCAACCTCACCGGCATCCAGCATCGACACGGATGCATCGCGGTCGGTGAATGTCCTCACATGCAGTGTCACTCCGGGCGCCTGTTCGCTGATCGCCCGCATAATGCCGGGCAGTAACACCATCAGCGGGTATTCGGACGTGCCAAGCGTAAAAGACATTTTTCTGTTTTCCGGCGCAAAATTGTCGTCCGGAGCCAGCAGATGACTCAGTTCGTTAAGTGCTTTTGACACATGCAAACCGATCTCTTTTGCCCTGGCGGTAGGCAGCAAACCGGAAGCACTGCGGATAAACAGCGGATCCGCAAAATGCGTTCGCAGGCGCGACAATGCCGCGCTCATCGCGGGCTGACTGACCACAGCTTTGCTGGCGGCACGGGTCACATTCCGCTCTTCCATCAGCGCATCAAACGCGACCAGCAGATTCAAATCGAGACCCTTAAAATCCATAAAACGTATATTCCTCTATATGCTTTTCTTATTTCAATTATTACTGATATGAATGTGATACTCGCTGCGTGCACCACATTAACCCTATAAAAATGCAATCAGCCAGAGGAATTTCACGATGTCAGACAACAATAGCGAGATGGCAAATCGTCTTATCGCGGAACGTAAAGCCGTTGAAAAAATCTATCAGGCTTTTAGCCTGCATGATCCGGACTTAATGGATGAGGCAGTCACGCAGGACTGGAAAGATATTCCCCTCGCGCCCGGTCAGGCATCCGGCCCCGAAGGGTTGAAACCGATCATCCGGGGGTTCATTGAGGCTTTTCCGGATGTGAAGATCACCATCCACGACCTTCTTCAGACCCCGGGGAAGATTGCCGTGCGCGCAGAAATTACCGGTACCCATCACGGCAACTTTATGGGCATCGAACCGACCGGCAAATTTGTCAGCATCCGGCTGCATGAATTTCATGAGCTGAATGGCGAACGCGTCACCACCACCTGGCATCTGGAAGACTGGTTTGGCGCGTTCATGCAACTCGGTCAGTTCCCGCCGCAGGGTTAACAGCCGGACAGCAAGCTGCCCCGTCTGATAGATTTCATTTCGGATTGTCTGGCGGTGAGGCCGGTGCGGCGAACCAGTTATCCTGAGTTACCATGACCGCCGTTTCCGGCTGATTCACAAAATTCGGCGACATGATCTGCACATTAAATTCGTTGAATACGTCCTGAATGTGACTGTGCAATTCGCTTCTCACTGTGGCAAGAGATTCGCCCGGCTGGAGATGCACCTGCAGTTCATAAGCGATGTACCAGTCCATCAGGCTGAGCTGGCGCACCAGCGGCTTCTGCTGAAGATCAATACCTCGCGTGCGACTGGCGGCCAGTTCCAGCATGGCATGAACCTGCCGCCACGGCGTGTCATAACCGATGGTGACGCTGGTCGTCAGATTAACGCCACCTCCCGGGTTTTGTGCGCTGAGATTGGTGATTTTGCCGCTAACCACCACAGCATTCGGCACCGTGACAACGTAACTTTCGCGGGTGATAATTTTAGTCGCCAGCATGCCGATTTCACTCACCAGCCCTTCGTTATCGCCGATGCGGATCACATCGCCTTTACGCAGTGCCCGGGAATAAATCAGCACCAGTCCGCTCATCGCATGGTTCATCACGCCTGCAGAACCCAGCGTCAGCATCAGACCAAAGAATACGCTGACACCTTTGAAGGCCAGTGAATTTGCCCCTGGCAAAAACGGATACGCCGCCGACAGCGCAAACAGCCAGACCATCACGGAAATCAGTTTTCGCGTCGCGCCCACCGTTTCAGGATGCAGACCGGGTATCTTAAGTTTTCGGGTTTCAACCCGTTTTAACATTACTTTCAGCAGCTTGAGAATAAACGCCGTAATGAGGAAAATGATTGCCACGATCATCAGTCCGGGAAACGCCGACACAATCGCTAATGCGATTTTCTGCACCACATTTACTGACCAGTCGCCCAGCGATTCGCCCCAGATACGTGTCCACGGATATAAACGGAACAGCCAGCTCAGCCACAGATAGAATGCAACGATACTGAGTAGAATCATCAACATAGCGTATAAACGCACTTCAACCGCACCCAGTAAGCTGCGCCACCGGTACGGGATCCACCCCTTCTTCAGCAAAATCTTTGCCGTGAAATACGCTTTCACTTTGGCCCAGGATTTAAACGCGGAGTAATACAACAGGATCAACACCGCGGTGCCCGCCACCACTTTTAGTGTTGCGATCGCCAGATAGGAGGAAGAATACTGCTCTGTCAGAGAGGTACGCTGTGCATTGAAACGCGCCAGCACCCGCTGCGCGGCCTGATCGAGAGTCAGATCATCGCCTTCATCCAGATCACTTTCTGCCAGCAGCATCAGCGGCTTACCGTTGATCACAAATATCCGTCCCTGCTGACCATAACGTTGCACAGGCAGGATCTGAACCGGATGGCGTATATCTTCCCTGCTCAGCGAACGCAGCGTATTACGGATGCGCAGCACACGCTCTTCCGGCGTGGACAAGCCGAACGTGGCCTGCAACATCACCACCGGCTGGTGAAAAATATAAACAGTGCGGGCTTTTTCCTGATCAGACGGCATCTGCCGGGGTTCAGCTGCCTGCAGAGGAAAGGATGCAAAAAACGCCAGCCAGGCCAACAACGCCATCACCTTCAACCTGCTGTCACCCATTTACAGACTCCCCTGCGTTATTGATGTCATTTCTGCAACCGGGTTTGATCGGTATACTTCGCTTTTTCGTAAAGCATCAGCGTCGGAATCCCCGGCCTGAACACAGAACGCTCAGTGGCTGTTGTGCCCTGATGAATGAATCCATAAAAATAATATCATTCAGAGACAATCACGTTGGAATAAAGAAACTGACTTAAAAAAGCACAGTAAAAGCCCCTAAAATAAGCATTTTCATTGAGGGGAAACTTGAATAAATGCTAGTTACTAAGTGAAATTTTTGCTAGCAACCGGACATGTTTTTGTGAACCTTTAGCGGGAGACCGCTTGCGTCTGTCACCCGATGGATTTTGATGCCAAAACCACCGTGAGAGCGACCCAGCCCATTATCTCCGGTTATATAGGGATGTTTTTTTGCGCGCCGGCAGCACATTTCAGCGCCCGGATATTACTGCCATCCATCGCTGTGGCAGACCCGTCAACAAGGCCATAAAGCAACCTGTTGAAAATAAGGTTAATCACTGCCGATTTTGACCATTGGTTAAAGCGGATAAACGGTTTTCCACGGCCCCTATCGTTTAGATAAATCGCGCCATAGGGCACCTGAATACAACACCCAGAACATGCCGTTGATGATCATGCGGTGCTGTGCCCATGGCCGTCCGACCCGTGGCGTAGCAGGCTCAAGAGGCAACAAGGAATGGATGATGGTCCATGCTTCGCCGGGAAGGTCGTAGCGAGGCATAGTTTACTATGTCTTGAAAACAGATAGTTACTATAGCCCGGATGATTAAGGGACCCAGCCTGGCTGCAGGTCACCTGCAGCAGGCCTTAATTCATTTACGGTGAAGGTTTTTCGGGCCCATCGTCGCGCAGTTATCTAACGTTACTCTTCGCCTTCATAAGCCTGACGATAGAGTTCAATGACCTGCTCTTTAGTCGCTTTGCGCGGGTTCGTTAACTGGCAGACATCTTTTTTCGCATTCTCGGCCATGATGGCAAAATCTTCAGGTTTGACGCCCAGGCTTTTCAGATCGCGAGGAATGCCAACCTGCCTGCTCAGGCGGCGGATGGCGTTAATGGCTTTAACCGCAGCCTCATCGGTAGAGAGCCCGGCCACGTTTTCCCCCATGGCCTCTGCAATATCGCGGAAGCGATTAAGGTTGCCAATCAAGTTAAAGTACTCAACATAAGGCAGCAGAATGGCATTACATACCCCATGGGGAAGGTTATAGAACCCGCCCAACTGATGCGCCATCGCATGGACATAGCCCAGAGAAGCGTTGTTAAAGGCAATCCCGGCGAGGTACTGCGCGTAGGCCATATTATCCCTTGCCTTCATATATTCGCCGTTTGCCACAGCTTTGGGAAGGTACTGGGTGATCATCCTGATCGCTTGCAGCGCGGCGGCATCAGTCAGCGGATTCGCCATGGTAGACACATACGCTTCGATGGCGTGAGTTAACGCATCCATGCCGGTCGCGGCGGTCAGTGAAGGTGGCATCCCGACCATGAGTACCGGGTCGTTAATCGAGATTTGAGGCGTCACGCGCCAGTCAACAATCGCCATTTTAACTTTACGTGCTGTATCAGTGATGATGCAGAAACGGGTAATTTCTGAAGCGGTACCTGCGGTGGTGTTGATTGCCATTAATGGGATCATATCGTTGCGGGATTTATCAATACCCTCAAAGTCGTGAATATTTCCTCCGTTGGCTGCGACTAATCCAATACCTTTCGCACAGTCATGGGAGGAACCGCCACCGAGTGAAACAATACCATTGCAGCCATGTTCCCGGTAAAAACTAATCCCCGCCTCTACGTTTTTATCTGTGGGGTTAGGTTCCGCGCCACCAAATATACGCGCTTCAATACCGGCTTCTTCATAAATTTTAGCGACTTTGTCCGCCATGCCACTTTTTGCCAGGAAAGCGTCCGTGACAATCATGATTTTTTTTACATCTAACGTTTTTGCCAGCGTACCGGCTTCCTGAACACTGCCTTCGCCAAATACATTTCGTGTTGGCAGAAAATAATATGTCGACATTGAGCTTCCCCTGTTCATAAATGTGATTGTTAATGTGTCCATGACTGCTTTTGAGCGGTAGACAAAATGCATCAAGCGCGGAGCGGGTGATGCGAACAAAAGCGCGGACCGAACATATCCACGACAATGGTAAGGGATTACTGGTAAAGAACAGAGAACAACCTCACAAAAGGAAGGGTCTTTATAACAAAAAGAATTATCTTTTTTCACATTGCATGTCTGGTGGGTCGTTGACCTGGTCGATTCAGGTTACCGCTGGAGATTTCACGCCGGCCAATACACAAATGTTGTTGCAAATCTTGCGACGTCTGCGGCAGAGGGAAGCGGCGAAAATAATCGGGTGAGCCATACACGGCGGCGGTGAAGGGGCCTGTCTCCGAGCTTCGTACGAATACATAAACAATTTCCTGACAGTCCAATAATCGTCCGCACCACCTCGCAGGATACAAACGCATCGCTGGACAGCCTATTTGTTTCGGCCTATTTTTAATCAATCGATTGATTAACTTTTTTATGAGGCAATATGCCGACCTCTCAACCTCCCATAACTTCCCGTGGCGAACAGGCTAAAAATAGCCTTATTAAAGCTGCCATCGCTCAGTTTGGTGAATATGGCTTGCAGGCGACCACCCGAGATATCGCGGCTCTTGCCGGGCAAAATATTGCGGCTATCACCTATTATTTCGGCTCAAAAGAAGAGCTGTATATTGCTTCTGCTGGGTGGATTGCTGATTTTATCAACGACAACTTTCTTGAGCACATGCAGTGCGCCGAAGAGGTTATGAGTCAGTCGCCATCAGACAAAGCGCAAATCCGCCAGCTAATTCATACGGCATGTGAGCAAATGATAAGGCTGCTCACCTCCGATGAAACTCTGAATCTCAGCAAATTTATCTCTCGCGAACAGCTTTCGCCAACACCCGCTTATCAGCTCATCCACGATCGTGTGATAGCACCGATGCACAGCCACCTGACTTCCCTTGTGGGCCGTTACACTGGACGTGATCCCCTGGATACCGAAACCATTTTGCATACTCACGCTTTGCTCGGACAGATTCTGGCCTTCCGACTGGGGCGGGAAACTATTTTACTACGCGCCGGTTGGACAAACTTTGATAAGGCCAACCGGCAGCAAATCAGTAGCGTTGTGTTAACCCACGTCGATTTCATCCTGCTGGGATTGTCTGTTAATTAAGGAAGATCGTGCCATGAAAAATAAAAGGCCCATGGTTGTGCTCGTTGTTATTGCGTTGCTGGTCAGCTGTTTTGGCGGCTGGATGTGGTATCAAAGCGAGCAGGAAAAGCCATTAACGCTCTACGGGAATGTGGATATTCGCACAGTGAACATGAGCTTTCGCGTCGGTGGTCGCCTCGCTACGTTGCAGGTCGATGAAGGCGATTCAATCAAGGCAGGGGAAACGCTCGGGGAACTGGACAAAGGCCCGTATCAAAACGCCTTGCAACAGGCGGAAGCAAACGTTGCAGCGACACAAGCGAAATTTGATTTGATTATTGCCGGCTACCGTGACGAAGAAATTGCCCAGGTGGCCGCGCAGGTGAATCAGGCGCAGGCTGCCTATGACTATGCCCAGAATTTTTACCAGCGCCAACAGGGGCTGTGGGCCAGACGCATGATTGCTGCAAATGAGCTGGAAAATTCCCGTTCATCAAGCGATCAGGCAAAAGCTACGCTGAAAGCCGCGCGCGATAAGCTCAGTCAGTACCGCAACGGTAACCGTCCACAAGAGATTGCCCAGGCACAGGCCAGTCTGCAACAGGCTAAAGCACAGCTCTCCCAGGCGCAGCTGGATCTACAGGACACCACGCTTACCGCCCCATCCGCCGGCACATTGCTTACTCGCGCCGTTGAACCAGGGAGCATGCTCAACGCGGGTAACACGGTATTAACACTTTCCCTTACGCGCCCGGTGTGGGTACGTGCTTATGTGAATGAAGTGAGTCTTTACAATGTACAGCCGGGTACGGAAGTGCAGATTTATACCGACGGGCGTCCCGAAAAGCCCTATCACGGCAAAATTGGCTTTGTTTCTCCTACCGCGGAGTTCACCCCTAAAACGGTTGAGACGCCCGATCTGCGCACCGATTTGGTCTATCGCCTGCGCATTATCGTGACCGATGCCGACGATTCGCTGCGTCAGGGTATGCCGGTCACCGTAAGTTTTAACAATGGTGCCCAGCATGACCCGCTATGACAGCGGCATCATCCGCTTGCAGGGGCTGATGAAAAACTTCCCTGAACTGGGTAAACCCGCGGTAGCAAGCCTTGAATGTGAAATCCACCCGGGGGAAGTCACCGGGTTGGTGGGGCCTGACGGCGCAGGGAAAACCACGCTAATGCGTATGCTGGCAGGCTTGATGAAACCTAGCGGGGGAAGCGCACAGGTCATAGGCCTCGACCCAATCAAAGATGGCAGTGCCCTACACGCCGTAGTAGGGTACATGCCGCAAAAATTCGGGCTGTATGAAGATCTGACGGTAATGGAAAATCTCACTCTGTACGCAGACCTGCGTGGAGTGACGGCCGAGGAACGTAAAAAAACATTTGCGCGGCTGCTAGAATTTACTTCCCTCGGTCCCTTTACCTCGCGCCTCGCCGGTAAACTTTCCGGCGGTATGAAGCAGAAGCTAGGCCTCGCCTGTACACTGGTCGGCCAGCCTAAGGTTCTGCTGCTCGATGAGCCCGGTGTCGGCGTAGACCCCATTTCGCGACGCGAGCTGTGGCAGATGGTGCACGAACTGGCAGGTGAAGGGATGCTGATCCTATGGAGTACTTCGTACCTCGACGAAGCTGAACAGTGCCGCGAGGTGCTACTGCTGAACGAAGGCGAGCTGCTGTATCACGGAGCACCAAAAGAGCTGACGCAGAAAATGGCCGGGCGTTCGCTGCTGGTGAGTCATGGGGGAGAAAACAACCGCAAGCTGCTTCAGCGGGCGCTGAAATTGCCGCAGGTGAGCGACGGTGTGATCCAGGGGCGTTCCGTACGTCTGATACTGGCAAAAGACGCCACTATAGAAGAGCTGGCACAAGCATTGGATCTGTCTCTGGAGCAAATAACGCGTACCGTCCCGCGTTTTGAAGATGCGTTTATCGAACTGCTGGGGGGCACCGGCACGAAGGAATCACCGCTAGGAAAAATACTGCATACGGTGGAAGGCAGTTCCGAAGAAACGGTGATTGAAGCCAAACAGCTCACAAAGAAATTTGGTGATTTCACAGCGACTGACCAGGTCAATTTTACCGTACAGCGCGGCGAGATCTTCGGGCTGCTTGGGCCGAACGGCGCGGGTAAATCCACGACGTTTAAAATGATGTGCGGGCTGCTAGTGCCGACCTCTGGCAAGGCGCTGGTGTTGGATATGGATCTGAAAACCAGCTCCGGTAAGGCCCGTCAGCATCTGGGATATATGGCACAGAAGTTTTCGTTGTACGGCAACCTGACGGTTGCACAAAATCTGCGTTTCTTCTCAGGTGTGTACGGGCTGCACGGCAAGGCGCAGGACGACAAAATTTCCCGTATGAGCGAAGCGTTTAACCTCCAGCCGATATTTAACAGCCCGACAGATTCCCTGCCACTCGGCTTCAAGCAGCGCCTGGCGTTGGCCTGCTCACTGATGCACGAGCCGGATATTCTGTTCCTTGATGAACCCACGTCTGGTGTTGACCCGATTACACGGCGCGAATTTTGGATGCACATCAACGACATGGTTGAAAAAGGCGTAACCGTGATGGTCACCACACACTTTATGGACGAGGCGGAATATTGCGACCGTATCGGGCTGGTATATCGTGGCAAGCTTATCGCCAGCGGCACGCCGGACGATCTCAAACAGCAGGCGGCAGACGACGAGCAGGTCGACCCAACCATGGAACAGGCATTTATTACGCTGATAAACAAGTGGGATAAGGAGCACACGCATGAGTGAGCATAAAATAGTCTCATGGAGGCGAGTACGCGCCCTCTGCGTGAAGGAAACGCGCCAGATTGCGCGTGACCCGAGCAGTTGGTTGATTGCTGTGGTGATCCCCCTGCTGCTGCTTTTTATTTTCGGCTTTGGCATCAACCTGGATTCAAGCCGCCTGCACGTGGGGATTCTGCTGGAACAGCAAAGCGAAGAAGCGCTGAGTTTCGCTCATACCATCAGCGCTTCGCCCTACATTCAGCCGACCATCAGCGATAACCGCCACGAACTGATTCAGCTCATGCAGGCGGGAAAAATCCGCGGCATAGTGATTATCCCTACAGACTTTGCGCAGAACATGGCGCGCGCCGGGGCTACAGCGCCGGTTCAGGTGATTACCGACGGCAGCGAACCGAACACCGCAAACTTTGTGCAGGGCTATGTCGAAGGGATCTGGCAGGTATGGCAACAGCAGCGCGCGAAGAGCCGGGGTGAAAGCGTCGAGCCACTGATTGATGTGCAACTGCGTTACTGGTTTAACCCTGCTGCGATCAGTCAGCATTTCATTATTCCGGGGGCGATAACCATCATTATGACGGTTATCGGTGCCATTCTGACATCGCTGGTCGTGGCGCGTGAGTGGGAACGAGGCACTATGGAAGCCCTGCTTTCAACGCAGATAACACGTACCGAGTTGTTGCTGTGCAAGTTGCTCCCCTACTATGTGCTCGGCATGCTGGCAATGCTACTGTGTATGGTGGTTTCGGTATTTATTCTCGGCGTACCCTATCGCGGTTCGCTGCTACTGTTATTTTTGATTACCAGTCTGTTTTTGCTCAGTACGCTTGGTATGGGTCTGCTGATTTCGACTATCACTCGCAACCAGTTTAACGCCGCTCAAGTGGCGCTGAATGCTGCATTTTTACCTTCCATCATGCTCTCGGGCTTTATCTTCCAGATCGACAGCATGCCAGCGATTATCCGCGCAGTGACTTATATCATACCGGCGCGCTACTTCGTGAATACCCTGCAAACCCTGTTTCTCGCGGGAAATATCTCCACGGTGCTGATAGTTAACGTACTGTGTCTCATTGTCTCGGCGGTGATGTTTATCGGCCTGACGGCGTTGAAGACCAAACGTCGTCTGGATTAAGGGAAAGTTATGTATCATCGACTCTGGACATTAATTCGCAAAGAACTGCAATCCCTGCTGCGCGAGCCGCAAACCCGTACCATTTTGATTTTGCCGGTGGTGTTGCAGGTGATTCTGTTCCCGTTTGCCGCCACGCTTGAGGTCACTAACGCCACCATCGCGATTTACAACCAAGACAATGGCAGCCATTCCGTGGAACTGACGCAACGTTTTGCACACGCCAAAGCTTTTAGCCATCTGCTGCTGTTAAAAAGCCCGCAGGAAATCCAGCCAACCCTCGATAAACAAAAAGCGCTGCTGCTGATCCACTTCCCTGCGGATTTCTCGCGAAATTTGGCAAGCAATCAGCCAGCTAAACTGCAAATTATTCTTGACGGTCGTAACTCGAACAGTGCGCAGATTGCCGCCAATTACCTGCAGCAAATCGTGAAAAACTACCAACTAGAACTCATGACTGGTCAACCGAAGTCGAATAACAGTGAGCTGGTAATACGCAATTGGTATAACCCAAACCTGAACTACAAATGGTTTGTGGTGCCGTCGCTTATCGCCATGATAACGACCATCGGCGTAATGATTGTGACTTCACTGTCCGTTGCTCGTGAACGTGAACAAGGCACGCTCGACCAGCTCCTGGTGTCGCCGCTTGCCACCTGGCAGATATTTGTTGGTAAAGCCGTACCCGCGCAGATTGTCGCCATTGCGCAGGCCACTATTGTGCTCGGTGTGGGAATATGGGGTTATCAAATCCCCTTCTCTGGTTCGGTCTTACTGTTCTACTTCACCATGTTGATTTACGGGCTTTCGCTGGTGGGATTCGGGCTGCTGATTTCTGCACTTAGTTCGACGCAGCAGCAGGCATTTATTGGCGTATTTGTCTTTATGATGCCGGCGATTCTGCTTTCCGGCTATGTCTCACCGGTAGAGAACATGCCCGTGTGGTTGCAAAATCTGACGTGGATAAATCCTATCCGGCACTTCACGGACATCACAAAACAAATTTACCTGAAAGATGCGAGTCTGGACATTGTATGGGGAAGCCTGTGGCCGCTACTGGTGATTGCAGCGATAACAGGCTCAGCGGCGTACTGGATGTTTCGCCGCAAAGTGGCCTGATCTGTCAATCAAATTCTTCGCCAGGGGTTGTCACGCACATTGATGGCTTTACGCAGATGAGCTACATCCTTCAGCATGGCAGCCACACGTTGAAATTGCTGTCATAGACCACCCTTGTTAAAAAATAGTGTTATTTTTGACCAGAAAGCTCCGTTGTACGACGTACCGCAGCCAGAACGCTGCTTTGCAGACCAGCGGCGAAATTAATTTTATTCAACTCATATAAACCATTAATGCCAACCCCTGCCGGAGAGTTATTAATATCCATCAACTGGCGCGGATGGCGCCCGGATAACTTAAGCATTTCAACCGCGCCCACCAGGTTTTCCCACACCACTTGCGTTGACTGAGTCCGGGTTAATCCGGCAAGGACACCGGCGTCCGCCAGCGCTTCGACAAAATAATAGACATAGTTGACACCAGCGACAGCAAAACCGGTGAAGACGTCAATCAACCGTTCTTCCAGCACCATCACCTTGCCGAAACTTTCCAGAAACGGCATTACGGACGCGCTGTTAACATAAGCATTAAACGCCACGCCGCTGTAACCCAGCCCGGTATCCGTCAGCGTATTCGGGATGATACGCGTAATCGGGCGTGACTCGCCCAGCATCAAAGACAACTGGGTCAGCGTTACGCCAGCAATAATAGAAATGACTGACGTCTGTGGCGCGGCATGCTGCTTAATCAGTTGTGCGACATCAGCAATATTATCCTGCGGACGTACCCCAATCACGATGTGATCCGCTGCGGCCAGAGCGTTTGGCAAATCTTGTGTATTACTCAACTCATAGCGCGCTTTCAGCGTTTCAATTCGCTCTGGATCAATATCCGATAAGCTGACCTCGTCCGGGTTTAATGCGCCGCGTTTTAAGGCGGCGCGCAGAATCGCTTCGGTCATTTGACCAGCACCAATAAAGTGGATATGGCTCATAGTTAATCCTCAGAAGTAACAGAAACAGGACCCAATGACCTCTCCACCAGCGATACCCAAAGACCGATGCCAGGTGCGATAAGTTGGTCATTAAAATCGTAATGCGGGTTATGTAATGCCGCGCCCGGCGTTGGGCCATCGGCCCCCAGCCACAAATAAGCGCCCGGACAGGCTTCCAGAAAATAGGCGAAATCTTCTGCCGCCATTGAGGGTGATAACTGTGTGTGGACCTGCGTGATCCCCTGGACGTGGCGTGCGGCATCCGCCAGAATTTTTGCCTGTTGCGCATGGTTGACGGTTACCGGGTAACCGTATTCCCAGCGAATGCTGCCACTGACGCCAAATGGCCCGACGAGCTGTTCGACATACTCCGCCAGCAGAATCTGGCAGCGCGCTCTGGCCGTCTGGCTCAGGCAACGCAGCGTGCCGGACAATTGCATTGTCTGCGGGACGACATTTATTGCTTCCCCGGCCTGGAGTTGCGTCACGCTGATCACGGCGCTGTCCAGCGGAGAGAGTCGGCGCGTCATGATCGTTTGCAACGCGGTAATCAGGTGTGCGCCGGCCAGCACCGGATCGGCCCCTTTTTCCGGCATCGCCGCATGGCATCCCACGCCAGTCAGCGTGATAAAAAAATTGTCCTGCGAAGCCATCATTGGGCCTGTGCTAACGGCCACTTCCCCCACCGGCAGCCCCGGCCAGTTGTGCAGCGCATAAACCGCAGAAACGGGAAAGCGCGTAAAGATCCCTTCTTCCACCATTAAACGCCCGCCGCCGGCATTCTCTTCCGCAGGCTGAAAAATAAAGTACACCGTCCCGTTGAACGCTCTGGTCTGGCTGAGATAGCGCGCCGCCCCCAGTAAAATGGCGGTATGCCCGTCATGTCCACAGGCGTGCATCATGCCTGGCGAGGAAGAGCACCATGCAACAGCGTTGTTTTCCTGGATGGGTAATGCATCAATATCAGCGCGAAGGGCTATTGACGGCCCCTCGCCATTGCGAAGAACACCCATCACGCCGGTACCCGCAATGCCGGTATGCACTTCAAGATCATATTGGCGCAGCAGGCTGCTGATTTTCGCGGAAGTATGAAATTCTTGTAAGCCAATCTCCGGGCGCGTGTGGATCTCACGTCGCCAGATAATCGCCTGTTGAATAATCTCTTCGGGAATGGAGCGCATATATCCTCTACATTTTCCCGGCACAATGCCGCAGCATGACGCTGTGAATGAATTACCGGAACGCGTAATGCCCTCTGGTAGCTGATTAAATTATCGTTTTGGACCTAATGAAAAGAGTGGCTCAGGGCTTCCCAAAATAAATCCTGGCAAGCCCTTCTTTTGTGACTTCAACCGCGTGCTCGGCACTCAATGAAATATGTTGCTCAATCAGCACCACGCCTTTTTCGATATTCCGCTGGCGTAATGCTGCGATAATTTCGACATGCTCGTCATAGGCATTGTTCCTGCGCACGGGCGTTTCGAGATCGATACGCCGGAAAAAGCGGCTCAGCGAATTCAGACTATCGAGCATTTCATAGAGCCGACTATTATGGGAAATACGGGCTATTTCCATGTGGAAACGCTCATCAATTTCCGCAATCTTCGCCCAATCCTGTTCGGTTTGCGCCGGGCGATGCTGGCTCACTTCTTCCCAGATAGCTGTGGTCATAGCGATCTCTTCATCTGTTGCCCGCAGGCAGGCGAAACGAAAGGTCGATTGCTCTATAACCATTCGCACCTCATAAAGTTCGCGGACACCTTCCGGCGTCAGGTCACGGGAGTAAAAACCCCGGTTGGGCACAAAATTCATAAAGCCGTCTTTTGCCAGACGGTTCAGCGCTTCCCGCACCGGCGTACGCGAGACCCCCAGTTGTGCCGCAAGCTCAACTTCATTCACCCGTTCGCCGGGACGAAAGTAGTAATCAATCGCCATGCCTTTCACTTTCTCGTAGACCTTTTCCACACTGTCAGCGCTACGGGATTTCTTTTTTATGATAACCACATTAACCCCTTAATTTACCGCATGCTCAGCACGAAAATAAAAATGCGGCAAAGATTATTTCACGTAATGTTTTTATAGATAGCACAGCAAAAAAAACAACTCAACACAAAAGTGAATACACTTTTCTTTAATTAAAAAATTACTCATTTATAAGCATTTTTCATCTTATTTATTCTTATGGATTTTCCCCGCACCATTTTACGGCAGCATTGCACTAAAATGATTCAAAGTGTATTCACTTATGCACACAGATATTTTTATTGACCCTGATAAAAATGAAAACGAAAGTTTTTTAGATATTTTCGATTCCATTGTATTTATTCATGAATTTGCATTCGTTTAACCTGAAATAAGCACTTGATACCGGGAACGTCCTGTTATCTGGCATCGTCTTTGCTTAATACACAAGTGTATGCACTTATATATTCACTTTAGTGCGCTCTTTTTCGGCATTACCAGGCAGGCTTGTGCACATTTGCGCAGGCGACAAAACACCGGCCTCAGAAGCCGGCAACAGCAAACCGGAGAACCAACATGAAAAATCGTTTCGGGCAAGGCATGATGCTGTCAACACTGGCAGGTATGACGTTGTTTGGTCTGGCGCGTACGGCGCAGGCCGATGTGAACATGGGTGCAATTTTGCCCTTAACCGGCACCAGCGCCAGCATTGGTGAAGATCAGCGTCGTGGTATTGAACTGGCGGTTGAACAGGTTAATGCCCAGGGCGGCGTTAATGGTCAGCCATTACATGTGATCGTGGAAGATTCCGCCGAAAGCCCGGTTACAGGCCTGAATGCCGTACGTAAGTTAACTCAGGTTAACCATGTCCCTTTAGTGATGGGCAGTTTTTCCTCTGGTGTCACCATTCCGGTTGGGCAATATCTGGTGAAGAACAATCTGCTGCACATCAATATTTCCGGTACCAGCACCGATATCCGCAAAATCGGCGCTACCTCCTGGAGCGTTATTGGCCTGGATTCTCTTTCCGCAAGCTTCTCGGCAGAAGATGTGCGCCAGCTCGGTTACAGCAAAGTGGCCTTTATCGCCCCGGATGGTGCTTACGGTCAGGGTATGGCGAAGCAGTTCACCAACGCGTTTGAAAAAGCCGGGGGCAAAGTGGTCGCCAAAGTGCTCTATGCCAGCGGTCAGCCTTCTTATCGCCGCGAGCTGGAACAAATTTCTCGCGCTCATCCGCAAGCCTACGTTTACACCAGCTACGGCCAGGATGCCATTGTGCTGAACCGTGAGGCCTGGGAGCTGGGTCTGAATAAAACGCCCTGGTATGGCATGTATTTAACCATGGCCGTTGAAGGTTCCCCGGCGCAGTACACCAACGGGCAGGTTGGTATGGAAGTCGCAGGTATTGACCAGAAAACGTCGGGTGGTCACGGCGTAAATTATGCTGAGCTGTACCAGAAAAAATTCCATGAGAAACCTCGCTCTGTGTACGGTAGCTATGCCTGGGATAGCGTAATGCTGGCGGCGGCAGCTATCGACAAAGCGCACAGTGCCGATCCGGCAGCCATGATCGCGGCAATGAAAACCGTTGCGCCTGGCTTTACCGGCATTACCGGTACATTAAATCTGGATGCCGATAACCAGCGTATGTCTCAGCCCTACCTGAAAGTGAAAGCGTTTAATGGCGTACCGGTTCCCCGGTAACGAGCCGCTTTATCTTGCCAGTTCACGCTACATCATCGGGGAAAAACCATGCTGCAGTTTTTGATTGATACATTGATTCGCACTGCGGATTTGTCGCTGGTCGCGCTGGGATTAAGCCTGGTTTACGGGCTGGTACGGTTCGCCAACATCGCTCATATGCAATATGCCATGGTCGGTTCATTTATCACCGCCGCCGGGCTTCGTCTTGGCATGCCGTTGGCTCTGGCAATCGTGTTTTCTGCATTGGTCTGCGGCATGCTGTCCATGATTTTGCATCACTGGGTTTATCAGCCACTGCTGAAAAGCGGTACCGCTAACGCCATGATCGGATCGCTTGCAGTATCGATGGTGCTGATCGCACTGGTTCTCGGGGTTGAGGGGTCGGCCCCGGTGAATTATTCCCTGCCTGTGGGTGCGCTCTTGCAGGTTGGGGACACCCGAATCTCCTCTGACGAACTCTGGGGTCTTGGCGTCACGATTTCGCTGGTGGTGGTGTTCAGCCTGTTGCTGTTTCGTACGCCGCAAGGTCGCGCTATCCGTGCGCTGGCAAGTAACCGGGATCTGGCAGCAGCCTCCGGGTTAAATGCCAGCGCAATTATCCACACCGTCAACTTGTTGGCTGGAATGCTGGCCGCTGTGGGAGGCAGTATGCTGGCGATGAATGCCAGCGCATGGGTCAACCAGGGCAATGATCTGATGTTGCCGGTGCTCGCTGCCGCCATTCTCGGCGGGCTGGGAAATCCAATGGGTGCCATTTTTGGTGCACTTCTTATCGCTGCAACCGAAACCCTCGTGACCAATATCGACTGGAGCTGGCTGTTCGGCGGCGACTTATTGTTTATCCCGGTGACCTGGGTGAACGCCTCATCGTTTGTCATTCTGCTGCTGGCGCTGTTACTGCGTCCTTATGGCCTGTTTAACCGGGAGGTCCGCCGTGTCTGAGTTTTTACTGCATATCCTTTGCCTTGCCGGGATCTATGCCATTATCGCGCTTGCCCTGAATTTACAGGCAGGTTACGCCGGTTTGCTGAATTTCGGTCACATTGTGTTTGTCGGAACCGGCGCTTATGCCGTCGGTCTGGGAAACAATTTTGGGTTGCCGCTGTGGGTGGTGATCCCGGCCGGGTTATTGTGTGCCATTGTTATCAGCGCGCTGATGGCGTTGCTGGGGCGTCAGCTAACGGCGGACTACTGGGGCATTGCCACGTTGGCGCTGGCTGAAATCATCCGCATTGCCGTCGTCAATGAAGACGCACTGACGGGCGGCGCGCAGGGGATTGGCGGCCTGTCTTCGCCCTGGTCGACCGGTGATACCGTCACCGATACACGTATCTTCGCGATCATTATTCTGTTCAGCGTCATCGTCGCCACGCTCGCCAGCCTGCGTATCGGCGCCAGCCGGTTTGGGCGGGCGCTGCGCCTGATGCGCGAGCAACCTCAGTTAGCAATCTGCATGGGCTATGCGCTGCCGTGGCTGAAATGCCGGGCGTTGATGAGCAGTGCTGTGATGTGCTGTCTGGCCGGTATGTTACTGGCCTGGTACACCGATTATGTCAGCCCGGATTACCTGCTTTCGTCGGAAACCTTTCTTATCTGGAGCATGGTGATGATCGGTGGTATTGGCAATGTGCGCGGCGTGTTGCTGGGCGTGTTGCTGGTGGAAGGGCTGTATAACTTTATCCCCTTTGCAAAAGACTATTTCCACATCAGTTCAGACCTGACTGGCGCGCTACGCCTGGGGTTGGTGGGTCTGGCTTTATTACTGTGTCTGCTCACACGGCCAGGTGGTCTGTTACCGGAAAAATTAAGGACTTTCTCATGAGCCGTTTGCTTGAAGTGGCTGACATCAGCAAATCCTTTGGCGGCAACCAGGTACTGACATCCGTATCATTTACGCTGGAAAAGGGGGAGATTCTTGGCCTGCTCGGGCCGAATGGTTCCGGTAAAAGTACGCTGCTCAACACCATTTCCGGGTTTAACCGGCCGGATGGCGGCAGCATCACATTTGATGGACAGTCCATTACTCGTCAGCCCAGCCACCGGATCATCCAGGCTGGCATTGCACGCACCTTCCAGCTCCCCGTCATGCCGGAAAAGATGAGCGTGATGGAAGTCGTGATGACTGCCGGTACTCGTCAGCACGGGTTATTCAACGGTCTGCTGGGACTGGCTTCCGGGCGTAAAGCCGAACAGGAAGACAGAACCCGCGCCAGCGAATTACTGGATACCTTGCTGTTAACCAAAGTTAAAGATCTGCCTGCTGCGGCGCTTTCCGGCGGACAGAAAAAACTACTGGGTATTGCCTGCGCGCTGATGGGTAAACCGACGCTGCTGATGCTGGATGAGCCTATGGCCGGTGTGCACCCGAAATTACGCCAGGAGCTGGTGGAAACGTTGGTCAACCTGAGCCGTCAGGGTATTTCACTTTTGGTTATTGAACACGATATGCATTTTATAAACACCCTGTGCCAGCGCTGCATCGTGCTGGATCGCGGACAGATTGTCGCCAGTTGCCGCCCGGATGAACTGGCGCAGAACCAGCAAGTACTGGATGCCTATTTAGGGCAAAGCACCGCAACATTGCAGGAGGCCGTATGATTACCCTCGAAAACGTGGTCGCCGGTTATACCCCGGGGATTGATATTCTGCACGGTATTTCATTGCACGTTGAACAGGCGGAAATCGTGACGCTGTTGGGGCCAAATGGCTGCGGCAAATCCACCTTGCTGAAATCGATTGCCGGATTTGTCTCCCCCCGCGAAGGGCGGGTTGAAATCGATGGATGCGAAACGGCAAAAATTCCGGTGCACCGGAAAATCCGTGAATGCTCACTCGGGTTTGTCCCACAACTGGACAACGTCTTCAACAATCTGACCGTGGCAGAAAATCTGCAAACCGGGGGACAATTTTTACCGCCAGGCCAACGTAAGCAGCGAATGGCGCAACTGGCGGAAAATTACCCGGTGTTACATAAAAAATGGCAATCACCCGCGTCAGCGCTTTCCGGCGGCGAGCGACAAATCCTCGCGCTGGCAAGGGCTCTGATGCCTGAACCCGCAGTACTGCTGCTCGATGAACCTTCGGCCGGGCTGTCACCGAAAATGCTTACGGAAGTTTTTAGCGCCATACAAACCATTCGCCGCCAGGAAAAAGTGACCATTTTAATGGTCGAGCAGAATGCTATGGAGGCACTGCACATTTCCGACCGGGTCTATGTTCTGGCGCTGGGGAAAGTGGCGATGGAGGGCAGCGCGCAGGACCTGCTACACGACCCCCGTATGCGCGAACTCTATTTTGGCGGTCGTGCCGCCTGACAGGATCAGTAAAAAGAACAGAAGGAAGACACTATGCCGATTACCCCGGTTATCGATCACGCGGTGATTAATGTCGATGAAGAACTGGATCAGGCGCAAGGCCTGTTCCAGCGGATGGGATTTCAGCTCAGTACACGGGGGCACCATTCGATGGGCTCCAGTAACCATCTGGCCGTCTTTGCAGATAACTATCTGGAACTTTTAGGTTATGAGCCTGCCAGTCAGACAGACTCGCGAGGATTGTGGAACGTTGCGCCAGGCCTTGCCGGACTGGTCTGGAAAACCCGGGATGCGCATGCGGTATGGCAGCACCTCCGGCAATGTCAACTCGATGGCGAACCGCCGACCCGCTTCTCACGCCCGGTGATATTGCCGGACGGCAGCCAGACTGAGGCCCGGTTCTGCATCTCGCGGATCCGCGCCAGCGCCCTGGCATACGGCTTCAGTTTTTTCTGCGAACATCAAACGCCGCAGGCCGTTTGGCAGCCCGCCTGGCAGGTACATCCTAATGGCGTGCAAGCGCTGTCTGCCTTCGTTATTGCCTCGCCTCAACCTGAACAGACGCTGGCGCTGTATCACCAGTTGTTCAGTGTGGAGGCCCGCGCGGAGGCCAACGGTGGTTATGTGCTTGATTCAGGGACCTGCTGCCTGCGTATTATCACTCATCAACAAGCACGTCTGGAATTCGCGCTTCCGCCTGTCGCTGCGCAGGCACCGGCGAAAATGGTGGCGCTCTGTTTCCAGGTAGCATCACTGGAGCAGCTCAGGCGCTGTCTTAGCCAGGGGGATATTCAGTGGCGCGAGCAAGATGATCAACTGTTGGTGACGCAGCAGCATGCTCAGTGGCTGGCGATGCGCTTTAAGGATAAATAGCGGTGAAGCTCCGCCAGTTACTGTTGGTAAATCTCACTTAATTTCCATTTGTTCATCCCTGAAGTGGAAGTTAACGCCCACAGCAGCACTGAGATTATTACTGTCAGGAGCTTCGAATTTTAAGTCATTGACATCCTGTTCTATAAAGTATTAAAAAAGTCGGCTGATATTTAATTTTATAAATTATAAAGAGCTATACATGATTAAATATATTGTGTCATTTTCAATTATGATTGTCGTTCTCATTATTTTTTTGCTTAGCCGATTATATGATTTCGATCTTTCAGGGTACGGGCAACAACGTTCTATATCTTTTAAGCATAATAACGATGTTCTGATGGGGACGTTGATTATGCCTCCAGGTAAGGTTTCTCCTCCGTTTGTGCTTTTAGTTCATGGAGACGGACCTCAGGACCGCTGGTCAGAAGGTGGATATATTCCATTAGTTAAATTCCTTGTCTCACAGGGAATTGCCGTTTTTTCATGGGATAAACCTGGTGTGGATAAAAGTACAGGTAACTGGCTGGCACAGACAATGTCAGATCGCGCAGAGGAGGCGGTTTTGGCGTTAAAAAAACTGAGAGAACAGCCGGAACTGAAAAAAAGTCGCGGAGGTTATCTTGGGTTCTCGCAGGCAGGTTGGGTTGTACCGCAGGCGAGCCAACTGACAACAACTGAGTTTGTTGTGCTGATAGGTGCGGCGATAAACTGGCGTAATCAGGGCATATACTATACAGGGCAACGACTTAAAGTCGAAGGTCGCTCCCTGAATGATATTCAGGATGCTAAAAAACATGAAGCCGTGGTTTTTGACCGCCAGTTTACAGAAGAAGCAGCGGTTCTCCCCTGCCACTCCCAATGTACGCGCCAGGACTTCGAACGCAGGAATTCCCTGGCTGATGCGACGAAAGATATTTCCGGTACACATACTCCGGTATTAATTCTGATGGGCCAGGATGACCGGAATGTAGACGCTGATGAAACAGCCGCGGTCTGGGCCAAAGCACTACCAGCGGGCACTCCCCGCTGTATCAGGCAGTTGCCGGGGGCAACTCACGGACTTTTACGAAGCGAATGGTTTGATTATCAACTTGCTTCTCAGTGGCCTTTGTGGAAACAGGGACTTTTTCTGCTGTCAGGGAGATACTCATATTCGCCCGGGGCGCTCAGGACTGTCTCATCATGGATCCTGAATCAGAACTGTGTGGACTGAACTGCATTCTTATTACGTGCCGAAAGCCAGTTCTTCATCGAAGAGCAGGGACCGAGGTGACTTACCGTCAGAGTGCTACGGTTTCGCTGAACTGAGTTTAAGTCAGGCAACAAAACTATATTGGATACCACACAAACTAAATTAACAGACACTTCAAGCACTTTCAGGAATCGCTTCACAAGTTTCTTGATCCTTAGCTGCATTCAGCAATACTGTATATAAACACAGTATATCGGGATCAACATCATGCAGCTCATTCGACCAACTGAGGCTTCTCAACCAGTCATGCTTCCTCTCTTCTCTGAGAAAGTGCCCTGTGGCTTTCCGAGCCCAGCGCAGGACTATGTCGAGGACAGACTGGATCTCAACAAATTGCTGATAAGACATCCGAGTGCCACTTACTTCATAAAAGTTAGCGGGGAGTCTATGCATGGCGCCGGCATCAGTGATGGGGATCTTTTAGTGGTGGATCGCTCGCTTTCAGCCGTACATGGCGATATTGTTATTGCTGCTGTTTCAGGTGAATTCACCGTGAAAGAACTTCGTACTCATCCTTATCTACAGCTAGTACCTCACAACGATGATTATTCTTCGATTTCATTTCAAAATGCAGAAGAATTAGAAATATTCGGAGTGGTCATTTTTAGTATTAAGGCGCATAAATAATTATGTTCGCTCTCATCGACGTAAATAGTTTTTATACTTCTTGCGAAACTGTTTTTCGGCCAGACTTGCAGGGGAAGCCTGTTGTCGTCGTTTCCAATAACGATGGCTGTATTATTTCTCGCTCAGCCGAGGCAAAATCCCTTGGTATTAAAATGGGTGAGCCATTTTTTAAAATAAAAAACAATGCATATAGCTCCAGGGTTTATGTATTCAGTTCTAATTATGCACTTTATGCCGATCTAAGTGAGCGAGTTATGCAGACGCTAACTGAAATGTCTCCTTCGATCGAAGTTTACTCAATAGACGAAGCCTTCGTTAATTTATCTGGGGTAATAAATTGCATGCCCCTAAATTGCTTCGGTCATGAAATGAGAAATAGAGTATTTAAAAATACAGGATTAACTGTGGGGGTTGGTATTGCACAAACAAAGACATTAGCAAAGTTAGCTAACCATGCAGCCAAGAAATGGCGTGGCACTGGTGGCATTGTCGACTTATCGAATATTGAACGTCAGCGCAGGCTACTGGCAATTATCTCTGTTGAGGATGTCTGGGGCATTGGTCGGAGAATTAGTAAGAAACTTAATTCAATGGGTATTAATACAGCACTTGACCTGGCTGAAAGCTCATTATGGGTAATAAGAAAACACTTCAGTGTTGTTCTCGAAAGGACTGTTCGTGAACTTCGAGGTGAACAATGTCTTGAACCGGAAGAGTTTGCACCAAAAAAAAAACAGATCATCTGCAGTAGATCTTTTGGCAACCGCATAACTCAGTATTCGGATATGCATCAAGCCATTTGTGACTATGCTGAGCGAGCATCAGAAAAACTACGTAGTGAGCGCCAGTTCTGCCGTTTCGTTAGTGTTTTCCTTCATACCAGCCCACACGCACATAATGAAACATACTATGGAAATCAAGCATCCATGAAGCTACTGACCCCTTCTAATGATACTCGTGACATTATAAATTCGGCCACAAACTCCCTGAAGAGAATATGGGTTGATGGCCATCAATATATGAAGGCTGGCGTTATGTTGGCTGATTTTTTCAGTAATGGAGTAGCGCAGCTAAATTTATTTGACGATAACGCTCCACGAAAAAACAGTGCAGCGTTAATGGAGGCTATCGATAAATTAAATAACTCCGGGAAAGGAAAGATCTGGTTTGCAGGGCAGGGTATTGAAAAAAACTGGGCGATGAAACGGGAGATGCTTTCTCCCGCTTACACAACCCGATATTCAGACTTACCAGTGGCGAGGTGAAATTATTCATGCAAGCCACGAGGAAAGGAAACAGCCTCTGATGAATGCCACTCACGTTCGCCACGCTCACGAAAATCAGCGCCAGCGTCTTCGATGACTTGCTGACTTAAGGTCGGTGAAAACAGTCCGGCTATCACCCGGACTGTTTTCAAACCTGGCGGGGGAATATCAGCTGATATCTGCGCCGTTCGTCTCGATCACTTTCTGATACCAGTGGAACGATTTCTTCCTGTAACGGTTACCGGTGCCGGAAATCTTATCGTCGAGGTCGACATAAATCAGACCGTAGCGTTTACTCATCTCACCGGTAGACATACTCACCAGATCAATACATCCCCACGGGGTATATCCCATCAGTTCCACGCCGTCGTCAATGGCTTCAGCCATCGCCTGAATATGCTGGCGCAGATAGTTGATACGGTAATCATCGGCAATAAAGTGGTTTTCATCCGGCTTATCGACGGCGCCCAGCCCGTTCTCGACAATAAACAACGGCTTTTCATAGCGATCGTACAGTTGATTGAGGGCAATCCGCAGGCCGACCGGATCGATTTCCCAGCCCCATTCACTGGCTTCGAGGAACGGATTGCGCGCGCCGCCAAGCAAGTTGCCCTGCGCCGAAACCGCATCAGGATTGGTTTTGTTGATGGTTGAAGACATGTAGTAGCTGAAACCAATGTAATCCACCGTATGTTCTTTAATCAGCGCTAAATCACCCGGCTGAATATCCAGTTCAACACCCTGAGACTTCCACAAACTTTTGGCGTAATACGGATATTTACCACCGGCCTGCACGTCGGCGCAGTAGAAATTAAACGCCTGCGTCTCTTTCAGGGTTTCCAGTTGATTGACCGGATTACAGTCATAAGCGTAGTTGGTGGCAAACAGGATCATGCAACCAATCTGAATCTGTGCGTTGGTTTCATGGGCGATTTTGACCGCCAGACTGCTGGCGACAAACTGGTTATGCCACGCCTGGAATTTCGCCTGCGCCTCAAGTGCGCCGGTTTTCACCGTCAGCCCCTGACTCATGATCGGGAAATGTGCCGCGCTGTTGATCTCGTTGAAAGTCATCCAGTACTTCACTTTATGACCAAAGCGGATCAGCACTGTGCGGGCAAAACGCTCGAAGTGACCAATCAGTTCACGGTTTTTCCAGCCGCCAAACGCGGTAGCCAGATGCAACGGCATCTCATAATGGGAAATGGTGACCACCGGTTCGATACCGTGTGCAATACAGGCGTCAATCACCTGATCGTAATGCTTCAGCCCGGCTTCGTTAGGCTCCTGTTCAACACCGTTCGGGTAGATGCGGGTCCAGGCGATAGAAAAGCGGTAACATTTGAATCCCATTTCCGCGAACAGCGCGATATCTTCCTGAAAGCGATGATAGTGACCGATGCCTTTATGATTGGGATACGTGTAGTTTGCAGGATCAAGGGTGAAATCAAATTCCGGTGAGGAAACGATGTTCAGACGCGCTTTGCCACCCGGAATCGCATCGACGATGGACAGCCCTTTGCCATCCTGATCGTAAGCACCTTCAACCTGATTGGCCGCCGTTGCCCCGCCCCACATAAAGCCTTGCGGAAACTTACCTTTCATAAAAACTCCCTGAATGTGTTGATTGATCCCTCGGATCATTTAGCAAATGAATAATTTACCTGTCAAAACACGGCTCTGCCACAAAAGTTACGCCGATGCCCGGGCTTTCAGGCATAACCGGCCAAGTGATCTAAATCACAGATTTTGCTGCATTAATCGCTCCCTGAACCGCTTATTCCGCGTAATAACCGCTTATCTCCCTCTGTGACCGCTTACCAAGTTTCCCCCCTGCGCGCCTGCGAATTTGGCACCCTATGCGGGCAGTAAAGTGTGTAACAAAACAGGTCCCTGCCTCTCTGAAAGCGGTCCTTAATAAAGAAAACAGAGACGGGTATTTCGTGAGTCTTTTAAAATAACCGGGTTATTTATGAATAAAAAAGCATTATTCAAGCACATACCGTGGATGATTGTGGCTCTCCTCGGTGCCTGCTGTCTGGGTGTGGTTGCCCTGCGGCGGGGTGAACATATCAGCGCCTTATGGATAGTCGTGGCCTCTGTCTCGGTTTATCTGGTGGCCTATCGCTATTACAGCCTGTATATCGCGCAAAAGGTCATGAAACTCGACCCTTCGCGCTCGACGCCTGCGGTAATCAACAATGACGGCCTGAACTATGTGCCGACCAACCGCAACGTACTGTTCGGCCACCATTTTGCCGCTATCGCCGGGGCGGGTCCGTTAGTCGGGCCTGTGCTCGCCGCGCAAATGGGGTATCTGCCGGGCGTTCTGTGGTTGCTGGCCGGTGTGGTTCTGGCCGGTGCGGTGCAGGACTTCATGGTGCTGTTCATCTCTTCACGCCGGAACGGTGCGTCCCTGGGCGAGATGATCAAAGAAGAGATGGGGCCGGTGCCGGGCACTATCGCCCTGTTCGGCTGTTTCCTGATCATGATTATTATTCTGGCGGTGCTGGCCTTAATCGTGGTGAAAGCACTGGCTGAAAGCCCGTGGGGCGTGTTTACCGTGTGTTCTACGGTGCCGATTGCCCTGTTTATGGGCATCTATATGCGCTTTATCCGCCCGGGTCGCGTGGGTGAGATCTCGGTGATTGGCGTGATCCTGCTTGTCGCGGCTATCTGGTTCGGTGGCGTTATCGCCAGCGATCCTTACTGGGGTCCGGCGCTGACCTTCAAAGACACCACCATTACCTTTACCCTGATTGGTTATGCGTTTGTCTCCGCTCTGTTGCCGGTGTGGCTGATTCTGGCGCCGCGTGATTATCTGGCAACGTTCCTGAAAATCGGCGTTATCGTCGGGCTGGCGATCGGTATCGTGATCCTCAATCCGGAACTGAAAATGCCTGCCCTGACCCAGTACATCGACGGTACAGGTCCGTTGTGGAAAGGTGCCCTGTTCCCGTTCCTGTTTATTACCATCGCCTGCGGTGCGGTGTCTGGTTTCCACGCACTGATCGCCTCCGGCACCACGCCTAAATTGCTGGCCTGCGAAACCGATGCACGGTTTATCGGTTACGGCGCAATGCTGATGGAATCCTTCGTGGCGGTGATGGCGCTGGTCGCGGCATCAATCATCGAGCCGGGTTTGTACTTCGCCATGAATACCCCGCCAGCCGGTCTGGGCATCACCATGCCAAACCTGCACGAACTGGGCGGTGATCATGCGCCGATGATTCTGGCGCAACTGAAAGACGTCACGGCGCACGCCGCAGCAACCGTCAGTTCATGGGGATTTGTGATCTCGCCTGAGCAGATTATGCAAACGGCGAAAGACATCGGCGAACCCTCAGTGCTGAACCGCGCAGGTGGTGCACCCACGCTGGCCGTCGGGATTGCGCACGTGTTCCACAAAATTATGCCGCTGGCCGATATGGGCTTCTGGTATCACTTCGGCATTCTGTTTGAAGCGCTGTTCATCCTGACCGCACTGGATGCGGGCACCCGTTCCGGCCGCTTTATGTTGCAGGATCTGCTGGGTAACTTTATCCCGTTCCTGAAAAAAACCGATTCGCTGGTCGCCGGGATTATCGGCACTGCAGGCTGCGTCGGGCTGTGGGGTTATCTGCTGTATCAGGGCGTGGTCGATCCGCTGGGTGGCGTGAAAAGCCTGTGGCCGCTGTTCGGTATCTCAAACCAGATGCTGGCCGCCGTCGCGCTGATCCTCGCCACCGTCGTTCTGGTGAAAATGAAACGTACGAAGTACATCTGGGTCACCATGCTGCCAGCCATCTGGCTGCTTATCTGCACCACCTGGGCGCTGGGTCTGAAACTGTTCAGCACCAATGCACAGATGGAAGGCTTCTTCTACATGGCCGGTCAGTATAAAGAACGCATTGCCACTGGCGGCGGGAACCTGACACCAGAACAAGTCAGCAATATGCACCATATTGTCATCAACAACTACACCAACGCCGGGCTGAGTGTTCTGTTCCTGATTGTGGTGTACAGCATCATTTTCTACGGTATCCGCGCCTGTCTGCAGGCACGTAAAACCGACAAACGTACCGATAAGGAAACGCCTTATGTGCCGGTTCCTGCGGAAGGGATAAAAATCTCCTCCGGGCACTGACCGTTTACCTCAAAGCCCCGCACCCGCGGGGCTTTTCAGCATAAATTCAAAGGAGTACGTATGTTTGACAACTTAGGTGCGGCGAAGAAATACCTCGGTCAGGCCGCACGTATGCTGGTAGGCATACCGGATTACGACACCTACGTTCTGCATATGCAAACCAACCACCCGGATACGCCGCCAATGACCTACGAGGAATTTTTCCGCGAGCGCCAGCAGGCGCGTTACGGCGGAGATGGTAAAGGCGGAATGCGCTGTTGTTAAGGGGAATAAAATTATGACGCCAATTGCAGTGACAGTATTAACAGGCTTCCTGGGTGCCGGGAAAACCACGCTTTTACGCCAGATCTTGCATACTCAGCACGAGATGAAAATTGCGGTGATCGAGAATGAATTTGGCGAAATGCCCATCGATAACCAGCTGATTGGCGACCGTGCCACACGTATCACCACTTTATCCAACGGCTGCATCTGCTGTACCCGTTCGGGCGAGCTGGAATCAGCGCTGCTGGATTTGCTCGACAGCGTAGATAAAGGCGAGGTGCAGTTTGACCGGCTGATAATCGAATGCACCGGCATGGCCGATCCCGGCCCGATCCTTCAGGCATTTTTCGCGCATGAAGTCATCTGTGAAAGATATGTGTTAGATGGCGTTATCACGCTGGTGGATGCCGTGCATGCCATGTCTCAGTTGGATCAGTTCCCGCTGGCGCAGTCGCAGATTGGTTATGCCGACCGCATCCTGCTGACTAAAACTGATGTGTCCGGTGAATGTTCTGAGCTGACGGAGCGGCTGCAACGGATTAATGCCCGTGCACCGGTTTATAAAACAGTTCAGGGGGATATCGATCCGGCGCTGCTGTTTGATACCCGCGGATTTATGCTGGAGGAAGACGTGGTCGCCGCCAGACCGCTGTTCCATCGCCTCGCGCCACAGCAAAACACCGTTTCCTCGATTGTGGTGGAACTGGATTATCCGGTGGCGCTGACCGCGATATCGAAGGTGATGGAAGAACTGCTGGCCAGTTTTGCCGATAACCTGATGCGTTATAAAGGGATGTTATGGATAGCCGATCACCCGTGCCGCCTGCTGTTTCAGGGCGTACAGCGCCTCTACAGCGCCGACTGGGATCGCGAGTGGCTGCCGGAGGAAACGCCGCGCAGTGCGTTAGTTTTCATTGGCATGCAGTTGCCCGAAACCGAAATCCGCGCGGCCTTTGCCCGGCTGCGTCCGGCCAGCCCTGTCTGACCCATGTGTCCAAAAGAAAAGCGGCGGGGTTTACAGCCCCACCGTCTCTTTCAGTGATTTCAGATAGCGGCGGCTGACCGGCACAATCTGACCATCACGCAGCAGCAGTTCCGCCTGGTTCTTATCCTCCAGACGGATCTCCTTCAGATAATCCATATTCACCAGATATTGCCGGTGACAACGTAACAACGGCGTACGAACTTCCAGCGTGCGCAGGGTCAGTTCGGTGAATGTTTCTTTGCCGTCCTGTCCGGTGACATACACCCCGCCGACCCGGCTGCTGACAAAAGCCACATCTTCAAGCTGCAACAACCAGATACGGTTACTGCTGATACAGGGGATAAACTTCAGCGGCTGCTGATATTGCGGTAACTGTGAGACATCCTGCTCCTGATAGCCCAGTCGTAATCTCGCCAGCGTTTTCTGAAGCCGCGCCGCCTGGATGGGTTTGAGTAAGTAGTCAAACGCGCACTGTTCAAACGCCTGTACCGCATATTCCTCGAACGCGGTGAGGAAAACGATGTGCGGGCGATGTTGCTGATCGAGCATACCGACCATTTCCAGCCCGCTGATGCGCGGCATCTGAATATCGAGAAAGACAATGTCAGGGCGGATTTTGTGGATCACGCCGATCGCTTCAATGGCGTTGGTACATTCACCGACAATTTCAATATCGCTTTCATCCTGAAGCTGTAAGCGTAAATTTTCCAGCGCCAGCGGCTCATCATCGACAATCAGCACTCTTAACATGGCGCACCCTCCGCAGGCAGCCGTAACGTGACGCGGGTGAAATCATCCGGTTTACAACTGACCGTAATGCCATAATCATCGCCAAAGCGCGCCCGCAGACGTTTATCGACCAGGCTCATACCTAACCCGTCGCTGCTTTCTTCCGGCTGATATAACCCGGCGTTATCTTCCACTTCGATGATCACCATTTCGCCCTCACTGTAAGCGCGGATCACAATATTGCCATTGCTCAGCAACTGAGAAGTGCCATGTTTGATGGCATTTTCCACTAACGGTTGCAGGGTGAAAGCAGGCAGGCTCTGATCAGAAAAGGCCTCCGGCACCTGTAAATCCACCTTCAGTTGCGACGGAAATCTTGCCAGCTCGATTTGCAGATAGGCATTCACATGCTCCAGTTCATCCGCCAGCGTCACGACTTCAGAAGAGCGTTTGAGATTCTTGCGAAAGAAGGTCGACAGGTACTGCACCAGTTGACCGGCTTTATCACTGTCGTGGCGGATCACCGCCATTAACGTATTGAGGGCGTTGAATAAGAAATGCGGATTAACCTGAGCATGCAACAGCTTGATTTCAGACTGCGCCAGCAACGCTTTTTGTTGCTCAAATTTACCGGCGAGGATCTGCGCCGACAGCAACTGGGCAATCCCCTCGCCCAGTGTGCGGTTGATGGAGCTGAACAGACGGTTGCGAACTTCATACAATTTGATCGTGCCAATCACCCGCTGATTTTCGCCCCGCAGCGGGATCACCAGGGTTGAACCCAGCTTGCAGCTGGGATGCAGCGAACAGCGGTAAGGCATCTCGTTGCCGTCGGCATACACCACTTCATCGTTCTCGATAGCACGCCAGGTATATTGTGATGCGATGGGTTTCCCCACCAGATGGTGATCGTCGCCGATACCGGTAAAGGCCAGTAATTTCTCACGATCGGTAATCGCCACAGCCCCGATATCCAGCTCTTTCAGCAGCACCTGTGCCACTTTCATGCTGTTCTCTTCGTTGAACCCGCGTCGCAAAATGCCTTCCGTCGAGGCGGCCACTTTCAGCGCGGTGGCCGAAAACGCCGAGGTATATTTTTCGAACATTGCCCGCTTATCCAGCAGGATACGCATAAACATCGCAGCCCCGAGGGTATTCGTCACCATCATCGGGGCGGCAATGCTGCCGACCAGATTAAGCGCATCGTGAAACGGGCGGGCAATAAGCAGGATGATTAGCATTTGCAGTATTTCTGCAACAAAGGTGACACCGGCCGCTACCAGCGGATTAAATAACTTATCGATACGTCCACGTTTGATCAAAACGCTGTGTACCAGACCCCCTAATAATCCCTCGGCGATAGTTGAAATCATGCAGCTCAGCGCCGTCATACCGCCCATTGAATAACGGTGGATCCCGCCGGTCAGCCCCACTAACCCCCCGACCACCGGGCCGCCGAGCAACCCGCCCATCACGGCGCCAATCGCACGGGTATTGGCAATAGAGTCCTCGATATGCAGGCCAAAGTAGGTTCCCATAATGCAAAAAATGGAAAACGTGATGTAACACAATAACTTATGTGGCAGCCGAACCGACACCTGAACCAGCGGAATAAATAACCGCGTTTTACTCATCAGCCAGGCAATCACCAAAAACACGCACATTTGTTGTAACAGCAGCAATATCAAATTGAATTCGTACATTCCCGGGCATCCAAAATACGACAAGCTGAAAATATATCGTGCTCAGATAAAATTTACCTTGAACCCGCCAGAAGAATGGGAATATTTTTATTGACGAATTAAATTTAATATTCTTCTAAATGAAATATCAGGAGACTATTTAAAGATGCCGTTCAGTTAACGGTAATATGTATTATGCAGCCACCGCGACCCGCTATTAATGAATCAGAAAGTCGCATGCCTCTTCGATAAAATCATGACTGACTGCTATTGATATCCCCCGCCTTAGCAGATCTGTGCATCAGCCGGCTCAGTATCAGACAGAAAGCCTCACTTGCAGGGTTATAGCGGTGTTCGTTCACACGTAGCAGACAATCCACCGACGGCAACGGCATCCTCTGTTCAAGTTCGCAAAGATCGCTAACCGGTTTTACGATGCTGAATTCATTCATTATTCCCACCCCAAGGCCTGCATTTATCGCCGCAAGCATACCTGCCACTGAAGGGCACTCCAGCATCACCATAAAGGTAATATCAGCCTGATTCAGTTTCTCCTCAGCCATACGGCGATAAAAACAATCTGTCCCCCAGGTGATCAGTTTAAGGCGATTACCGGATGCATACCGCCACGAAGGAGGTGCACACCAGTATAATTTTTCTGTCCAGAGTACCTTGTCTTCGCCGCTGGCCATGCCCGTGAAATCCTGGTGTAAAATGATGTCCAGTCCCCCCTCAGAAAAATGCTGACGCAGGAGATGGCTTTGCTCAACAACCAGCTGGACATCCACCTCAGGATGATGGTGAGTGAACAGAGCAATAACTGAACACACTTCTGTCAGAGAAATGTGTTCAGTTACCCCAACACGGAGCTTTCCGCGCAATGCCGAAGGTGAAAAATAGGCCACAGCGTTATCGTGTTCGCTGAGTATTTTCACCGCATGCTGGAGTAACACGCTGCCCTTTTCAGTCGGGCAGGCTTTCCCTGCGTGACGTGTCAGGAGCTGACACTGAAGCTGATCTTCAAGTCGCCTGAGTTTCCAGCTCACAGCAGACTGACTCAGGCTGAGGAGTGAAGCCGTTTTGCTCATACTGCCGGTTTGAACGACGGTTCTGAACACCCTGAGCGAATCAACGGAGAGGCGTTTATTCATTTTATTATGACAAAAGTGGGTTACCAGAGGGAAAGAATGTCACTGGCGTCATATTCAGTCAACGGATAGCCTGCTCAGACTGAATAAAAGCGGAGCAAACTATGCCAGGTTGTAATCCATTACTGACTCAACACGTTGTGATAAAGGGTTGTCGCATTGCGACGGGGGTCCACGGCTCAGGCACGCCACTGATTCTGGTTCATGGCACGCCTGCGCATTCTGTCATCTGGCAGACACTCGTCCCGATATTTGTCGACGCAGGCTTTCGTGTTCATCTGTATGACCTTCCAGGGTTCGGCGCATCCGAACGCCCGGTGAAAACGGATACATCGGTAGCCTCACAGGTGACTTTTCTGCTACGACTGCTTGAATACTGGCAACTGGATAAAGCACACTTTTTGGGTCACGACATCGGTGGGGCAATTTCACTTCGGCTGGCATTCGATTACCCGGACCGCCTCCAGACACTCACCCTCGCCGATATTCCAAGCTACGACTCCTGGCCATCGCCTACATGGAAAGACATGCGGGATAATTATGCGGAATATGCATTGATACCGGCCAGCGAACATTGTATTGCGATGTCACGCCAGCTAAAGATGGCCGTTTTTAAAAAGGAAGTGATGACAGGGGAACGGCTGGAGAGTTATCTCGCGCCACTTTGTGGCGTGGTGGAGCAGGCCTCATTTTATCAGCATCAGGTCGCTCACTATAATTCCTGTTACACGGCAGACTTTGCGGAGAAGCTCCCTCTTCTGAATCTGCCCGTACAGATCTTATGGGGGAAAGAAGATGAATGGCAGCCCGTTGAATATAGCCAGCGTCTGCAACGCGATATTTCGTCTTCCACGCTGCATATCTATGAGCAGGCCGGACACTTTTTGATGGAAGATGCTCCACTGCCTGTAGCCAGACAGGTAGTCGAATTTATTAACAAAAATGAGGTGAGGTAACACTATGGTCCTGATCGGAATGCTGGATTCGCCCTATGTCAGACGCGTGGCTATCTGTATGAAAGTGTTGGGTATTGATTTCGAACATCGTCCGCTCTCGGTGTTTGCCGATTTTGAGACACTGGTGAAAATTAACCCGGCGGTCAAAGTCCCCACGCTTATCACGCAAGACAATCAGGTACTGATGGACTCAACCTTAATCATCAGCTATCTGGAGAAACTGTCCACCCGCTCTCTTGGCAATCCCCCCGAGTCCGGGCCGGAAGGCCTGCGGGAATTATGCCTCACGGGACTTGCTCTGACAGCCTGTGAAAAAGCGGTGCAACTCGTTTACGAACGACGCCTCAGGCCGGAGGAAAAGCAACATCAGCCCTGGGTTGATCGGGTGACCCGACAGCTCCGCGGGACATGGCAAATGCTTGATGACAGCCTGCAGGAAAGCGCCCCTGATATACTGACTGTAGCCGGTATCAGCATCGCCGTTGCCTGGAGTTTTACGGTATCGATGCTGCCAGATATCATGAACGCCGACCAGTATGCGCAAGCGAACAGCTTCACACAGCGGGCCGAACAGCGACCGCAATTTCTGGCAACACCCAGGGTGTAAGTACACCGATCCCTTTCAAAGAGAGCAAATGGATTGAAAGGGATCGATTAACAGGAAAATCCACGATCAGTGGAGTTTCTCACTGGCCGATAACGCAAAGGTTCCCACCGGCATGACAGGCAGGTATTTTTTATAATAATCGTGATAGTTTTTCACCGGATCAATATCCCTGAATAAATCAGGATAAAGGGACTTGGCGATAAACTGCACCATGGTGAAATCCACCAGCGTCCGTGATGCGCCCTGATAAACCCCGAAGAGTTTGTCGTTTTTAATTGCCGGTAATGAACTCCAGCCGTCACGGTGAGCAAATCCGTTGAGTTTTGCTCTTGCCGTGGCTTCATTGACCCCGATGCCCATTTCTAACGCCGTATCGACTTTATTGTTCTCCCTGCCGGAAATAAAAATGACATCCGGTTTGGCAACCAGCAACTGCTCAGGGTTAATTTCGCCCCACTGTTTAACGAAAGGTGCCGCAATATTTTCACCACCTGCAAGACGCAGCATCACCCCCCACATATTTTCACCATAGGTAAATGAATACTCCGCCGGACCTTTATTGCCAAACTCAATATAGACTTTTGGCTTCGGCAGATTCGCCTGTCTGATCCTGTCTTCAATCAGCGTGATGTTATTTTTATAAAGCCGGGCAAGCTCATTCGCGCGATCAGTCTGGCCGGTTAATATCCCGATAATTTCCGTGGATTTCACATGATTTTCCACCGTCTGATCATTGTAATCGAGCACGACAACCGGGATATTCAGGCTCTGAAGCTGCGTGACTTCATACTTCAGGGCGGCGTACTGCCAGCTGGCTAAAATAACCACATCCGGTTTCAGGCTAATCACTTTTTCCAGCGACACGTTGTGCAGGTCGATTTCGCCGATATCCGGAATGTTGGCGATGGACGGACGGTATTTAATATACATATCCCAGTTCGCAGGGACTTTGCCATGCCAGGCTTCGCGGGAGATACCGACAATATGATCAAATGCCTGTTCACCACCGACCGCCATATAATCTTCAAAATAGAAACCTAATACCGCTCTTTTCACCGGGGTTTCTAAGGTTATTTTATTTCCCAGAACATCAGTCAGTGTCGTTGTTGCGGCACCGGACTGTCCGGTTATGACGACTGACAGCATAAAAAGCAAACCATGAAGTAACTTCATTTAATTCCCTTAGGTATTGTGTGATTATTATCTGAGGCTGAAAATTATTTTTATAGCAACCGGTTTATTGCACGGTTTATTTAACTTAAGTCGCCGAATCCGGTAATACCGCCATGCCCTCATCGCGGCGGGATATTATACGTTTGGTCGGCTGCATCAGTACAGTCACAACTGCATGTTGCCGCAGATCGGGCAAAAGGGAGCGCCTGAGGTGAGTTCGGGTGATAACCGTTAATATGAAGCGGAAAACGCTTCTCAGATGCTGAGCTATAATTAAAATTTACCGATGAGAAGGATACTTATATGGCTCCAGTCGCGAGTATATCAGGTGGCGTAATATTTATTATCATTGGCATCGTGATGCTGTGGTTATTAATCAAGGCTTATAAAGCCAATCAGAACAAGAAGTTCTTCACGCCGAGCAAATGCATGCTGCTCATCGGGACCCTCGTCTCTTTCATTATCTCCCTGGTTTTTTTCACCTCCTCTTCCTGATGCCAGCATAATTTTTCCGTGAATGCCCCTGCCTCTGTGCCGGGGTTTAATATCCGACAGGATCGCCCTCTTTTTCATCCTCGACTATGATTATTATTCGTTGGCTAACGGCCGGTTAACGCGACTATTTTGCGAGGTAAAGTGATGCAACGCGATGCATTGACGACAAGCTGGGGGGCCAGTTTCATTTCCGCCGGGACAGTTCGCTTTCGGGTCCGGGCGCCGGGTCAGGCCAAAATGACGCTGAGACTTTCCGGCGAAGACAGAGAAATGCAGCCGACGGAAAACGGCTGGTTCGAGTTTGTGGCAACCGGTGTTTCTGCCGGTCAGGAGTACCAGTTTATTCTGGCCGATGGCATGCCGGTTCCTGATCCTGCCTCGCGCGCCCAGCTGGCAGGCGTCAACGGCCCTTCCCTGGTCACCTCATCATCGGGCTATGCATGGCGAAATCACCACTGGAAAGGCCGCCCGTGGGAAGAAACCGTCGTCTATGAAATGCATATCGGCACCTTCACACCCGAAGGCACTTTCAGCGCCGCGCAGGCAAAACTCGCTTATCTGGCAGAAACCGGCATCACCATGATTGAAGTGCTGCCGCTCTCACAATTTGGGGGGCAACGCGGCTGGGGTTATGACGGTGTCTTGCTGTACGCGCCTCACTCCGCTTATGGTTCGCCGGATGATTTCAAGGCGTTTGTCGATGCGGCGCACGGTGTCGGCATCTCCGTGGTGCTGGACATCGTGCTCAACCACTTTGGTCCGGAAGGCAATTATCTGCCACTGCTCGCGCCGGATTTCTTCGATGCTCAACGCATGACGGCCTGGGGTGCGGGCATCGATTATCAAAACGAAGCGGCCCGCTGCTATATCGTGGAAGCACCGCTGTACTGGCTAAAAGAATACCGGCTTGACGGCCTGCGCTTTGATGCCATCGATCAGATGAAAGACACCTCTTCCCCGCATATTCTGATTGAAATCGCCGAACGAATTCGCGAAGCGATCACTGATCGCCCGGTGCATCTGACCACCGAAGACAGCCGCAACGTCATCTTTTTACACCCGCGTAATGCCGACGGCACCGTGCCACTGTTTACCGCCGAATGGAATGACGATTTCCATAACGCCATTCACGTTCTCAGCACCGGTGAAACGCACGCCTACTATCAGGATTTCGCGCAGACCCCTGAGAAACTGGCGGCACGCGCGTTAGCGGAAGGTTTCGCGTATCAGGGCGAAAAATCGCCGCAAACCGCTAAACCGCGCGGTACGGTCAGTCGCAGACAGCCGCCGGTAGCCTTTGTCGATTTCATTCAAAATCACGACCAGATTGGTAACCGTGCGCACGGCGACCGGCTGATCACGCTGGCTGGCGCTGAACGTACGCGCGTTCTGTTCGCCGCCTTATTGTTATCGCCGCATATTCCGCTGATGTTTATGGGCGAAGAATACGGCGAAACCAATCCGTTTCTGTTCTTCACCGATTTTGAAGGTGAGCTGGCGCAGGCGGTTCGCGAGGGGCGCGCCCGTGAATTTGAAGGACACAACGGTTACGGCAACGACGCGGTCCCCGATCCTAACGCTCTCAGTACGTTCGAAAATTCGAAACTTGACTGGCAGAAACTGACACATCCCGAAGGCGAAAACACCCTGGCGCTGACCCGCAAGCTGCTGGCGCTGCGCCGGAAATACATCGTGCCCTTACTGACGCCTGCGAAAGGAGAAGTCGGCCAGATTGTCGAAACCTCAACCGGTTTTCTCGCCGTTAAATGGACATTCCCCCGTGGCACGCTTTCGCTGGTACTCAATGTTGGCCAGGACACGCACCCGCTTCCTGAACTGCCAGGAGAAACGATCTTTGCCTGGCCGCAGGATGCCGCGACGTCAGTGCCCGCTTCCCTTATTGTCCGTCTTGCGCCAGGAGTCTTACTGTGAAAATCCCCACCGCGACTTACCGCATTCAGTTCCGTAATGGACTGAACTTTGACACTGCGACAGGACTTATCCCCTATTTAAAACAACTTGGGATCAGCCATCTTTATGCTTCCCCGGTGTTTACAGCGACGTCTGGTTCCACGCACGGCTACGATGTTACCAACGCCAACGAAATTGACCCGACGCTTGGCGGGCGCGAAGGTTTCGACCGTATGGCACAGGCGCTGAAAGCGGCGGGGATCGGGCTGATCCTCGACATTGTGCCCAATCATATGGCGGCTTCACTTGAGAATATCTGGTGGCGTGACGTCATTGAACATGGCAAAAAGAGCCGTTATGCACGCCATTTTGATATCGACTGGTCGCGTCGCCTGACGCTGCCTTTCCTCGGGGACGCTTTTGAGGATGCGCTGGAAAAAGGCGACATTGTGCTGACGCCTGATCCCAAAACCGGTCAGCCCGCTTTCGCCTATTTCGATACCTATTATCCCGTTGCGCCCGGCACTCTCACGGCGTCTAAAACAGACGGCCTGAGCAAAACAGAACTGACTGAATTACATGAGCGCCAGCCCTACCGCCTGATGTGCTGGCGTGACGCGCCCCGTGAACTCTCGTACCGGCGCTTTTTCGAAATCACCGGCCTCGCGGGTGTGCGCGTGGAAGACGAGGTAGTTTTCGATGATACGCACCGGCTGATCCTCGAGCTGGTCCGCTCCGGTGTGGCCGATGGCCTGCGGGTCGATCATGTGGATGGTCTTGCCGATCCCAAAGCCTATCTTGAACGCCTGCGGGAGAAGGCCGGGCCGGACTGCTATATCACGGTGGAGAAAATTCTGGGCAAAGGCGAGCGCCTGCCGCCGGACTGGCCGGTCTCCGGCACCACCGGCTATGAGTTCATTGCCTCGCTTTCGGATGTGCTGGTCAACGATGAAAATATCGCGGTGCTTAGCGAGCTTTACGACAGCGTGGTCGGCAAACCGGTGGACATGCGCAACGAGCTGCGTGCGGCCAAGCTTATGATGGTGGAAAAGAATTTCGAAGGCGAGTACACCACGCTGTGGAAACTGGCGAACAGCATCGCCGGGACCGGGGGCGCGATGTATGACGAAAATGATATCCGTACCGCGCTGCGCGAATTACTGATCGCGTTTCCGGTGTACCGCACTTACGGCACGGAACAGGGTATGCCCGCAGAAGACACCGCGCTTTTGCACAAGATCCTGCGCAAGGTCAGCGCCCCGGCCCTTGCCGTTCAGCCTGAAATCCTTGCGTTTCTGGCGCGTATTCTTTGTGGAGAAACCTCTGCGGCGGCGGCATCGCAGGCCGGTTTATTCCGTACCCGCTTTCAGCAACTGACCGGACCGCTGATGGCTAAATCGGTGGAAGACACACTTTTCTTCCGCCAGAACATGGAACTGGCGCTGAACGAAGTCGGCGCTGAACCGTTAATTCGCACCTTCTCCCTCAGCCGCTTCCATACGGAGATGATAAAACGCCGCGAAGAGCAACCGGCGGCGCTTTCCGCGACATCCACGCATGACACCAAACGGGGTGAAGATGCCCGCGCCAGACTGTTTACGCTGACCGAAGCGCCACAAGACTGGGCCGCCTGTGTAAAACGCTGGCACCGGATGAACGAGTCAAAGGTGATTATGCTTCCCGATGGCCCGGCACCGCGCCCTGCGCTGACATGGATGCTGTATCAGGCGCTGGCGGGCGCGTGGCCGGTCACGCTGACGCCTGAAGATGAACAGGGTTTGCAGGAACTCGACGAAAGATTTCAGAGTTTCGTCGAAAAAGCGCTGCGGGAAGCCAAGCTGCGCACCAACTGGGATAACAACAACGAAGACTATGAAAAGGCCGTGCTGGATTACGCGCATCATCTGCTTTCAGCGGAAAACCGGCTATTCCTGCAAGATTTCCACGCGTCGATCCAGCCATTTATCCATGCCGGACTGGTGAACAGCCTGACCCAGACGGTAATCAAACTGATGGCGCCGGGCGTACCGGATATCTATCAGGGCAGCGAGGCGCTGAATTTCAGCCTTGTTGATCCGGATAACCGTCGTCTGCCGGATTTCACCGGGCTGGCGCGGTTGTTACGACAGGATGATAAAACGGGCCGGGGCCAGGCGCTGAACGGCCAGCTGAAACAATACCTCGTGGCGGCGCTCGCCGGGCTTCGCCAGCAAAAACCTGCGCTGTTTCAGCAGGGGGACTATGTTCCGCTCAGTGTGACCGGCCAGCACGCCGAAAACATCATCGCGTTTGCGCGGGTGCACAATGACGATGCGGTGATTGTTGCGGCACCGCGTCTGGTGCTGGGTTTGCCAGCCCGGGGGTTACCGCAGGCGGAAATTGTACTGCCGCCCCACCTTGCTTACCGGCACTACCGGGATCTGTTCAGCGATAAAGAAATTACGCTGACCGACCAGCTAGACATGGCTGTCTGGCCGGGCTTCTCCCCGGTCATCCTGATAGCGTCCTCGCCATCTTAACGGTCGCGTTCTGCCTGGGTTTTAACAATCATATTCGGCAATGCCATTTCGATCCCCTGCTCGATCAGCTTTTCAATAATACGAATATTAATTTCCTGCTGAATATCCATGTATTTATTGTAATCGGCAGTATTGACGATATGGACCACTTCGATATTCAGGCGATCGGTACCAAAACCCAGCAAATGTGCGCGGTCGAATTTCGTTTCGCCGACATCAATAATAATTTCCTTTACCATGTCACCGATATTGCGCAGCTTTTCCGGCTGCGTATTAATCGCAACACCAAAATTGAAAACAATGCGGCGGGTTTGCATGCGTTTGTAGTTATGCAGCGTTTGCTGGAGCAGAATGGCATTACCGCAAACAATTTGTTCCCCGCTCAGGCTGCGTATCCGGGTCGTCTTCAGGCCAATATGTTCGACAGTACCGGCAACATCATTGAAAACGACGAAATCGCCAATTTCGAAAGGCTTATCAAAGCCGATAGATAATGACGCGAACACATCGCTGAGAATGGTCTGGATCGCCAGCGCGATAGCGATACCGCCCACGCCCAGACTGGCGACCAGCGCGGTAATGTTCACGCCCACATTCGCCAGTATCGACAGCAGCATCACCGACCACACTACCGCCCGGAAAATCAGCCCGGTGATCACCAGCGTTACCGGATTTTTGTTCATACCGGGCTGACGCATAATATGACGTAACCACGAGACCACCGCCTGATCCAGCCACAATGCCATCTGGAACGCCAGCACCAGAAACCACGCGTGACTGATGGTGTTGTAGAGATTATCGGGCAGATTAACGAACCGCAGACTGAACAAAAAAGCCGCAATGAAAATGAGTAAATTACTCGTCCGGTTGAGGATCTCGCCCAGAATAAAACGAATCCGGTGGCTGGCCTCATTAACTTCCCCCCAGCGTTTTACGCCCTTGCGCAAAAACGAGACCAGCCAGCTCAGCAGCCAGTATGTGACAAGCGTGACGACACACATCGTCGCGACACCTATCCAGAACACCGGCGCCATCACCAGCGCGATAAAATCAAAGCGTGATAGAAAATTCATCTTCCCTCCCGGAATTAATCACAAACCTCCAGTATAGGAAACAGGTCAGCGCAGGGGTCAGGAATAGGAAAGTTCGGTAGACAACCGGCGTTGTCGCAGAGGTAAAACTTTGCAGACGTCTTAGCGTCATCGGTATTTATATTACGTTCTGTCCGGTTTACTATGATTTCTGGCGTGAGCCCGATGTTCTGAAAAAACGTTCAACTGAGGTGCTTGATATGAAAAGAGCTTTAGTGATTGGTTATATGTCGTTCGTTTCAATTGCATTGGTCGCCGCGCTGATAATCGGTGCCCGAAACGGATAACAAAGGCCCGGTAAGGTGAGTGATAACGTCTGGGTGAGTGCGGGGCATGATGCGAAAAGCGTTCTGCCACCCAAAAATATGCACTCTTTGTGGCACTTTTTTGTCAATGACTTGAACAGGACAGGGGTCTGGGATTACTCTTAGATCAGCTGACGCAAGAGCAGCGGATCGTAAGCACCATACCCTTAAATAGCCCACCCATGAGGTGGGTTCTTTTTTGCCTGTCGCTCAGCATTAAGAATCATCCTGGTCAGAAAATCATTCAGACGTAAAAAAGCCGGTGATACTTTTGTATCACCGGCTTTTTGCTGCGGGTTAACGCAGAACGACACTTATGCTTCAGTAATGACTTATGCGTTCAGCAATTGCTGTGCGGTTTTCTCAACCAGCGCCAGCAGGACTTTCACGTCTTCCAGCGTTACTGTCGGGTTCAGCAAGGTCAGCTTCAGACAGGTGACGCCATTATGCTCGGTCACACCGACGTTAGCACGGCCAGACTCCAGCAGCGCATCACCGATTTTCTGGTTCAGCAGTGCAATAGCCGCATCGCTGCTGCCAGCCAGTTGCTCAGGACGATAACGGAACAGAACACTCGCCAGTTGCGGCTTCATCACCAGTTCCAGCGCGGCTTCAGAAGTCACATATTGCGCGACTTCCTGCGCCAGCGTCACACCGTGATCGATAATCGCGGCGTATTGTTTCTGCCCTAATGCTTCAAGCCCCATCCACAGTTTCAGTGCATCGAAACGACGGGTGGTTTGCAGGGATTTGGACACCAGATTCGGTACGCCAGCCGCTTCGTCGAACTCAGAGTTCAGGTAAGCCGCCTGATAACGCATCAGCTCGTAATGACGCTCTTCTTTGAGCAGGAATGCGCCGCAGCTGATGGTCTGGAAGAACTGTTTGTGGAAGTCCAGCGTGATGGAATCCACTAACTCGATGCCGTCCAGATAATTGCGGTATTTTTCGGACAGCAATAATGCACCGCCCCATGCCGCATCCACATGCACCCAAATCTGATGCTCTGCCGCCAGTTCAGCAATAGCACGCAGCGGGTCGATAGCCCCCGCATCGGTGGTACCGGCTGTCGCCACAATGGCCAGGATCTGATCGCCACTGGCTTGCGCCTGTGCCACTTTCTCGCGCAAATCGTTGAGATCCATACGGGCAAACTCATCGGTTTTCACCAGCGTGACACACTGATAGCCCAGACCGAGCAGCGCCATGTTCTTCTGCACAGAGAAATGCGCGTTTTCAGAACATAACACTTTAATTTTGCGCAGATTGCCGACCAGCCCATCCTGCTGAATGGAATGCCCCTGACGCGCGAAGAAGGCATCGCGTGCCAGCATCAGCCCCATCAGATTGCTCTGGGTGCCGCCGCTGGTGAACACGCCTGCGTCGCCAGCCTGATAGCCCACCTGAGTACGCAGCCATTCGATCAGCTTCATCTCAATGATGGTTGCTGACGGGCTTTGATCCCAGGAGTCCATACTCTGGTTCGTGGCGTTGATCAGCACTTCCGCCGCCTGGCTGACCACCAGACTCGGGCAATGCAAATGCGCCACACATTGCGGGTGATGCACAGACAGGCTGTCTTTTAAAAAGTACTCAATCGCACGTTCAATCGCGGCCTGGTTACCCAGACCGTTTGGATTGAAGTCCAGCCTGATACGTTCACGCAGCTCAGCAACGGTTTTGCCCTGATACATCTCAGGTTGTTTCAGCCACTGCACAACAGCTTCACTGCTCTGTGCAATGGCCTGCTGGTAGGCTTCAGTGCTTTGCGCTGAGCCTGCCAGAATCGGGTTTAACTCGGACATCAGAATCTCTTACTCCGCTCAGACAGGTTTGATGCCAGCCGCTAACAGCGCCTGCTCAAACTTATCGAGGAAAATACCCAGCTCATCGTTGGTGATCAGCAGGGAAGGCAACAGGCGCAGCACGCAACCATTACGGCCACCGCGTTCGAGGATCAGGCCAGCCTGGAAGCATTTTTTCTGCAGCAATGCAGACAATTCGCCGTCAGCCGGATAGCAACCCATGTGATCCTGCGCTTCGTCTGGTTTGACGATCTCAATACCGATCATCAGGCCCAGACCACGCACGTGACCGATAACCGGATAGCGTTTCTGCATGTCAGCCAGTTTGGCTTTCAGCCATTCACCCTGCGCTGCCACTTTCTCGGCGATTTTTTCTTCTTTCAGGATTTTCAGCGTGGTCAGGCCGGTGGCCATCGCCAGCTGGTTACCGCGGAAGGTGCCGGTATGGTGACCCGGAGCCCAGGCATCGAACTCTTTCTTAATACCCAGAACCGCCAGTGGCAGACCGCCGCCGACCGCTTTGGACATCACGATAATATCCGGCTCAATGCCCGCATGTTCGAAGGCGAACTGTTTGCCGGTACGGCAGAAACCCGCCTGCACTTCGTCGAGGATCAACAGAATGCCGTGTTCCTGAGTCACTTTACGGATGCGCTGCAACCACTCAGCCGGAGCCGGGTTCACGCCGCCTTCGCCCTGAACCGCTTCCAGAATGACAGCCGCAGGTTTGCGAACGCCGCTCTCAACGTCGTTGATCAGGTTTTCGAAGTAATAGGTTAATGCTTTAACGCCAGCGTCACCGCCAATGCCCAGCGGGCAGCGGTACTGGTGTGGGTAAGGCATAAACTGCACTTCCGGCATCATGCCATTAACAGCTTCTTTCGGAGACAGGTTACCGGTCACCGCCAGTGTGGCGTGCGTCATACCGTGGTAGCCACCCGAGAAGCTGATGATACCGCTACGGCCGGTGACTTTTTTAGCCAGTTTCATGGCAGCTTCAACAGCGTCAGCACCCGACGGTCCGGTGAACTGCAGGCAATACTCTTTGCCCTGTTGTGGCAATAAAGAAAGCAGATATTCAGAGAACTGATCTTTCAACGGTGTTGTCAGATCCAGTGTATGTAACGGCAAGCCGCTGGTAATGACATTTTGGATGCTTTGCAGCACGTCAGGATGATTATGTCCAAGAGCAAGCGTACCCGCACCGGCCAGGCAATCAAGATATTGATTATTCTCAACATCCGTGATCCAAACGCCATTGGCCTTCGCAATTGCCAGAGGCAACTTACGTGGATAGCTCCGAACATTCGATTCAAATTCAGCTTGTCTTGCCAAATAGGTTTCATTGTTTCCGTTTAATGAATTCGCACCAAAACTGTCAATACGGACTTTATCCGTCATCATATCTCTCCTACAACCGTGTGTTATTAGAACGCCACAATTGAATAAATTTGATTAAGAAAATTACAAGCGTATGAAAAACGCGGCCAATATATGGCTTTTTTGCCCCCACCTCAATAATTTATTTTGTATAGATTTGTTTATTCTTTCCTATAGGAATCAATATGTTGATGATTTAATGAACGATCGTGCTGACTTAACTCCGTTACACAGTCATTAATAAAGCACTAAAAAGCACATCCGTCTTGCGGAACGACGGGTCAACACGCGACATATCAGGCTTAAAATCACACCGTTGTCAGGCATCAATACCCCTGCGGCTACGACGTCACACCGGGGGTTGATGCCCGGTGAACAGTCTTTCAGGAAAGTTGTTTAATTATAGCCTGCGGCTGTTATATGGGCGATGATATTAAAGTACGGTGCAGTAACTGGCTGAATAGCCGTCAGATATAAATTTTGAAATATATTACACCGCGACATCGGTGCGGTTATTACAGAAATAATACAAAGAATAATGTCCGCCGCGTATATAAACAATCCCTTCGGATATTTCCCTAATTATTCAGCTCATTAACCCGACCTTTGCGGTAGAACTCATATAAGGTGACGTAATCCTGGAACACCTGCGACAGAATCGCATCGGTTTCCGGCGGAAGGATGCTGTTGGTCTGCATCTGATAGCGCGTTCGCACCGCATCAATCCACAGTTTATCAGCCGCCGGACCCGGTTCCTGAACCAGATGGGCCAGCCAGTACACCGTGTTTTTCTTCACCGTCACCACAGGCTCAGGGCAACGGCAGCACCACCAGACCGGTTGCAGTATTTTGGAAAATAAAACGCCGCTGACTGATTGCCAGACCGAAGAGGTCAACGGTAGCGGAACCCACGCGCGCTGCCAGTGCGTAGCCTGTCCCGTCAGCAATGACATCATGAGCGCCTGCGCAGATCCTGAAAACGGCCTGGACATTCTATTCCCTTCTCTTGTTTCTAAACATAACCCATATCGGCCCGTTACACGGCAATCAAAAAGGGCTCTTGCGGGCCCTTTTCTTTGTCCTTTTCAACGTAAATCAATAACCCTGCGTCACAATCTTCGCGGCAGAAGCCAGCACATCGCGGCGGGATTTCGCGTCTTTCTGCGGCTGGGTGAAATAGGTAATCAGGATCAGCGGGGCCTTATTATCCGGCCAGATCACCGCAATATCATTGGTTGTGCCGTAATCGCCGCTGCCGGTTTTATCGCCGACCACCCAGGTCGCAGGCAGCCCCGCACGGATACTCATCGCGCCGGTCGTGTTGCCTTTCATCCATTCCACCAGTTGCGCGCGTTGCGGTTCAGCCAGCGCGCTGCCCAGCGTGACGTGTTGCAGACTCAGAGCCATCGCACGCGGTGAAGTGGTATCGCGGTCATCCCCCGGAATGGCGGTGTTCAGCGTTGGTTCAGTGCGGTCCAGCCGGAACGTTTTATCGCCGAGCGTACGGGCGTATTCCGTGACTTTCTGCGGGCCACCAAGCTGCTCAATCAGTTTATTCATGGCGGTATTATCGCTGTACTGCAAGGCGGCGGCAGCCAGTTCGCCTACCGTCATGCCGGTATCGAGATGCTTTTCGGTGATCGGGTTATAATTTACCAGATCAGATTTTTTGAGGCTGACGCGGCGGTTCAGCAACTCCGTTTGCGTTTCGCTCTGTTTAAGAATGGCTGACGCGGCCATGAACTTGCTGGTGCTGCACATGGCAAAACGTTCATCGGCGCGGTAAGCAATCTGGGAATTGTCTTCAGTATTAATCAGCATCACACCAAGACGACCGCCGCTGTCTTTTTCCAGCGCCGCAAGTTGCTGCTGCACAGACGTCATTTTTGTCGCCGTTTGCGCCCATGACACCGCACTGAATGCGAGCATTGGCACTACAGCCGCCGCCATCAGCACAGTTTTACGCAGGGTATTTTTCATCATCAAAGCCTTCTCCTTTATATTGGCGAAGGGATTATGGCAAAAGCTGAGGCAGAAAGTAAAAAACCCGACAAAAATTGTCAGGTTTTAAACATGAAACGGAAAACTTTGAGAAACTAACAGGAGATTTAGAACGTTTCCCAGTTGCCCTGATCAGCGGCCGGAACCGGCTGACGGTTTGACAGCAAGGCGGGAGATTTTGTCTGCCCGGCTTTACGCACCGCCGCCGTTGCCGAACCGGCGCTGACTTTAAAGATACTGATCGCCTGGGATAAACGCTCAGCCTGCTCATTGAGCGAGTATGCCGCCGACGAAGCTTCCTGCACTAATGCGGCGTTCTGCTGGGTGACTTCATCCATCTGAGTGATGGCTTTGTTGATCTCTTCAATGCCGGTGCTTTGTTCGTTACTGGCAATCGCAATTTCGCCCACGATGTCAGTCACATTTTTTACGCTGGACACCACTTCCGCCATGGTAGCCCCGGCTTTGGCAACCAGTTGCGTGCCGTTATCCACTTTCGCCACCGAATCGTCGATCAGCACTTTGATCTCTTTCGCGGCACTGGCAGAACGTTGCGCCAGGTTGCGCACTTCGGAAGCCACGACAGCAAATCCACGGCCCTGCTCACCGGCACGCGCTGCTTCAACGGCAGCGTTCAGCGCCAGAATGTTGGTCTGGAAAGCAATGCCGTCAATCACTGCAATGATATCGACGATTTTACGCGAGGAAGTGTTGATGCCTTCCATTGTATTCACCACTTCGCCCACCACTTCGCCACCCTGCACCGCCACGCGGGAAGCCTGCGCGGCCAGCAGATTAGCCTGACGCGCGTTATCAGCGTTCTGCTTCACGGTGGCGGTCATCTGCTCCATCGCCGACGCAGTTTCTTCCAGCGAACTGGCCTGCTGTTCAGTGCGGGAAGACAAATCGAGGTTTCCGGCAGCAATTTCGCTGGACGCGCTGGTGATGGCATTGGTGCCGGCACGCACTTCGGTCACAATTTTCAGCAGGTTTTCATTCATATTTTTCAGCCCCTGCATGAGCTGCCCGGTTTCATCCTGCGACATCACCTGGATTTGTGTGGTCAGATCCCCTGCCGCCACGTTTTCTGCCACTTTCACTGCGGTATGCAATGGACGGGTGATCGAACGCGTCAGGAAATAGCCCAGCGCCGCCGCCATTAAAATCGCCAGCGCGGAGAAAATCAGCGTCAGCTGAATGGCGGTGGCGCCATCTGCTATCGCTGTTTTACCTTCAGCCTGCAACTGCTGATCCTGAGAGTTGGCAAATGCGGTTGCCAGATCCAGATACGCATTTTGCGAGGTGGTGAGTTTGCGCAGAACAAATTCGGTCGCACCGTCCATGTCACCGGCACGGGCTAAGGCAATCAGTTGCTCTTTCGCCGTTTCGAAGGTTTCACCTGCTTCCTGCAACGTTTTAATTTTCTGCTTGCCCGTCACGGTGGATTGGATCGCGGCGATTTTATCCATCGCTAAATTGGTTTTTTTGACCGTGTCATCCAGTTGTAAATAACGCTTTTTATTCTGCTCAGGATTTTTAGTATCGATAACGATACCCCGCAGATATTTAATCTGATCGTTTACGCCGTCGCGAACATCAAATGCCAGCCGGACTTTCACGTACCGGTCGCTGATTATTTGTTCAATACTGGTGTTAATGCTGCTTATTTTGGTGATTGCAATCCCGCTGACAATGACTAAAAGCAAAATGACAAGGCTGAATGCGGCCCCTAAACGGGCGCCGACACGCATATTGTTGATCAGTTTAAACATTTTATTTCCATTATTTCCTGGCCAATAAAACAAATACCATGAAAAAAAATTCAAAATATTGGTTACATAGCGGAACGACTTTCTAATGATTTATTTAATTCAAAAGGGTTATCGGTATAAATAAGGGAATCTTTAGTGACGTTAATATTGCGAAAGTGTAAATAAGGATGACCATTTTGCTTCCTCCCCTGCGAAGGGGAGGAGCACAACAAAACCGCCGGGCAGGAGGACAAGTATTAATTAGCAAACATTTCCTCCAGCCAGCCCACCCGCATTTCAGGCACCGAACGCAGTAACTCGCGGGTGTAATCGTCCAGAGGTTCAGCGAGTGCAGATGCCACCGGGCCGTGGCGCACAATCACGCCTTGCCTGAGCACCGCGACTTCGTCCGCCACTTCACGTACCACCTGTAAATCGTGGGTGATAAACAGGTAAGCAATGCCAGTTTCCTGCTGGATCTGGCGCAGTAACGCGAGGACATCGCGGGCGACTAACGGGTCGAGTGCCGACGTTGGCTCGTCACAAACGATAATTTTTGGCTCAGCCGCCAGCGCCCGCGCAATACACACACGCTGTTTCTGCCCGCCGGAAAGTGCGGCAGGGAAACGCATCGCAAGTTCAGCGTGTAATCCGACCTGCGCCAGCAATTCACTGACCCGCGCCTCACGCTGGCTGCGGTTCAGCGACGTAAAGCAGGCCAGCACACGGGAAATCTGGCTGCCAATACGCTCTTTAGGATTCAGCGCCGTGTCGGGGATCTGATGAATGAGTTGCACATCGCGCAACTGAACGCGGCTGCGCTGGCGCAAACTGGCAGGTAATACTTGCTGATTCAGACTGACTTCACCGGTTTGCGGCGTGAGCAGTCCGCAAATCACTTTGCCGAGCGTAGATTTTCCCGAGCCGGATTCGCCGATCACCGCCAGCGTGCGCCCGCGCGGCAAGCTCAGTGAAATGTTTTGCAGCACCGGCTGCGCATGATAGCGCGCACTGATGTTGCGGATATCCAGCGCCACCGGCGCATCGCCGGTTTGCGGCGTTTTGCTCCCGCCCTGCGCATGCAGCAAACGGCGGGTGTAATCCTGTTGCGGCTGGCTCAGCAGTTGCGCCGTTTCCGCCTGTTCAACCGTTTTACCGTGCTGCAATACCATGATGTGATCGCTTATCTGCGCAACGACCGCCAGATCATGGCTGATGTAAATCGCCGCGACGCCGGAAAAGCGGATCACATCGCTGATGGCTTTCAGCACACCGAGCTGCGTGGTGACATCCAGCGCGGTGGTCGGCTCATCGAAAATCAACAACTCAGGACCGGCGCACAGTGCCATCGCAATCATCGCGCGCTGTAACTGACCGCCGGAAACCTGATGCGGATAACGCTGATAAAATGCCTGTGGATCCGGCAGGCCGAGTTGTTCAAACAGCGCAATGGCTTTGGCCTGCGCTTGCTGTCGGGGATAAACTTTATGTTTCAGCGCCGCTTCAATGACCTGCTCACCGAGCGTGATCGCCGGGTTAAACGCCGCTCCGGCAGACTGCGCGACATAAGCAATCTGCCTGCCGCGCACCTGCCGCAACTGGCGGTCAGAAAGTTGTGTCAGTTCCTGCCCGCTGAATGTAATTCTGCCGGACTGAATGCGCATCCCCTGACGACAGTGCCCGAGAATGGCCAGTCCGATGGTGGATTTACCTGCGCCTGATTCGCCGATCAGCCCCAGCACTTCGCCTTGCTTCACCGTGAAAGAGACGTCATCCACCAGCGTGCGCGGATTTTTACCCTGCGACACCACGCACAGGTTTTCGACATGCAGTAAGTGCTCATTCATGCTTTTTTCCCCCACACACGACGCTCACCGCTCATCAGCCAGTCCGCCACGGCGTTGACCGCCAGCGCCAGTACCGCGATGGCGCCACCCGGCACCAGCGCCGCCCAGACGCCAAACAAAATACCGTCTTTGTTATCGCGCGCCAGTCCGCCCCAGTCGGCGGTGGGTGGCTGAATACCCAGCCCGAGGAATGACAGCGCAGAGAGAAACAGCAGAATAAAAATAAAACGCAGGCCGAATTCGGCAATCAGCGTCTGAAGCGCATTGGGTAAGATCACATGCCAGAGGATCCAGCCGAGGCTTTCGCCGCGCAACCGCGCCACATCAACAAATTCCATCACGCCAATATCCACCGCGAGGGATCGTGCCACGCGCAGCACACGGGTCGATTCCAGCAAGCCGAGCACCAGCGTCAGCACCAGAATGGTTTTTGGCAAGACGGCCAGCACAATCAGCGCCAGGATCAGCGTCGGGATAGCCATGACGATATCGTTGCAGCGGGAAATCACCTGATCCAACCAGCCGCCGCGCAGTCCGGCAATAAACCCGAACGTACAACCGACGATAAACGCCACCAGCGCCGCCAGCGCGGTCACCCCAAGGGAAACGCGGGTTCCCCAGATCAGGCGGGAGAGCAAATCACGTCCGAGATTATCCGTGCCGAGAATGGAATCCGGTCCCGGTAAATCCCAGGACATCCCGAGCGTTTGATCCGGCGCGTGAGGCGCCAGCCACGGCGCAAAAATGGCGATCAGAATAAACAGACTCAGCACCAGCAGGCCAAGTATCGAAGCAGGTTTTAATGCAGGCATTACAGCAATTCCTAAGATTCAGCGGTTGTGGCGTAAACGCGGATTGGCGACCAGTGCCATCACATCCGCCAGCAAATTCAGCAGGATATAAATGCCAGCCAGCAGCAACGCGCAATCCTGCATCACCGGAATATCACGTTTGCTGATGCTGTCGACCATGTACTGCCCGAGTCCCGGATAAACAAATACGTTCTCAACAATCACCACACCGACCATCAGATATGCCAGATTGATCGCCACGACGTTGATGATCGGCCCCACGGCATTGGGCAATACGTGACGCCACAAAATGCGCGACGGCGACAGCCCTTTGAGCAACGCGGTATCGACATACGCCGAACTTTGCGCGGCAATCAGCGCGGCGCGGGTCATGTTGCTCATATGGCCGAGGATCGCCAGCACCAGCGTGGCACACGGCAGGGAAATGGCGGAGAGTTTAGCTGCCAGCGGCATATCCGCCGTAATACTGCTGTTGCTCGGCGCCCATGCCAGCGTGATGGCAAAAATCAGGATCAGCAGATAGCCGGAGAAAAATTCCGGCAGCGCGACGGTTGCGCGGGTGATGGCGTTGAGCAGCGTATCAATTACGCTGCCCTGATAACGAACGGAAATAAATCCGATCAGCAGCGCCAGCGGAACCGCAATCGCGGCGGTACATCCGGCCAGAAACAACGTGTTGCCCAGGCGGGTAAACAGCGGGCCGCTGATGGCTTCACGGGTGGAGAAACTGGTGCCAAAATCGCCGTGCAACACACCGGCCAACCAGCTCAGATAACGGCTGACTGCCGGTTTATCCAGCCCCAGTTGCAAGTTCAGTTCGCGGATGGCATCCGGCGTGGCGCTCTGGCCGAGGATCGCCGTCGCAGCATTGCCCGGCAGCAGTTGCACACCGGCAAAAATCAGCACGGAAACTGCCAGCACCACCAGCACGCCATAAAACAGGCGTATCAGCACCATGCTCAGCAAGCTGGAATGAGGTTGCGAAAAACGGCCCGCAGGCCGTTGAGTCGCTTTCTGTTGTGCAGATAAGTCAGACATATTTTTACCCGGTTCAGCCTTCGATCCAGACTTTCTCTGCCGCACGGTTACCGCTCAGCGGCATCCCGGGAACGGACGTGAACCCTTTGATTTTGGCGGAACAACCGTCGAGTGCATCGGCATACAGCGGAATGATCTCGCTGCCCTGATCAACCAGCATCACCTGAATATCATGGTAAATCTGTTTGCGGCGCGCTTCGTCCGCTTCACCGCGCGCGGCTTTCACCATCGCATCGAAAGCCGGTACGTGCCACGCGGATTCGTTCCATGAAGACTGGCTGGTGAACACCAGCGAGAGCAGCGCATCGGCGGTCGGACGGTTCGCCCAGTTCGACGACACGAAGGCTTTCTTCTGCCAGATATCATTCCAGAACGCATCGTCCGGCACGCGCACCACATTCAGATTAATGCCAGCTTTGGCGGCGGATTGCTGATAAAGCTGACCGGCATCAACCGCACCAGGGAAACCGGCATCGGCAACGTTCAGGGTCAGCGGGCCGCTGAACCCGGATTTCTTCCAGTGGAACTGGGCTTTTTCAGGGTCGTACGGCCGCTGCGGAATGTCTTTCGCGAAGTAACGGTTCGACGGGAAAATCGGGTTATCGTTCGCCACGCTGGCGTAGCCGCCGAGCACGGTATCGATAATTTTCTGACGATCGATGGCGTATTTCAGCGCCAGACGGCCATCAACGTTATCGAACGGCGCCAGATTCGACAGCCCCGGGAAGGTATAAATCATACTGTCTTTGGCGCGCACCAGTTTCAGGTTCGGCATACGTTCGATGCGGCTGACGATGCGCGGATTCACACGGTTAATCAATTGTGCCGAACCACTGACCAGTGCCGCCACACGGGCCGTTGAATCATTCATCGCCAGCGTTTCGACAGAATCGACATGCCCGCGTTCGCTGTTCCAGTAGTTCGGATTGCGTTTAGTGAGCGTAGAGACGCCCGGCTGGAATTTCTCAAGGATAAATGCGCCGGTACCGATGCCTTTGTCAAAGTTTTCATTTTCAGCGGTAATGGCGAAATGCACGGCGCTCAGCAGCCAGACGAATTCAACGTCCGGCGCGGTCAGTTTAATCGTGACTTCATGGTCGCCGGTGGCTTCAATTGAACTGACGGTATCGAGATAACCTTTCACCGGCGAGGTGGATTTCTCACCACGATGGTGATTCAGGGAGTACACCACATCTTTCGCGCCCAGCGAGCGGCCATCGTGGAACTGCACGCCCTGACGAATTTTCAGCACCCAGGTTTTGCTGCCGTCGGTTGAGGCCCAGGCTTCAGCCAGTGATGGGGCCAGTCTGGCGTTTTCGTCGATTTCCACCAGATTGTTAAACATCTGAGAACCGACGAAATACATGTAAGTTTCGAACCAGAATGCCGGATCCAGACGGTCAGTGCTGGAAGCGTTATCCACACCGACAACCAGATGCCCGCCTTTTTTCGGCTTTTCTGCCTCCGCAGCAAAGGCATTGCCCAGCCACAAAGAGTGGGTAGCCGCAGCAACGGAAAGTGCCCCCGCACTTTTGATAAACGAACGACGATCAATCATGTTTTTCCCCTGTCTGCGAAGAATGCATCTTCAGAATTAATGTGCGTTTTATTCTTTTTATGGATGTTATTTAGCGAAGGCCTGCTTAAGCGCGGCGATGTGTTCCGGCCCGATCCCGCAACATCCCCCGACCATGGTGGCACCCTGCGCCACCCAGTCTTTCGCGAAATCAAGATATCCGGCAGGATCAGTGTCCTGACGCATTTTGCTCAACCCTTCGTTGGCACCGCGCTGATTATCGGAAGGTTCGAAAGCATTGGCATACACGCCGATATCAAGCGCAGATCCCTGCGCCGTCAGTGCGGCACGCGCGGATTTCACCGCCGTCGCCATCACTTCAGGCCGGCTGCAATTGAACAGCACCGCACCGGCAGAAATCCGTAATGCGCCGTTTACGGCATCATCAACTGATTCGCCGGAGCGCAGCAGCGCATTGCCATTTTCATCAAGATTGTCCTGCAAGGTAAAAGACAGCCATAGCGGACGCGGGTCATCGCCGAGCACATCACGCACGGCTTCGACTTCCGCCACAGAGCTTTGCGTTTCAGCCAGCCAGACATCGACGCTGTCCGTCAGATTATTCACCAGCACTTGCAGTAATTTTTTGGCTGCCACCGGTTCGAACAGGTCCGGACGATAAGACCCGAGAACCGGAGGAAGTGAACCCGCGACCAGCACATCAGCCGGTGCAGCATCCGCTGCTTCCCGCGCCAGCTTGCCGGAAAGCGCAATCAGCGCCGCGCCCTGCTCCGCAAAAACATCTTCACTAATATGGAACGGCACCACGGCGTAACTGTTGGTGGTGATGACCTGAGAACCGGCAGCAATAAAAGCATCGTGAGCGGCTCGCACAAACTCCGGAGCCTCCATCAGTGCCAGCGCAGACCATTCAGGCTGACGAAAAGGAGCGCCCATCCGGGCCAGTTCGCGCCCCATGCCGCCGTCGAGGATTTTAACGTTACTGAACATTGTGTCACCGCCGTTGTATTTTTCTTAGCCGAATCAAACGTTAATCCGGCAGGTAGTGACACTCTACAAAACGAACGTTTAGATGTCTAGATTTCTTAATGGCTAAAAGGTGGGTTTTTAATGGCAAATTGGTCTCACTCACCGTGAGGTCCGGACCCGGACAATTTCGGTTTCTCAAGTGCGGCGATCACTTAACGCGCTGCGCCGAAACCGCCCAAGAGGGAAAAGTGCTTTTTCCCTCTTGGATCTCCCTTCGCTTTTTCAACACGCGCTATCGCTCGCTGGCTATGTTTCAGGTAGCACAGCGACAGGCTGGAAATCTTGCCGCTGCGCGGTGCCTTCATTTCGGGATTGCAGCCTCAGGTCTGCAACCTCTCATTCAGCAAGCTTTCTGAATCGCCCGCAGGATCTTAAATTCAACAACAGAGTGTTTTATCTTTGCTCCTCCCCCTGTCTGTAATATTTATTTACATCGTTAAACCCAATGCGTATTATTCTCATTCGCTTTATTAACCATGACCATTTTATCTTGTCCAGCCCTTGTTCCCGGGGATTCTGGCGGGATTTGCTCATGCAGATAAAGCCGTATTCATACAAAAATGCCGTGGCTTAAAAATAATAAAATAACCGTGTGGAGAATAGTTATGTGTGTCTTTTCAGGGAATTGCGTTGTCAGGAACAATAAGCAAAATATTCATAATAATTCAGGAAAGAAACTTTCACTTTCAGTGATCGCATTGTTAATTTCGTCGTCTTTGCATTCTGCTTATGCCGCAGAAACTCCCGCTAAAAAAACGGCGGGCGATACCGTTGTCGTGACCGGTGAGAATAATAGCGCAGGGGTCGCGGAGACTGCCGCCACCGATTACAGTGTTCCGGTCACCACTGCGGGCACAAAAATGGCCCTGACGGCGCGTGATATTCCGCAATCCGTCAGTATCATCAGCAAGCAACGTATGCAGGATCAGCAACTGCAATCTCTGGGTGATGTGCTGAGAAACACCACCGGTATTCAGGAAAGCGTCTCGGATCTCGACCGCCGTACTTATTACGCGCGTGGCTTTCTGATCGACAACTACATGGTCGATAACATTCCGACCACCTTCGACCCGCGCTGGGATCTGGGTGATTCCCAGTCTGACACGGCGATTTATGAACGTATCGAAGTGGTGCGCGGTGCAACCGGTCTGATGACCGGCCCCGGCAACCCGTCAGCTTCCGTCAATCAGGTGCGTAAACACGCCGACAGCAAAGAATTCACCGGCAATGTTTCTGCTACTTACGGTAGCTGGAATAAACAACGTTACGTGGCGGATTTATCCACACCGCTGAACGAATCCGGCAGCGTACGTGGCCGCCTGATCACCGGTTATCAGGACAAAAACAGCTACGTTGAACGCTACGGCGCCACCAAAAAATTCGTCTATGCCACCGTGGATGCCGACCTCACCGATTCCACCCTGCTTTCCGCAGGCTACGAATTCCAGCAAACCAACACCGACAGCCCGACCTGGGGCGGTATGCCGCGCTGGTATCTGGACGGCAGCAAAACCGATTATCGTCGCGGCTTTAACTCCGCACCGGACTGGGCGTACAGCGATAAAGAAACGACTAAGCTGTTCACCACCCTGAAGCAGTCGTTCGATAACGGCTGGCAGGCCACGCTGAACGGCACCCATACCGAATCCCATATCGACAGTAAGATGATGTATATCGACGGGACATTCGATAAAACCACCGGCGTCGGCGAATCCGCTTATGCCGGTTATCCGGTGGTGGCGGGAACCGGTTATAACACCGGTAAACGTAAAGTCGATGGTGCGGATGCCTTTGCCAGCGGCCCGTATGAACTGTTTGGCCGTCAGCATGAACTGATGACCGGTGTGAGCTACAGCAAACAGCAGAACACCTATTACAGTTCATTTGCCAATATCTCAACCGAAGAACTGGGCAATTTTAACGATTTCAACGGTCAGTTCCCTGAAACTGACTGGGGTCCGCGCGCGCTGGCGGAAGAAAATGTTATTCGTCAGAAATCGGCTTACGTGGCTACGCGTCTTTCACTGGCGGATCCGCTGCACCTGATCGTTGGCGCACGCTACACCAACTGGAATTCTCACACGCTCACCGACCAGATCGAAAAGAACAACATCACGCCGTACGCCGGTCTGGTGTTCGACATCAACGATACCTGGTCGACCTATGCGAGCTACACCTCAGTGTTCCAGCCGCAAACTTACCGCGATATCAACGGCGGCTACCTTTCACCGGTCATCGGCAAAAACTACGAAGCGGGCGTAAAATCTGACTGGTTTAACAGCCGTCTGACCGCGTCGGTTTCTATCTTCCGCGCGGAGCTGGATAACGTGGCACAAAGCACCGGCCGCATTATTCCTGGCACAACCGATACCGCCTATGAAGGCAAAAACGGCACCGTCAGCCGCGGCGTGGAATTTGAAGTGAACGGCGCGCTGACCGATAACTGGCAGATGACGTTCGGCGGTACCCGTTACATTGCAGAAGATGAAAATGGCGATGCAGTTAATCCGCAACTGCCGCGCACCCAGCTAAAACTGTTCTCGAGCTACCGTCTGCCGATGTTGCAGGATCTGACCGTCGGCGGTGGCGTGAACTGGCAGACCCACGTCTGGGATACCGTTCCGGGGCCAAGCGGCAACGGCACCCGTTATGCGGAACAAGGCAGCTACGCGCTGGTTAACCTGTTCAGTCGTTATCAGGTCACCAGACAACTGGCGGTGCAGGCCAACGTGAATAATCTGTTTGACAAAGAATATGACACCAGCGTGAACCAGTATGTGGTCTACGGCGAACCAAGGAATGTGTCGGTGACGGCGAGCTATAGTTTCTGATTTGCTGAGGCCGCAGCAATAATTCAAATGCAGAATGTTTTTCTGTTTGCTCCTCCCCCTGCGAAGGGGGAGGTTGGGAGGGGGTTTTAATGGCTAATTCTTTGTAAAAGCACACTTTAACTATTGGATTTTGACCTTAATACCCCACCCCAACCCTCCCCTTCGCAGGGGAGGGAGCTGACTGAGATTTGCCTGACCAGCAGACAAAAGGTCAAAGCCGTATTTTTCTTTCACCTCCACATGAAAACAAGTCAGTCAAATCACTTAACATCACCCAAACAAACCATTACATATTCCGCATACATTTTCGTGCTTTTATAAAGTACCATTAACATCATGAACACCATTCCACATCCCCCTGTTTTCGACGGTCATAACGACCTGTTACTGCGCCTGTGGCTGCATGATGCAGCAGATCCTGCTGCCCTGTTTCTTGATGGCTCACTGGAAGGACATCTCGATCTCAGGCGTTGTCGCCTCGGTGGCTTCGCGGGTGGCTTATTTGCCATTTTCGTACCACCTGCTTCGTATATGCCACAACTGAAGCCAAATTCTCCGGCTGTGCCTCATGACGCGTTAGCCATCACACAGGCACAGATTTCACTGCTGGAACGGATCGAAACACAGTCATCCGGGCGGGCAAAAATCTGCCGGACGGTCGCCGAAATTGCGCAGTGTATCGCTCACGACGTGCTGGCAATGGTGATGCATATTGAAGGCGCGGAAGCGCTGGGAGATGGCTTCTCGCGGCTGGAATTCTGGTATGAAAAAGGGCTGCGCAGTATCGGGCCTCTGTGGAATTTACCCAATCAGTTTGGGACCGGCGTGAAAGGCGATTTTCCGGGTTCGCCGGATACCGGTGAAGGCCTGACGCCCGCCGGGCTTGGATTGCTGCGTGAGTGTAACCGGAAAAGGATCTTGTTCGATGTCTCGCACATGAACGAAAAGGCCTTCTGGCAGACAGCAAAATTCAGCGATGCACCGCTGGTTGCCACCCATTCAAATGTGCATGCGCTATGCCCGCAACCGCGAAACCTGACCGATAAACAACTGGCTGCCATCGCGGAAAGCGACGGCTTTGTTGGCGTTAATTTCGGCACAGCGTTTCTGCGGGCAGATGGAAAACGTAACGGTGACACCCCAATCACCGAAATTGTTAAACATCTTGATAACCTTCTTGGTAAACTGGGCGAAGAAAATGTCGGTTTTGGTTCGGATTTCGACGGCATCAACGTGCCGGATGTCCTCGGCGATGTCGCCGGATTGCCGTTACTGATTCAGGCCATGTCTGATGCGGGTTACGGCGACGTATTGATCGAAAAAATCGCCTGCCGTAACTGGCTGAAAGTATTAAAGCAAACGTGGGGTGAATAGTTTTTCATCCGGCATTTTGCGCTAATCCCTGTGGCTTACAGGGCAATATCGGTTTGAGCTCATCGCAACATTTTCTTAGCCAAACCAGCGATATTTGACAATAAGCCGATCACCTGCCGCAATTAAAGCGGCAGTGAACTTAAAACTGTAATCACCAAGAGGACGTAATTATGTGGACTAAACCTTCTTTCGAAGACCTGCGTTTAGGCTTAGAAGTGACGCTGTACATTTCTAACCGCTAAGCCCTTGTGCCCACGGTTAACTGTGGGCATCTTCCTTCCCTTTCCCCCTGGTTCTCACATGCAGATTATCGTACTTGGTTCCGCGGCAGGCGGCGGCTTCCCTCAGTGGAACTGCAATTGCAGCAACTGTCAGGGCGTTCGCAACGGCACCATGAAAACCTCTCCGCGGACCCAGTCGTCAATTGCCGTCAGCGACAATGGCACCGACTGGGTGCTGTGTAACGCCTCGCCGGACATTTGCCACCAGATTGCCGCCACGCCGGAACTGATAAAACACGACGTTTTACGCGGCACCGCCATCGGCTCCATCATCCTGACCGACAGCCAGATTGATCACTGCACCGGCCTGCTGAATTTACGCGAAGGCTGCCCGCATCAGGTGTGGTGTACGCCGGAAGTGCATGAAGATCTCACCACCGGCTTCCCGATTTTCACCATGCTTTCGCACTGGAATGGCGGCCTGCAACACCACGCTATCGCGCCGGAGAAGCGCTTCTCCGTGGCCGTGTGCCCGAATCTGACATTCACGGCCATTCCGCTGCTGAGTAACGCGCCGCCTTATTCGAAATACCGCGGCAAACCGCTCCCCGGCCACAATATCGCGCTGTTTATTGAAGACACGAAAACCGGCACCTCGCTGCTGTACGCACCGGGTCTGGGCGAGCCAGATGATGAACTGCTGAAGTGGCTGCATAAAGCCGATTGCCTGCTGATTGACGGCACGCTGTGGCAGGACAACGAGCTGGCGACCACCGGCGTCGGCCGCAATACCGGCAAAGACATGGGCCATCTGGCCCTTGCCGAAGAACAAGGGCTGATTGCCCTGCTGTCTTCCCTTCCGGCAGAACGCAAAATTCTCATCCATATTAATAATACCAACCCGATCCTCAATGAAGCCTCTGCCGAGCGGCAGGCACTGACGCAGCAAAACATCGAAGTCAGCTGGGACGGGATGCGCATCGAACTTTAGGTAAAACGATTATGACGACATCTTCAAACCGGACGTCACCGATGACGCCGGAAGCTTTTGAACAGGCGCTGCGGGCCAAAGGCGCGTTTTATCACATCCATCATCCGTACCATATTGCGATGCATAACGGTCAGGCGACGCGCGAGCAAATTCAGGGCTGGGTAGCGAACCGGTTCTATTATCAGACCAGCATTCCGCTGAAAGACGCGGCCATTATGGCCAATTGCCCGGATGCGCAAACCCGACGCAAATGGGTACAGCGTATTCTCGATCACGACGGATACGGCGGCAGTGAAGGCGGTATCGAAGCCTGGCTGCGACTGGGGGAAGCGGTCGGTCTGGATCGTGATGTGCTGCTTTCAGAAGAAAGGGTGTTACCGGGCGTGCGTTTTGCGGTCGATGCTTACGTTAACTTTGCCCGCCGCGCCGTCTGGCAGGAAGCCGCCTGCAGCTCACTGACCGAACTGTTTGCCCCGCAAATCCATCAGGCTCGTCTCGATACCTGGCCGCAGCATTACAAATGGATTGAGGAAGAAGGTTATGGCTATTTCCGCAGCCGTCTGAGCCAGGCGAATCGCGACGTGGAACACGGCCTGCAACTGGCGCTGGAATACTGCGATACCGTCGAAAAACAGCAGCGCATGCTGGAAATCCTGCAATTCAAACTCGACATTCTGTGGAGCATGCTCGATGCCATGAGCATGGCTTACGAACTGAACCGCCCGCCGTACCACAGCGTGACGCAACAGGCGGTCTGGCATAAAGGACGACTTCTGTGATCACCATTACCGAACACTACACGCCGATGTTCCGTCGCGGCTACCGCATGCAGTTTGAGAAAACGCAGGACTGCCACGTGATTCTGTATCCGGAAGGGATGGCGAAACTTAACGACAGCGCGACCTTCATTTTGCAACTGGTCGACGGCGAGCGGACGATTGCCAATATCATCGATGAGCTGAATGCCCGCTTCCCGGAAGCCGGTGGCGTGAATGATGACGTCAAAGATTTCTTCGCTCAGGCCCATGCTCAAAAGTGGATTACCTTCCGTGAACCTGCTTAAACCTGCGGTCAAACCACCGTTGTGGCTGCTGGCCGAACTGACCTACCGCTGCCCGTTGCAATGTCCGTATTGCTCGAACCCGCTCGATTTCGCCAAACAGGAAAAAGAGCTGACCACCGCACAGTGGATCAAAGTGTTCGAAGAAGCGCGGGAAATGGGCGCAGTGCAAATCGGTTTCTCCGGCGGCGAGCCATTGGTGCGTAAAGATTTGCCTGAGCTTATCCGCGCTGCCCGCGATCTCGGTTTTTACACCAACCTGATCACGTCCGGTATCGGGCTGACCGAGAAGAAAATCGATGCGTTTGCCGAAGCCGGACTGGATCATATTCAGATCAGTTTTCAGGCCAGCGACGAAACGCTGAACGCCGCACTGGCGGGTAACGCCAAAGCCTTCCGGCAAAAACTGGAGATGGCAAAAGCGGTGAAAGCCCACGGTTATCCGATGGTGCTGAACTTCGTGCTGCACCGCCATAACATCGACCAGATCGACAAGATTATCGACCTGAGTATCGAGCTGGAAGCCGATGACGTGGAGCTGGCGACCTGTCAGTTTTACGGCTGGGCACAACTTAATCGCGAAGGACTATTGCCGACCCGCGAGCAGATCGCCCGCGCCGAAAATGTGGTGCATCAGTATCGCGAGAAAATGGCGGGCACCGGTAATCTGGCCAACCTGCTGTTTGTGACGCCCGATTATTACGAAGAACGTCCGAAAGGCTGCATGGGCGGCTGGGGAGCGATATTCCTCAGTGTGACGCCGGAAGGTATGGCGCTGCCGTGCCACAGCGCGCGTCAGTTGCCGGTCGAATTCCCGTCTGTACTGGAAAATACCTTGCAGGAAATCTGGTACGACTCGTTCGGCTTTAACAAATACCGCGGCTTCGACTGGATGCCGGAACCCTGCCGTTCCTGTTCTGAAAAAGAGAAAGACTTCGGCGGCTGCCGCTGTCAGGCGTTTATGCTCACCGGCAACGCCGACAACGCCGATCCGGTGTGCTCCAAATCCGAACATCATGGCAAAATTCTGGCAGCTCGCGAACAGGCCAACTGCACCAACATTCAGATCAATCAGTTGCAGTTCCGCAACCGCGCGAACTCGCAGTTGATTTTTAAAGGCTGAGGGTCTGATGCTGCCAGCCGTACACACCCTGACACTGGCTAACGGATTGCGGGCCAATATTCTTCATGACCCGCAGGCTTCCCGCGCCGCCGCGCTGGTTCATCTCAATGCCGGAAGCCATCACGAACCGCAGCACTTTCCCGGGCTGGCGCATCTGTTTGAGCATGTGGTGTTTGCCGGAAGCCATCAGTTTCAGGGCGATGACCGGCTGATGATGTGGGCGCAGTCCGAAGGGGCGCGACTCAACGCCAGCACGCACGCCACCTCGACGGCGTGGTTTTTCGATATGACACCGGCAAAGTTTGCAGACGGTCTGGCGCGTCTGACGGACATGCTGGCGCAACCTTTGCTGGCAACGGAGGCCGTGCAGCAGGAAGTGGCGGTGATCGACGCCGAATACCGCATGCTGACCGGTCATGCGGATTCCCTTTGTGATGCGGCCCTGAGTCTGGCCTTTGCGGCTCCGGCACAACTGCATGATTTTCACGTCGGTAACCGTACCGCTTTCGGAGAGGATATTTCCGCTCTGCAACAGGCACTGACGGACTATCATCAGCAATTCTTCACCGCAGGGCAGCTCACGTTGTGGTTACAGGGGCCGCAATCTGTCGCTGAACTGACCACGCTGGCAGAGCGTTACGGCAATGCCTTTGTTGCCTGCAACGGTTCTCAGCCAGCGCCTGCTCAGCCTCTGGTATTGCGCGACGAACGCCATCTGCAATTGCGTCTTGACGGGTCACCACGACTGCGTTTTTCGTTCCCGGTCACGCCCTCGCCCGCGCTGACGTTATTGCGTCAGTTCCTGGCGGATGAAGCGCCGGGCAGTTTGCTGGATCAACTTCGAACCCAGGCGCTGGCAGACAGCGTGCAGGTTTCGCTGCCGTACGCATCCGCCCGTGACGCTATTCTCAGTATTGAATTTCTCGTCTGCGATACCACGCATGCTTTATGTGCACGTGTGGAAACACTGTTCTGCCACTGGCTGCAACAGATTCATGCTTTAGGCACCGGGGATTTGCAACATTACACTGCCCTCGCGCATCGCGATTTCAGCCGCCTGACGCCGCTGGATCAACTGCGCGCCCGCACCCTGGATTTCCCGCCCGCCGCGCATAACGGCTGGCAGATATTGCTCAGTGAGTTAAAGCCGGAAAACATGACGCGGCTGTGGATTGCGCCGGATGTGTCTGGTCAAAACACCCCGGTAAAAGGCTTCACCCTGCCGGTCAGTTTTAAAGAATGGCAATCACAATGTGACAACGTCACGAAATCACCTTTTAGGTTTTACCTCCCGTCCGCCGGAATCACGCTTAAAACAGGGGAAAGCATCCTGACCACCGGTGCCCCGCTCACCTTACTTCAGGCGTGCATCGCCCGCGCCAGCCTGCGCGCCCTTTACGCGCAATCTGCCCATGCAGGTCATTCTCTGGTGTTTACCTGTGCGCAGGGCAACGGATTATTACAACTTAGCGGCTCTCAGGCATGGGCGACGCGCACGCTCGCCACGGCGCTCGAACTGCTGCGCACGCCTTCTCCCGCCGCGCTGGCACAAGGCAAACGGCTGTTTGAGCAGGAACAGCATCAGCTGGCATCGGATATCGCGATACGCACCCTGCTGGCAAAACTGCCGGAAGTGGTCAGCAGCTCGTCAGGCGGAGTGCATGAATTCACGACCGCCGGAGACGATGCTGCGGTATTGCTATTCTGTCCGCTGGCGGAAAACACCGCTGAATGCCTGGCCGCCACGCAGATTTTAGCGTCGTTCCTCGAACCCAAATTCTTCCAGCAATTGCGCGTCGAAAAAAATGTCGGATACGTAGTGAGTTGCCGTTTCCATCAGACCGCCCGCCAGTCCGGCATTTTGTTTGCATTACAATCGCCGACGTATAGCGCAGAAACACTGCTGGGGTTTATCCATACGTTTATCGCGCAGATCCCGGCCATCATTGACGGCATTACCCCGGAGGCACTGGAAGAAAAGCGCTGCGTGTTGCGGGAATCGCTTAGCGCGCGGCCCGCTGACAGGCTGGAAGCGGCGAGGCAGCAATGGTTAGGGGAGTTTGCCTTTGCGCCCCCCGTGAATGAGATGATCATCGCGGGAGTAACTGCGGAACAACTGGCTGCCTGTCTGGGAACACCGGACAACGCCTTCCCCTGCGAAGGTGAGGGTTGGGGTATTATAAAAAAATCAAGAAGTTGATGTCTGCTTTGGCCATCGTTTCGTCCTTAAAACCCCTCCCGGCCTCCGCAGGGGGAGGAGTAAAAACTCTTCTTCGTCTACACTATCCACGAAGACGACGTTAAGGAAAACCATGCAAAAAACCACTCACACGCGGCAAGACACAGCGTTTAACGCCCTGCTGGATCACTATAAAAAAGCGTCACTGCGCATCAGCGCTATCTGGTTGCTGCTCGCCAATCTTGGTTTTGTGCTTTTTTTATTCGGACGTCATCAGTTCAGGGTATTACTGGATCCGAACGCCGACGTGGCGGTTTCCGGTCCGGTGCTGGATAATTTAGCCCTGATTTTCCTGGTATTTTTTATCATTCTTTTGCCCGTGCTGCGCTTCATACGCTCACGTACGCCCGCGATGATACTGGCGTTTCTGGTCGGTTTATTCTGGGCCGTGGTGTTTCATTTCATGCTGGCCAGTGACACGCAGCAACAACTGGTCTTCCCGCTGTTCTGTATGCTGATTTTTACGGCGCTGATTGCGCTGTACCCGACCATGCCGATCCTTTACAGCTTCACATTACCGCTGTGGTTTTCATTATTTTTTCATCTGGTACTGCTGAAAGAGGATATTCCGATTCTGGAAATCGCTGCGATGATTGTCGTCAGCGCCCTGTTTGAAAGCGCGCGTATTATGCTCAGCCGCTGGTTTGTCCTTTCTGTCAGGCGGGAATGCGACAACCAGTTGCTGGTCAGCAAGCTGGATAATCTGGCGCATTATGATCCGCTGACGGGCGTAGCGAACCGCCGCCAGCTTGATAATCAGCTTGAACAACTGATTGCGCAAACGGAACGTCAGGGCGGCACCTTTTCCCTGATCATGATTGACGTGGATTATTTCAAAAAATACAACGACCATTACGGCCATCAGGCCGGAGATACTTGTCTGGTGGGCATCGCGGAGTGTTTCAAACAGGTCGTAAGACAACCGGCCGATCTGGTGGCCCGTTATGGCGGTGAGGAGTTTGTGATCCTGCTGCACAGCGCCACCGCCGACGATGCGGAGGTCGTCGCGGAACGCATCAGGCAAAGCGTAACGCAGGCGGCTATCCCGCACGCCTTATCACAGGTGGCAGACACGGTGACGGTCAGCCAGGGCATTATGCAATGGTCGCCGGGCATGACTTCGCTGGAATTACTCAAACGTGCCGACGGTGCGCTGTATGACGCCAAACATGCGGGCAGAAACGGCTATTGCGTGGGGGAATGAAACAGGGCGTGGCTTCAAACGGAAGTTGCGCCCTCTGCATTTTACAAGGTCGCGCGATGCACCTGATTCCGTCCGTAAACCAGCGAATCGCCACTGATATCAGCAATGGATTTCGCCCCGGTCAGTGTCATCGCTACCCGCATTTCTTTTTCGATCAGGTTCAGCAGATTAATGACCCCAGCCTCGCCCGCCGCCGCCAGCGCATACACAAACGCCCTGCCCAGCAGCACGCTGTCTGCACCGAGCGCAATCATGCGGACCACGTCCAGACCGGTGCGAATGCCGGAATCGGCGAGAATGGTGATGTCACCTTTCACCGCGTCTGCAATAGCCGGCAGTGCGTGGGCGGTGGACAACACACCGTCAAGCTGACGGCCGCCGTGGTTGGAGACCACAATGCCATCAGCACCAAATTTCACCGCGTCTTTTGCATCTTCCGGATCCAGAATCCCTTTGATAATCATCGGGCCTTTCCAGAACTCACGGATCCATTCCAGATCTTTCCATGAAATCGACGGGTCGAAGTTCGCGCCCAGCCAGCCGATATAATCCTCCAGCGTGGTGGGTTTGCCGCGATAAGCGGAAACATTACCCAGATCATGCGGTTTGCCATTCAGCCCCACATCCCAGGCCCATTGCGGATGCATGACCGCCTGCAACATGCGGCGTGCAGCGGCGTTTGGACCGCTCATGCCGGAATGCGCATCGCGATAACGTGCGCCGGGCGTCGGCATATCCACGGTAAACACCAGTGTTTTAACCCCCGCCGCCTGCGCGCGTTCCAGCGCATTGCGCATGAAACCCCGGTCTTTCAACACATAAAGCTGGAACCACATCGGCCGGTCGATGGCCGGTGCAACCTCTTCAATCGGACAGACAGAGACGGTGGAAAGCGTGAAAGGAATGCCTTTTTTCGCCGCCGCGCGGGCAGCCTGCACTTCGCCGCGTCGTGCGTACATACCGGTCAGACCGACCGGTGCCAGCACGACGGGCATCGCCAGTTTTTCGCCAAACAGTTGTGTCTCAAGACTGAGATCGGACATGTTTTTGAGGATGCGCTGACGCAAGGCGATGTCGGCCAGATCGGCGGTATTACGTCTGAGCGTATGCTCGTTGTAAGCGCCGCCGTCGATGTAATGAAACAGGAATGGCGGCAGTTTACTTTTTGCCGCGGCGCGGTAATCCGTTGATGCAGAAATGATCATGATGTTTTCTCGTTATCTTGCGCTCTTTTGATTGGCGCTGTAGGGGTGTCAAAAGTGTAGCTGATAAACACAACCTGAGAGAAAACAATGGCAACGAAAAACCATATTTTTACGCGGCAGAGCATGGGAGTAGAAAGAAGGAGAAATCTTGAAAATGCGCGGCGGGTTTAATCTCGCCGCGTTGATAATGTCCGCGGATTCATCATTTATCGGGTTTGTTCAGATGCCAGTGTAAAAGCCTGACGATCACCTGATACAAAATAACTGTGATAACAGGACAAATAATAAATAGCGTCAATCCGATAAAGCCTTCAACGTCTGGTTCTCCAAATAACGCGGCTGTATCATTCCAGAAGATATATTGTTCTTTAGTCACAGGGTATGAAGGCCGCAGAATAAGAAAAACCAGAACGTAAATGCCCACTGCAATTAATATTCTAAATCCCGTTGTCACACGACGCCTGCCCATTCAGGATCACCTCTATCATTCCATAACTCATTAAACCATTGGGTAATTCTGTCTGCCGGGTAGACATCAAGGCCTGACGAATAGCCATAAAATCACTGCGATGCTGAAGGGTGAAAGTACCTGCGCCGAACCTCTTCAGTGGTAAAAAACACACATCATTAACGACAAATTTTCCATGCAAGGTCATGAAGCATCATCCTTAAATTTAACTTAACACGAGATTTTACAAGTTTGAATGACAAAAAAGCATGACGCTCGCGCCACAATCTATAACACCCCATTTCACCGCACAATACACATCGGCCTGCCCGACGCCGGTTCAGGGTAGATTTGCGCATCGATATCAAAAACCTGCGCCAGTAATTCGGGTGTCATCACCTCTTCCGGCGTGCCCTGCGCGATAATTTTGCCCGCCGCCATCATCACCAGATAATCACAATAGCGGCTGGCCTGATTCAAATCGTGCAGCACCGCCACCCGCGTTTTCCCCTGCTGATTCTGACTGCGCAGCAGGTTCATCAGCTCAACCTGATGGCTGATATCAAGATAGGTGGTCGGCTCGTCGAGCAACATCAGCGGTGTCAGCAAACGTGCTCTATTTCCCCTTAAACCAGACCCTAAAAGGAAATTTATACGTTTCGGGCTGGCAATCGGCTATAACTTTCTGAGAAAGAGATATATATTTTTACCCCGCAGATGACGCCATTAATAATATTAATGGCGGTTCCTGTGCCAGCGCACTTATTTTTCGACAATCTCTTTTACGTCACCCTGATGAACCTGGTGAACACTGCCATCAGTATCTTTATAAGAGATCAGACCGGTATCTTTGTCTTTCACCGGCTTGCCATGTGTTGTAATCATATGCCCGTCATTGGTTGAAATGACATAGTCACTGGAACAGGCACTGACAGCAAACATGATGCCCATAACAGCCACTACGCTTAATACTTTTTTCATCATAACTCCTGTTGAATTTTAACGCTAAATATCCGAAAAACACGCTATCAGGCTAATAAATATATCATTATTTTCTAACCACCCGCTTTCACATAAGCGTATTCTGGTGGCTCATGTTATGGGTTCATACTGTCCTTAAATTCAACGCTTTGACAACGGGATGCTGAAAAATAAGGATGATGTTAATATTTTAACATCCGGATAAAGAATTTTTTATGCGTACATTACGCTGAATCCATGCACATATTTTCTAATTTTAAATTGTTGGTGTTCGTACCGGAACGCGATAATATTCATTATCGGGCGTCCGCAGAGGTATATGCACAGCAATATCATCATGCCCGGTAAAAGAGAGAATCAATAACCGGAATAGCTCTAATGCAAAATGAGATGAGAATAACTATGCTCAGGAAACCAATATTACTCACGCTGATATTTCTGATATCAGCATGTGCGGGTGAAAAGAATTTTTCAGTGGATTATATTAATAATCATCCCTGGGACATTGCTTATTGTTTACGTCAGAACCTGAATCAAAAAGGCTATCAAACCGGAACACCCGAAAATGATGCAGCCAATATAATGAAAGAAATGACCGTAAGTAAGAATGGAGAAACAGCGGGTATCTACTGGATTGATAAAGCCACTGTGGGGTCTATTGGCCGCTCAGTAAGTACACATAACGTTCAGGACTGGGCGTATCGGGATATGGATGCCGCGTTGCATCAATGTAAGTCAGAACTGGATCAGTAATCCTTTTTAACTTGATACAGATCATCTAAAACGTGGGTTAGGTTTGATCGAATGATAATCATTATCGTTTAATGCTCGGGAATGATTGATTCTTCAGGAGAAGAAGAACCCTATGAGCTTAGACCTCTCGCGTTTTTATGCCGCTGATCAGGGGCTGCCATTTCCCGACCGGCGGGCAGTGATGCCATGGCGACCTCAGCAGCCCGTCGCCCCGCAGGATGTCCCTGCTCAGTGGCAGGCGCTCTGCATGCGCACACTTGCGGCCAATAAGCGCCTGGTCTATCTGCACATCCCTTTTTGTGCCACGCACTGCACATTCTGCGGGTTCTACCAGAACAAGCTGGAAGCGCAAGCCACAGAACAATACTGCGATTATCTGATCCGCGAAATTGAGCAGGAAGCCGGTTCGCCGCTGCATCAGTCCGCCCCTGTCCACGCCGTGTACTTTGGTGGCGGCACGCCGACCGCGCTCAGCGCGAAACAACTGCACCGGATTATCACCACGCTGCGCCGCAGTTTACCCCTGGCGCCGGACTGCGAAATCACCGTCGAAGGACGCATTCTTAACTTTGATGATGAACGGATTGATGCCTGTCTGGATGCCGGTGCGAACCGCTTTTCCATCGGTATTCAGACCTTTGACACGCGCATCCGCCAGCGAATGGGGCGCCGCGCGAACCGTGACGAAGCCATCAGTTTCCTGCGTAAACTCGGCGAACGTGACCGGGCTGCCGTGGTCTGCGACCTGATGTTCGGATTGCCGGAGCAGACGCCTGAGAGCTGGCGGGAAGATTTGCAGATTATCCGCGACCTGCCGCTGGATGGCGTTGATCTTTACGCGCTGAACCTGCTGCCTTCCACACCGCTGGGCAAAGCGGTCGGGAATAAACGCACTACACTGCCGGATGTCAGCATGCGCCGCGATTTTTATCTCGAAGGCGAGGCGTTTCTGGCGCGTGATGGCTGGCATCAGATCAGCAACAGTCACTGGGCGCGCAACACCCGCGAACGCAATCTCTACAATTTGCTGATCAAAAAAGGCGCGGATTGTCTGGCCTTTGGCAGCGGGGCGGGCGGCAATCTGGATGGTCAGTCGTATATGACGGCGCGCAGTCTGGAAGCGTATTACCAGCAACTGGACGCCGGGTTGAAACCTATCATGATGATGACAGCGTCAACGACCCGCGAGCACCGCTGGCGGCTGGATTTGCAGGGCGGCATCGAAGCGGGCCGTTATGATCTCAGCCGTATTGTTGAAGACCCCTACCCGCTTGAACCCCTGTTACAACAATGGCAACAGTGCGGCCTGATGCACAGCGAAGGCCCGCGCTTTAATCTCACGCCTGCCGGGCGGTTCTGGGCCAGCAATATGTTGCAGGCCTTACAAACACTGATCCCTCAACTGACCTTACGGAATGACGCACATGCACACGGATAACCTTCAGTCCCTGATCGACTTTTTAGCCACGCAGCCCGACGGCACTGTCGAAGATATCGCCCGGGAATATGCCATCACGCCGCTGGAGGTGATCCGCAATCTGCCGGGAAGTTATCTGTTTGCAGGCACGCATTTTGATGCGGTCTGGGACAACATCACGGCATGGGGCGAGGTCACAACGCTGGTGAATAACGAGGATCTGATCCTTGAATTCCACGGCGAATTGCCTACCGGCACGCATCGTCACGGCTACTTTAATTTGCGCGGCACACACGGAATGAGCGGCCATATCCGTGCCACACACTGCCAGCATATTGCGCTGGTTGAACGGCCATTTATGGGAATGAGCACAGCAAGTGTCTGGTTTTTAAACGCTTGCGGTTATGCCATGCTCAAGGTTTTCGTCGGGCGCGACAGCCATCGCCAGCTTCTTGCCGATCAGCTGAATGCTTTTCGTGCCCTTCCCGCCATGCTGGCTGAGAGAGAGAAACAACCTTGAATACTTTGCTGATTTTTGGCGCAGGCAGCGGTGTCGGCGCAGAACTGGTTAAGCTCACTGCGCAGGATCGCCCGGTAGTGGCACTGATCCGCAACCCTGAACAAGCCGCAGTATTGCGTGAACAGGGCGTGACTGTCATTGAAGGCGATGCACTCAATTCCGCAGATGTATTGCAGGCCTGCCAGATGGCCGGTCCGGACGCGCAAATCGTGTCAACGCTGGGTGGCAAACTTGCCGATTACACTGCCAACCGGCTGATCATTGATACCGCAGAACAAGCCGGCATCCGCCAGATGTTGCTGGTGACGTCTATCGGTTGCGGCGACAGTTGGCCAACGTTATCCGCACGGGCAAAACAGGCGTTCGGCCAGGCAGTTCGTGAGAAATCACTGGCGGAAAGCTGGCTACAAACCAGCTCGCTCGAAGGATGTATCCTTCGTCCCGGTGGCCTGATGAACGGTGAGGCGACCGGCAAAGCGCACCTGATCCAAACCGAAGCTCACGGCCGCGTGCGCAGGAGCGATGTCGCCCTGCACATCCAGCAACTGCTGGCCTCAGGCGATGGCTGGGGCAAAGTGTTTGCGCTGTGTGATGCTACGCTGGAGGGAGAACGGTTCTGAATTAAATGCCCCGGACACGGGGTATTTCGCCCCCGGACATGTTGTTCAGAAATTTTAACCAATATCAGCAAATCACTTCGCTATTCATTCTAATCCCACGGCGTTATTCTTCTTCTCATCGAAGGCACACGGCCTTCCCCAAACAAACATTGAGAAGGAATGACATCATGAAATCTATCAAAACTTTCGTTGTTGCTGCTGCACTCGCCACGGTTTCTTTCGGTAGCTTCGCCGCTGAAATCGGCACCGTATCTGCTTCTGGCAATACGTTAGAGGGTCTGGAATCCACCTTCGCAGCCAAAGCCGCTGCCGCCGGTGCAACCTCTTATAAAATCATCGAAGCCGGTGGTCAGAACCGTCTTCACGGCACTGCCGTGTTGTACAAATGATTTGCTGAAGTCCTGAGATAAAAACAAAAGCCGCTCCTTTTACAGAGCGGCTTTGTCATTGGGGTAAAAAACATAATGAGTGGGATATCACTCATTATTGCTTTAAAAAACATTTAATGAGTGATTTAGGTAACATTAAATGGACTCTCATTGGATAATGAGTAATATACCACTCATACACTAATGGGAGCCCATATGGAATTTTTAACGTTACAAGCTTTCCTCAATAATACCTGGGTTGATATTGCTAACATCACTTTTCCCGGCAGTGAGCAGAATAACTATCGTCTGACCGAACTGAATTATCATTCGGATTACGCTATTGATAACCTTGATCGTGACGATAACCATGCCGCATCGTTGAATCACCCCGTCTCTTTGTTTTTTGATGGTGACGATGAGCGGGGTTGGCTGAAGTTTCTTGATGATATTATTCCCAGCGGTTCAAGTCGCCGCTATTGGGCAAACTATCTCGATCTCGAAGGACTGACAGCCGATCAGCAAAATTTCATTTTGCTCAAACATGGCACCTTGTCCCCTGTTGGCAATCTGCGCATAAAAGAATCATTACCGGAATATAATCCGCTGGCTGAAAAACTTTTCTTCACTATAGAAGATGTTAAAAACCGGGCGGGTGACTTTCTGGACTACGCACAACAACGCGGTGCGGCTGCCGGTGGCGCGACAGGCGCCGGGGGCGAAGCACCAAAGCTGTTGCTGCGTTGTAGTCAGGAACAGCAAATCTGGATTGATACCTACCAGAATGACACTGCCAACCGGGACATTCCCTATTTGGTCAAATATCCCCGTGGCGCAAGAACAGAGGTAGACTGCAATATTCTTCGGGCAGAATTCTATTTCTACCATGAGCTTGAAGCCATGGGGTTTGACACGATCCCGACGCAAAACATGCGGCTGGAAGAAGGGCTGACTTATCCGTCACTCTGGCTTCCGCGTTTTGATATTTCTTTTGAAGAGGAAGGACTTATCAGACGTTTCGGAATGGAATCAGTCTATTCACTCCTGCGCAAAGCGCCCGGTGTGACGCTGTATCATGAAGAAACCCTCCGTGCACTGATCGATAAGATTTCACACAGTCATATGGTGACAGAACAAGGTTTTGATTTTGATATCCCGGGGTTTGTGACTGAATGGGTACGACGAGATCTGCTCAATATTATTTTTGGTAACAGCGATAATCATGGGCGTAACACCTCTTTCCTGAAAGATGAACGCAGCATCCGGCTTGCACCAATCTACGATTTTGCGCCGATGAAAGCCGATCCGGAAGGTATTGCCAGAACGACGAAATGGAAGGCTCCGCTGGAAATCGGCGGTGAATACGATTATCCCGGCATTGCACAATCACTCGATGATCTTGTCCCGGCAGAAACATTACTTTCGGCACTTAAAAACACGTCACATCAACTGTCGGGACTGAAAGAGCGGCTGGAAGCCCGTGGCATACCGCAGCAAATTTTGAACATGCCCGCGATAAGTTTCAGTTTTATTCCTGAAAAGTTACGCCGCTGGGGGTTGTTATGAAAGAACCAGAGATTGCCGCAAACTCTGCGAGAAATACCATTGATAAAATACGGGCTAAACAAAATGAGGCGAATCATGTGCGGCGTGACGCCGGACAAATGCTGGCTCAGGAAGAAACATCTTCCACGGGAAAAAAACAAGCCCAGCGAAGAGTGTCGAACCTGACGAAACCCGTCAGCACCAATGACCGAAATCAAGCCCGGCTCGACATCATGCGGGCGTTACTTTTGGGTGAAATCACGCAGGGACAAGCACTAAAAGCACTGAGGATTACGGTGCTGGGGTTAAAACAAGACGCCTTTGGGAAACTAGTGACAGTGTCACGTAAGACGCTATCAGAAGTGGAAAATGATAAGGGAAATTACACGCCTGACATCATCAACAAACTGTTTAGACCATTTGGCCTGAAAGTCGGGCTGGTGCCGGTTTCTCAGCAGATATTCAGGACTCTCTTTGAGCGCAGTGAGTAAGATGTAAAAAAAAGCCGCTCCTTTTACAGAGCGGCTTTGTCATGTTCCGCGTTGCCGCTTCTATCCTTTCGTCGCTACTTTCAGCAAAATTACGCCTGAAAAAATCAGCAGGACGGCGATGACGCGCAGCGGATTAAGGCTTTCGCCAAACATCACAACACCGAGAATGAAAGCGCCGATGGCGCCGATGCCTACCCAGACGGTGTAAGACGTGCCGAGGGGCAGCGTTTTCATGGAAATCGCCAGCAAAACAACGCTGAGTATCATGAAGAAGACCGTAAGCATACTGGGAATGAGACGGGTGAAACCGTGAGATTCTTTCATCGCGGTCGACCAGACCACTTCGAAAATACCGGCGAAAAGCAGATAAACCCAGGCCATAAAATGTCCTTAAAACACGCAAGGTCGTCCCTGCATCAGTATGGCTGAGTCTCTGGTCGTCCAGTCAGCATGAAGAGTGGGGATTATAGTTCACTCTTTCCTGACTTTACAAAATCTACGCCTCGGGCAAAAAAGAATCTTTTTCAGTGTGCAGGGTAATAATGGCCGGACGGAAAAGTTTCCCCTTCTGTTCGATTTCAAAGCTGCGGAAGTGACGGCTCTCACCCACTTCAGATCCCGGCATCAGCGCCGCACCGACCAGACCGTCGCGGAACATCTCGATCACCATCCGGGGTTCGGACACTTTCATGATCACATTCACGTCTTTCACTTCTTCATACAGTCGGTTGAGCAGCACTTCATACGTCCCCTCGCCGCCCATGCGGTGCAGCATCACCAGCGGGAAACCGGAGAGATCAGCAAAAGAAAGCGTACGTTCCGGCAGCGTGTTCGCCAGTTCGCCGGACACCACCGCGACCAGTTTTATCGGCTCGAATTCACGCACGTAGAAAGAACGCACGTCGGCTGGCGTCTGGATCATCGCCATATCCAGCGTTTTGTTCATCACCAGCTCTTCCAGACTGGTCGATTCGGACACTAAAATGTTCGGATCCCAGTCCGGGTTTTTGCGGTACAGCTCAAGAAAAACGGTGTTGAAATAGCGCAGATAAAGGTAAGAAACGCCGATACGCACCGGGCGTTTTTTTTGCGAGGCGATATCGATGGCTTGTCTGGTGACGCTGTTAACCTGATTGAGGATGTCGCTGGTTTTGCGATACAGAAAGCGTCCGGCTTCAGTGAGTACCATTTGTTTGCTGGTGCGGATAAACAGCGGCGAACCGATTTCTTCTTCCAGCTCATGCAGGCGTTTTCCGAGCGGAGGCTGTGCGATATTCAGCACTTTCGCCGCTTTGCTGATCGAGCCCTGCTCAGCGATAGTACAGAAATAGCGCATTCTTTTGAGATCCATCTTTCTTTCCCTTCCTGTCAGTCTGGCCGCGTGACGCCCAGTATACAAAAAGCCACTTCACGGGGAAGTGGCTTGTGCGGACATCCGTCAGTGGATAAACAGGCTCCAGTAGTGGGAAATGGGCATGACCAGAATTAACACCGGTAATAAATTTCCTACTGCGATAGATTTAATTCCGCTGATGCGAAAACCGGCCGCCAGCATAATAAAACCGCCTGCTGCGGTGAAATCACCCATCATTTCAGCATTGGTCAGCGGCAAAATAGACACCGCTGCCGAGGCGATAAGAAACTGCACAATCCACTGCGGAATAAAAATTAGTGCAACGGCATAACCCAGCACCGTAGCAAAAATCGCAGCTGTGAATAAATCCATGATGGCTTTTACGAACAGGATGTTCGGATCATGCGTCATGCCTTCGGTCATCGCCCCGATAATCCCGGTGCCACTGGCGCAAAACAGCACAATAATCGCCACGAATTTCTCGGTAAAAACGTTATGGTCCATGCCGGTATCCGGCGCAAATTTCGAAGCGATACCGCGTGCCATATTCCCAAGACGGGCAATATAGCGTTCGAGATAAAACAGTTCACCGATAGCCGCACCGAGGATCACCGATAAAATCACCACCGGCATGCTGTGCATTTTCACCAGCAGTACGACGCCGAGCGCCATTGAGCACAAACCGAAGGTCTGGGGCAGCGAGGTTCGCAAGCGCTCTGGCATTTTTACGCCAAGAAAGCCCCCTAACAGGCCGCCAAGAATAATGGCACCGCTGTTAACAACAGGTCCAATTAACATGTTAACTCCACAAATTTAAGGTATTTCGCTCTGTGCTGTTTATCGGTCTTCGCCCCAGCGCTTAATATTGCCAACATTCAGGTCAAATAAATCCAGAGCACGTGCCACGCTGTGGTGAATAATATCATCCACGCTTTCAGGTTTATGGTACAGGGCGGGAACCGGCGGGAAAATAATCCCGCCCATTTCCGTCACCGCCTGCATATTTTTCAGATGCGACAGATTCAACGGCGTTTCTCTGACCATTAATACTAACCTGCGCCGCTCTTTTAATACGACATCTGCGGCGCGTGTCAGTAAGTTACTGGTGAGTCCGTGAGCAACAGACCCCAGAGTGTTCATCGAACACGGCGCGATAATCATCCCGATGGTTTTAAAAGAACCACTGGATACCGACGCCCCAAGATTATTAATGGAATGCACGTCATCGGCCAGCCGGATCACATCCTGCCGCCCGATATCGGTTTCAAGACTACGTGTCACTTCGGCACCTTTACTGATAATCAGGTGCACGTCGATATCGATATCGCGCAATATTTCCAGTGCCTTCATTCCATACTGAAATCCCGAAGCCCCGCTGATGCCGACAATTATCCGCCTTCTCTTCATTTCACCTCTCCGCCCTTCATACTTCGCACTGCAATGCGAAGTATGAAGGGCACATAATATTAATATTTAAAATCAGGCAGGAATTTCTTCACATCGGCGTCTTTAAATTTGGAACGTTCGAAATGGGCTTTCAGATGAAACGGCACTGTGCAGTCGAAAATAGTTTTGCATGACATACCTTCCTGCAAAATACCTGGGCTGTAGGCTGGATGTTGCGAAGGATCCAGCGGATGGCAACGCACACCCGGAATAGTGACGGTATCCACGTCGCCCTGATAGCGGGTTTGCATCGCCCACAGGATGTCATCGGTATCGAAAATATCCACATCTTCATCCACCAGAATCACGTGTTTCAGCTCGGAGAAGGCTGCAAACGCCAGCAGCGCGGCTTGTCTCTGACGGCCTTCATCCACCGGTGAGGATTTTTTAAATTGCAGCACCGCCAGTAACTTACCGCCACCGGAGGTGTGCGCATGCACATTCAACACACGTCCCGGCATGGCGCGGTCGATCATATCCAGAATACTGGCTTCGGTCGGAATACCGGCCATGCTGACGTGTTCACCGCTCGGGCCAAGCGTGGTTTGCAGGATAGGATTGCAGCGATGCGTCACCGCTTTCACCTTAATCACCGGCAGCGCAGCTTTTGCTTCACCGGTATAGCCTGGGAATTCAGGCATCGCTTTGCCGGTGTTGGTGTTCTGATCTTCACGGACACGCACGTCCGGCAGCAGTTCGCCTTCAATCACGATTTCGGCGTGGGCAATGGCTTTTTCGTCGATGGAAACACAGTGCGTCAGTTCCACCGCTTTCCCGCGCAATGCACCGGCAATGCTCAGTTCGTTGAAGCCCAGCGGCGTGGTTGGTGGCTCGAAGCAGGCGGCAATCTCAATCGCCGGATCAACGCCGATGCTGATGGAAATCGGCAGCGGTTTACCCGCACGCTCGGCTTTTTCGCGGAAAGCATCAATATGGCGACCCGGGGTCAGCCACATCGACAGTTCGTCGCGGCTCTGAATGCACAGGCGGTGAATGGTAATGTCGGATTCTTTGGTTTCAGGATCAGAGGCATAGCACATGCCCATGGTGAAATACGGACCGGCATCTTCTTCGGTATTGGTCGGTGCAGGCAGCAAGGTGCGCAGGTCAAAATTCGGATCATCCGCCAGGTACGTCACTTCCTGACAGGGTGCCGTGCCGCGATCCACAACCACGGGCGCGATGGCGTTTTTCACCGAATCTTTCAGCAGAAAACCGAGTTTTTCCGGCGCACAGTTCAGCAGATAGCCCACACGTTCGCGGGTAGACATCAGACCGGTGACCACACGCACCCCCGGAAAACCTTTGATGGTGTTAAACATCATCGCCGGGCCTTTACGGGTCGGACGTTCACAGGTTCCCCCGGCACCGACATAGCGGTACACGCCGGAGAGTTCCGCATGCGGATCCACTTCCACATCGGTACTGACCATTTCGCCTGGCAGGCTTTCTAAAAATGCAATCGCAGACCGGAGGTCATGCACGTTATTATTTTGAGGGTGGCTTTCTTTCTTAGACATATTTTTATCCAGGTAAATAAATATTCCACATAATGAGAAAATTATTTTCATCGCCAGATTGAATATATATTTACTGCCGAAGATCAAAAAGTACCGTTTAAATTCACGCGCTAAACCTTTTTGGTTTATATCAAAAAAAATAATAATTATTTAACACTAATGAATACATCACAATAACTTAATGACGAAACATTACGTTATTTCCGCCACGGCATTCATACCCTGACGGAAATTAAAAATCAGGAATTTAAACAGGTACGGAAAACTGAAAACAGGCACCGTGTTTCGGTTGTTCAATCAGCCGGATATCGCTGCCGTGGAGTTGCAGAATGCGGCGCACGATCATCAGCCCCAGCCCGCCGGCACGGTGTTTATTGGTACTGAGGATCGACGGACGCACAAACAGGCTGTCTTTCAGCTCCGGCGCAATGCCCGGTCCGCTGTCTTTCAGTTGTACCATCACCTGCCCTTCCTGTTTCCACAGTTTTATTTCGATTACGCCGCCTTCCGGGGTAAAACGAATCGCATTATCCAGCAGATTGGTCAGCACCCGTTCAATCATGCCTAAATCGGCATTCACCAGCGGAATACCCGGTGTGATATCCGCCAGTAATTTTTGCCCGCGCGTTTCAGTCGCCAGTTCAAATTTCTGGAAAACATCCTGTACCAGTTCACTCAGCGAGAACGGTTCTTTCTGCGGTTTCACCACGCCATATTCCAGCCGCGCCAGTTCAAATAATTCCTGCGCCAGCCGCCCGACTTTTTTACTTTGCGTCAGGGCAATATTCAGATAACGCTGCCGGTCTTCGTTGGTCAGATGTTCAGCTTTCACCGACAACGTTTCCAGATAGCCATGCAGGGAGGTCAGCGGCGTGCGCAGGTCATGAGAAATATTGGCGATAAATTCCCGCCGCTGTTGATCCTGCACCATCAGACTTTGCCATTGCTGGTCGATACGTTTTGCCAGCGCGACAAACGCCTGTTGTAACTGTGTGACTTCATCGCGGGCGGCACCGGCCGGAGTATCCGTTTTCGCCAGCGCCTGAATTGCGTCCATGCCGCCGGAATCGAGTTGTGCAATCTGCGCCGTGAGTTTACGCACCGGGCGCGTCACCCAACGGAACGCCAGCGCACCCGCCAGCAGGCCAAACAGTGCCACCAGCCCCATAGACCGCAGCGCCAGAGAAATCGCCGACTGATACTGCGCGTCGCTGGTCAGTGCGGTGTATTCATCGCCGAGAAGCACGATATACACATAGCCTTTGGTCACACCGTCTACCTGCAACGGCGCGGCGCTGAATACCTGACGGGTTTGCGGGTCACGCGGATTGTCGCCATATACCGGCATTTTCGCGCCGTGCAGCAGCGCATTCACCGGTGCTAAATCGATTTTCTGCTGTTGCAACCGTCCCGGAGGCGCCGCATTGCCGACGATATTGCCGTCTTTGTCGAGCAGATACACCTCAACGCTCGGATTCACCGCCATCAGCTGATCAAACAGCGTATGGACCGCTTTCGGATCCCAGTCGCCCTGGCTGAGCAGCGGATTATTCGCCGCGATCTGCGTCGCCAGATTGGCCGACAGACGCTGGATCACCGACTGGCTGTACTGGTTGCTGGAACGCACCTGCATATAGCCGGAAAGCGCGCAGCAGGCGATCAGCAGCACCATAAACACCAGAGTCAGTCTTTGCGCCAGCGTGAGATTTTTCATGATTTACCCTTGTGACGCCTCAGAAGAGGAGACGAATTTATAGCCTTTTCCCCACACGGTCAGAATCCGTTCCGGCTCGGCCGGATTGGTCTCTATCTTGATGCGCAGCCGGTTGATATGGGTGTTCACCGTATGTTCATACCCTTCGTGTTCATAGCCCCAGACCTGGTTTAACAGGCTGAGTCGCGAGAACACTTTGCCGGGATTTTTGGCAAAGAAATACAACAGGTCAAACTCGCGGGGCGTCAGCTCGACAGACTGATGATTGAGCATCACGTCACGCGCAATCGGGTCGATCACCAGCCCGGAAAAGCTCAGCGTTCCGGCATCCATTTTCAGATTACGGCTCATCGCTTCCTGCCGCCGGAACAGCGCCTTGACCCGCGCCACCAGTTCCAGCATAGAGAACGGTTTCGCCAGATAATCGTCCGCGCCCAGTTCCAGCCCGAGCACGCGATGTACTTCGCTGGAACGCGCGCTGATAATAATGATCGGCGTATACCGCGTCATATTGCGTGCGCGGCGGCAGATTTCCAGACCATCGACGCCCGGCAGCATCAGATCGAGGATCAGCGCGTCCCAGCCGCCCTTCTCCAGATGTGCCACCCCCAGATTGCCGTCGGCGGCGTGGGTAATCTCATAACCTTCATCACGCAGATGCAGGCTGAGCAGTTCTGCGATATCCCCGTCATCTTCAACGATCAGGATCTTCTTCGTCTTATCCATGTGTTATCCCAAAACGTGGCGTTTCCTAATGGTTTGAGTCTACACAAGCAACCGTCTGCGAGTTATCACATTTTATTTAACTTTGCGTGAGGTCTCGGGGAACAAATCCGCTCAATACTCGCTACATCACAGGGCGGACAGCCGGACTTCATTATGACAATACACACGGAATTACCTCATCAGGCAAAATCCAAACCGGCCACGGTGCACCCTTTGTGGCTGCGGCTGACCCACTGGCTGAACGCGCTGGCGGTGCTGATTATGGTGACCAGCGGCTGGCAGATTTATAACGCATCACCGCTGTTTGATTTTGATTTCCCGCCAGCGGTGACACTGGGTGGCTGGCTCGGCGGTGGTATTCAGTGGCATTTCGCCGGTATGTGGTTGTTCGGTTTTAACGGTCTGTTTTATCTGCTGATGAACATTTTTACCGGCCGGATGAAACAGAAATTCTGGCCGCTGACGCCACGCGGCATCTTCAATGATTTGCGGGCTGCCCTGCGTGGCAAGCTGAAACACGACGATTTACGGCACTACAACATGGTGCAACGTGCGGCGTATGTGTTCGTGATGTTCGACGGCATCGTGCTGGTGCTTTCCGGGCTGGTGGTGTGGAAATCGGTGCAATTCCCGCTGCTGCGCGAACTGATGGGCGGCTTTGATACCGCGCGTTATGTGCATTTTCTGGCGATGGCTTCACTGGTGGGATTCGTGGTGCTGCATATCGTGATGGTGGCGCTGGTGCCGAAAACCCTGATTGCCATGATCCGCGGGCGTTAAGGAAGACATGATGAAAAACATCGTTAAAAGAACCCTCAGCCAGATTTTCAGTCCTTCCGACAGCGAAGCGATTTTACAGGAAGCGAAAAAACAGATTATCCGCGAACTGGATGCGCCCTCCCGCCGCCTGTTTTTACAACGCGGACTGACACTCGGCGGCGTGGCGATGCTGACCGGTTGCGATATCAGCGATAACGCCAGCGTGGAAAATGCGCTGGGCAAAATCTCCGGTTTCAATGACCGCGTGCAGGGCTGGCTGTTCGGTTCAACACGCCTCGCGCCGGTGTATGCCGAATCGATGATCACCCGTCCGTTTCCGTTTAACGCTTTTTACGCCGAAGACGACGCGCCACAAGTCGACGGCAACACTTACCGCCTGAAAATCGCCGGTCTGGCACTGGATAAACGCGAATGGTCATTGCCGACGCTGTACAAAATGGCGCAGGTCAGTCAGGTGACGCGACACATTTGTGTCGAAGGCTGGAGCGCGATTGGTAAATGGGGCGGTGTGCCGTTCGGTGATTTTCTGCGCCTGATCGGGGCAGATCTCACGGCGGAATATGTCAGTTTTAAATGCGCCGACGAGTATTACACCAGCATTGATATGGCGACGGCACTGCATCCGCAAACCCTGCTGGCGCTGACCTACGACGGCCAGATTTTGCCGCGACAATACGGCTTCCCGATGAAGCTGAGAATGCCGACCAAACTCGGCTACAAGAATCCGAAACACATCGAAGTGATTGAAATTACCAATAAATTTACCGGTGGCTACTGGGAAGATCAGGGCTACAACTGGTTTGGCGGAAGCTGAACACTCTCCACAACACCCTTTGTACATCAAACCTAAGAGAAGGATTTACCATGAAAAAGTTAACCATAATGATGATGTCTGCTTGTCTGATGATGGGCGCAGTGAGCACCACCTATGCCGCTGACGCAATGGCGAAGAAAGACACCATGGGCCATATGTCAAAAGACTGCATGAAAAAAGACAGTATGAGCAAAGACACCATGGCGAAAGACAGTATGGGCAAAGACTGCATGTCGAAAGATCACATGAAGAAAGACAGCATGTCGAAAGATTCCATGTCCAAAGACGCGATGAAAAAAGAGTCCTCGGGCCAGTAAGCGCCACTAAACCCGGCCATATAGCGAAAACGCCCCCGTCTGTTCAGCGGGGGCGTTTTACTTTCTGTTAAGAGCCAATAACCCGCCCCTTAACACTTAATTATTTTGTGGCACTGGACGCCAGGCGAATCTGAATATCATTGTCGAGATTATTCACCCAATGGTTGTAACTGCGGTGAATCTCGCCTTTCCCGGCCAGCAGATTGGTGCTGCCGACATAATTAATGGTGTAGCCGCGGGTGTCATAGGTAATACGGATATCTGCTTTGTGTTCACGGTTATTCAGATGACCGTTAATCACGCCCGGTGCGCCATCCGTCATTATCCAGCCACGTTTTTGCCCTGCGTCGATAATAGCGGTTCTGATCTGACTTTCTGAATTATGGGTTGCCAGCGTGGTATGCGGCGTCGTTACCGGCTCGGTACGCGCGCAGCCAGAAAGCGCCATGACACAGACAAGGCCGATAAGTAACTTACTTGTAGATTTCATGTGAACCTTTTGGATTTAAAATTTGGGATAAGAGCTTGAAAAATCAACACAATATACGCCATTTTCCGAAAGGTGTCATGAAACTCGCCGGTTGAGTTTCGTTTTCGCTTTGCGTAGTATATAAAACATATATGATTCGTATACTACCGAGGCAAGCCCATGGGTATCATTAAGATTTCAGAACTGATGCACGAGAATTTGCGTATTGCCAGCATGGCTTATACGCGTTCGATGAACGCACAGGCCGAGCACTGGATGAAGATTGGCATGCTGATGGAAACCCATCCTGATATGACGCACAGCCAGATTTCGCAATTGCTGGTGCAGTGCAGCATGGAATCTGAAGAAAACACCGGAAGTATCCGCACGCTGTTAAACGTGGGTGGCACACACAGGAAGGCAAGCAATGAATAATGGTTTAGACAGCAGGTATTTCGTCAACAATAACCGCATGATCAAAACGCCGGAAGGCATCGATAAAGCCCGTATCGCCGGTAAACTGGCGGCGCGCGTGTTGCATATGATCACGCCGTACGTAGTGCCAGGCGTTACGACTAACGAACTGGACCGCATCTGCCACGATTTTATCGTCAACGAATTGCAGGCGATCCCGGCCAATATCGGTTATCACGGCTATCAGAAAACCACCTGCACCTCCGTCAACCACGTGATTTGTCACGGCATTCCTTCCGATAAGGCGCTGAAAAAAGGCGATATTGTTAACATCGACGTGGCGCTGATCAAAGACGGCTGGTACGGCGATACCAGCCGTATGTATTACGCCGGTGAACCCGGCATTATGGCGCGCCGTCTGGTGGATACCACCTATGAAGCAATGATGGCCGGTATTGCAGTGGTACGTCCCGGCGCAACGCTCGGCGACGTCGGCTTTGCGATTGCTGCGGTGGCGAAACGCGAAGGGTTTTCCATTGTGGAAGAGTATTGCGGCCACGGCATCGGCATGGGCTATCACGAAGATCCGCAGGTGCTGCATTATGGTGAGCAAGGTCACGGGCTGGTATTGCAGGAAGGCATGTTATTTACCATCGAACCGATGCTCAATGCCGGTAAAAAACAAAACAAAGTCCTGCCCGATGGCTGGACCGTGGTGACTAAAGATCATTCGTTGTCCGCACAATGGGAACATATGATTGCGGTGACGAAAGATGGCTACGAAATACTGACCCCGTGGCCGGAAGATAAGTGACAATACCGGGACAGTAAAGCCTCCATCCGGAGGCTTTTTGCTTTCTGAGGTACGGCTAACTGCGCTCGATTTCTTTTGTTGCCCGGTCTAACGCATCGGTGATTTTATACAGTGTCTCCTGTGCGATGGGGCCTTTCGCCAGCCGCAGGTTAAGCGCCATGCGGATATTGTTTATCGCGCGCTGCATTTCAGGAATGCTGCGATTGTTGGATAAAATCGCCAGCGAATGCAATTTTTCCGTCACTGAGCCGAGCAGTTCTCCCTGTTCAGCCAGCGACTGTGCGCCTTCCGGTGTAATCGCATATTGCTTCTTACCGCCCTCTTCCTGGCTGGCCGAAATCAACCCCTGTTCTTCTAAAAAGGTCAGGTTCGGATAAATGATACTGGCGCTCGGCTTGTATTCACCTTTGGATAATTCTTCGATGGCCTTGATCAGTTCATAACCGTGGGCGGAACGCCGCTGCAAAAAATGCAGCATCAGCAGGCGGATATCCCCCGTTTCGAACATTCTTTCGCGGCGGTGTTTATGATTCATCATCGTTATTTATTATGCCAATAGGCCACACAACGCACCAGGTTCGCATCCAATCCACGGGTTTCCACAAAATAATCATTCAGCCCTTTCACGAATTTCCCTTCACCGGTGACCCAGATGTAGTAATCACTTTCTGGCAGCGGCAGGCTTTTCAGTTTTTTAACCGCCGCGTCATCTTCCTGATAACCGTTGTGCCCGTCGCTGACAATCCATTCGATGTTGAAGTCTTGTTCATCCTCTAAATAGCTGATGCAACTCACGTCTTTCACTTTCACCAGCACGGTGATTTTGGCGTCAGACGCCGCCTGTTTCAGCTCGCGCAGACGGCGTTTCACTGCCGGAAGACCGGTTTCATCGCAGACATACAACTGCCATTTATAGGTAGTCGGGATGATCAGTGAACCACGTGGCCCGCCGATGATCAGTTTATCGCCCGGTTTCGCACCCGCCGCCCATTCGCTGGCGACACCCCCGTCGTGAATATAGAAATCCAGCGTCAGTTCGTTGGTCTGTGCATCGTAATGCAGCGGCGTGTATTCGCGGTTCAGCGGACGCGGCCCTTCGCCCCACACGATCCCTTCTTCGGTTGCAGTGGGTGGTGTAATGACATCCCCCGGATTCGCCGGGAAAAACAGTTTGATGTGGTCATCGAAGCCGCGTGACGTAAACCCGCTCAGCTCGTCGCCGTTTAATACAATGCGTTTAAAACAGCCGGAAATCGTTTCACTGTTTTTTACCGTGATATGACGGAAAACCAGTTCATTTTTGACACGAACCGGCAGATTTGCGGCAGGGGTTTCAGTGCGATGTTGTGCCATCACGTTCTCTCTTTTGCGGTAAGGTTTGCTGAAAGATATATCTTAGTCATGTTTTCCGCAATCCCGGAAAGTGTAAGGAAAAACAAAAAAGCCATCGCGGTGGATGGCTTCGGATTGCAGTGGCCGGAGGAAAAATGGCTAGCGCACGGCGCCGTACAGGAACATCTCGACGGCGTTTTTCACCAGTTGCTTGATCTCGATGACGTCCAGTGGCGCAGGGTCGCTCTGGTACAAACGCATATTGGTTTGCGCCGTCACCAGCGCCAGAAACTGGCGGGCGCGCAAATCGGCATCGGCATTGCCGAGTTGCCCTTTTTGCATCGCCAGCGCTAAAAATGCCGCCAGTGATTCGATGGCTTCACCCGGACCGGCATCGTGAAACAACATACCGATGTCAGAACGCCCGGCTTCGGCAATCACCATCCGGTATACCGCCAGCGCGGTACCGTCGTTGGTCAGCACCAGCAACATTCTTTCACCAAAACGGGTCAGCACCGTTTCAAGCGGCAGATCAGGCAAGGGGGCGGAAAGCCCGTCAACGGCATCGGAAAGATGCCCGGTGGCGTAGGCTTTAACCACCGCCACCAGCAGCGATTCTTTGGAGGGAAAGTAATTGTAAAGTGTGGCTTTTGATCCGCCAAGCCGCCGGGCAAGCTCATTCATCGAAGCACGCTCGTAGCCGCACTCCTGAAATAATTCCGCCGCGGCATCCACAATCGCATCCCTTCTGGCCTCGGTACGTACTTTCATTTTCACTCCTTAACTGTACGGTACAGTTTCTATTTGTACCCACTCTAACCATGCCTTTCCGGCTTGTAAAGCCGCGCCCCCCTGGCCCGTTTCGAAAGACGAATTGCAAAGATTTCGTTAAGAATTACATTTTTTTTATCATTTTGTTGATAACAATTATCAGTATCATTATCATTCTCACGAAGCCGAAATGGGTGCGGATGTTAAATAAACCCATATTTTATAAGGACAATGGCCTTTTCACGGAAGAATTGCATGCAGATGACCAGCGCGTCTGATTTGTCGAAAGGCAGTAAATGCGAGCAGAACTTAAAAAAATTAGTCCAGGACTTATAACAAATGTTCAAATCCTTTACACAGCAGGGTTTGGTGAAAAACGTCATTTTCATGGGGACGATTCTCACCACCACCTTTAACGTAAATGCAGCGGAAGCCGTTAAAGACAATACCGATCTCACAGCAAGCAATACGCAATCTTCTGAAGCCATCAAAAAAAAACCGGCGGTGCGTACCGCGCAGGATCTGGCGCAGAACAATGAAGAAGTCATGACTGTCACCGAAACGATGCCGGATAAAAAACCAGGCTCGAAAACCACCATCACGGCGGCAGAAATGCAGCGAAAAGGCGGTAATGATTTCGGCACTATCATGCGTTATGAGCCGCTGATCACCGCGACCGGCGCGAGTGGCGGCTCCGGCAACGGCAAAAGCGGCTTCGACCGCAGCGGTTATACCGGCTATAACATCCGTGGACTGGAAAGCAACCGCGTCGGTATTGACGTCGACGGTATACCGCAGCCAAACGCTACCGGGCGCAGCTACGTCAGCCGTGCGGGCCTGAACACCTTTGGTATTGGCCGCGATTACATCGACCCGTATATTTACGGTCAGGTGGATATTGAATCCGGCGCCACATCAGCCGATCGCGCCAACACCTCCATCGGCGGTGCCGTTTCCTTCCTGCCAAAATCTGCCGACGATTACCTGCGTCCGGGCAAGGAAGTCTATTTCGGTTACCAGTCTGATTATGATTCTTCGGATCGTTCCTGGCACAACGGCATCACCGCTGCCGCCGGTGACGAAACCCTGCGGGGCCTGATCGCCATCAGCCGCCGCGACGGCCAGGAAACCAGCAACAACAGCGATACGCTCGATGCGTATCCGGCCAACTGGCACTCTGACGCCATTATGACGTCAGTCATCTGGCAGCCGAATGATGTACATAAAGTCACCGGCACCCTCGATTACTACGAGAAAGTGAACCACACCCATTACGATACCTGGAACAATGCTGGCAGCGCGATTCTGGGTACCGCACAACAGCAAAGTAACACCCGCCGCTGGGGCGCGAGCCTGAAAGATGAATGGACGCCATTCAACGATTACCTGGATGCCATCGTCTCGAAAGTGTATTACCAGTACACCCAGGCACACGACAACACCTATCTGCCAAACGAAAGTAAGCAGATGATGAACGTCTACTCAAACTATGACGTGAACACCTACGGCGCGGAGACCAGCTGGCTAAAAACGCTGGGTCGTCATGAGCTGAGTGCCGGTATCAACGGCCGCGTGTCCAACACTGAACGTCCGTTCCGCGAAAGCCCGGATCAAAGTGCTTTCACGACTATCATGCAGCCGGAAGCTAACAGCCGGACGTATATCCTCGGCGGCTTCCTGCAAGACACCATCAAGTTTGACCTCGACGGCCATAACTTCTCTGTGGTGCCTGCGGTGCGTGTCGCGTATCAGAATACCAAGGCAGAAAACCTGTCAGACTTGTCCAACAGCATTGTTTCTGAAGATCAGGTTTCCACTCTGTACGGTAAAGCCAACTCCGATACACAGGCCCTGCCATCACTGGCCTTCACCTATGACATCACCCCTAAGCTGATGACTTACCTGCAGTACCAGCGCGGTGCCCAGTTCCCGGATGCCAGCCAGCTTTACGGCTCCTGGAACCTCGGTTCTAACTATGCAGGCCGTGGTCAGTACGCGCTGATCGGTAACACTAATCTGAAAACCGAAACCAGCAATAACTTTGAATGGGGCATGAAAGGCGAAGCCACGGAAGGCGTGACCTTCAAGACTTCCCTCTTCTATAACACCTACAAAAACTTCATTGCTAACACCCGTTACACCCGCGCGGGCAGCCCGGGTATGTTCACCAATGTGCCCTCCAATATTTATACGATTTATCAGGCAGAAAACCGCGATGAAGCCTTTATCTACGGTGGCGATCTGAGTACCAAAATTAACTACGGTACCTGGTTCAGCAGCGTTGATGGCCTGAGCACCACCTTCGCACTGGGTTATGCCAAGGGTGAATCGAAATCCAGCTACGATGGCGACAAATATGTTGACCTCGACAGCGTGCCGCCAATGAAGTTTGTGGCTGGCGTGGCATGGGATGCGCCATCCGGCATCTACGGCACCGCCCTGACCGCCACCTTCGTGAAAGGCAAAAAAGCCGAAGCGACTAACCGACAGAGCTACACCAATGCCGGGACGCCAATCACGGGTTCCACCACCGAATACATGAATGTGCCGGGCTACGGTATGGTGGATGCAACGGCCTACTGGAAAGTCGCGAAGAACGTGAAACTCAGCGGTGGCGTTTATAACATCACCGACCGCAAATACTGGGATTACCTGAGCAGCCGCACCCTGACCGAAACCACCAATCAGGATGAGTACAACAAAGCGCTGGCCGTGATGCCGGGTCGCAGCTTCCAGTTGGGCGTGAACGTCGATTTCTAACCGATAACGCCCGAACGGACAACATCAAAGGCGTCATGTGCAAACATGACGCCTTTTTTACGCCTTGTGACCTTCTCCTCAAAACTAAACCCACCTGTACATTTTCTTGACATGGGAATTTTATTACTCCATAAATGAACCGTACCGTACGGTTTTGAAATAAACCGAAACCGACGTCCCGTGACGATTCTTAAAAAGGTAGGAAAAATGTCTGCATCCGTTTACGGCTATTCTCTGGCGGCTTTGATTTCTTTGGGTTTTCTCACCGGGTGCGCGAGTACCCAGCCTGTGCCCTACACCGGGGTCACCTCTTCTCCACAAATGAAACCTGATACCCAGGACGATTCAGGCCATATCGCATACAGCTACAACACCCCGACGGACTGGAATAAATACAGCCGCGCGATCCTCGATCCGGTGGTGATTTATCAGGGCAAGGATGCCCAGTTTGATGACGTCACGGCGGAGCAAAAACAGCAACTGGCGGCGTACATGCAGCAGCAGTTCGGCAAAAGTGTCGGCGGGCGTTTCCCGCTGACCAACGCTATTACCCCCGGCACCTTACGCATCCGGCTGACGCTCACCGGCGCGCAAACCACCACCGCGTTTCTGGGCACGTTCACCCGCTTTGATCTGATGGGCGGGCCGTACAACATCGTGCAGTCAGTGCGCGGCAAACAGGGTTCATTCACCGGCTCCGTGAGTTATGCGGTGGAAATTTATGACGCCCCCTCCAATCAGTTGCTGAAGGCTTATATCGCGAAGCAATACCCGAACTCGCTGAACATTGGCGCGACCTGGGGTGCGCTGAGTGCGGCCGAAACCGGGCTGGATAAAGGCGCGGAACAGTTGCAGGCACAACTGAAATAAGTGACGGCAGGACACAGGACATCACCATGAAAATCTATCCGCAGCAGGTCGTTTGCAAACATTGCGACAGTCTGTATACCCGAAAACCTGTGCGGTCCGGCGAGGCCGCACGTTGCCAGCGTTGCCGTGCCGTACTGTATCGGGGAAGCTGGCTGAGTCTGGAACAATGGTTTGCGCTGACGGTCACCGCCGCGCTGTTTTTCATTATCGCCAATGCCTTTCCGGTGCTGGAAATTCAGTTTCATGGTCAGGTGCAGGCGGCAACGTTGTGGCAAACCGCGATGGCGCTGGCGTACAGCTACGCATCGCCACTGGCCATTCCGCTGGCCATGCTGATCATCGTCTGTCCGTGTCTGCAAATTCTCTTATTGGGTTGGGTGTTATGGCACGCCTGCCGGAAAAAAGCCGCGCCGGGGCTCGCTTCTGCGATGCGTTTGCTGGCCGGGCTGGCGCCCTGGAGCATGGCAGAAGTGGCGTTGCTGAGCATTCTTATCGCCGCCATCAAACTCTCGGGGCTGGTGCAAATCACCCCCGGCCCCGGCACATGGGCGCTGCTCGGATTGTGCCTGTTATTACCGGTGATCAACCATCAGGATTTCCACCCGCTGTGGAGCCTCAAAACGCTGAAAGGCCAGCGCGAATGACGCCGGTTCCGCACGCATTAACGCAGGGCATCGTGCGCTGTCATGTCTGCGGACTGGCCTGCGAACAGATGCCTGGCGTGCGGGCGTTGCCGTGTCCGCGCTGCCATGCGCCGCTGCATCCGCGATTGCCGGACAGCCTCAGCCAGTCATGGGCATTGCTGCTCACCGGGCTGTTGCTGTATCTGCCCGCCAATTTACTGCCGGTGATGTACAACAGTTTTGCCGGTCGCGGCAGTGAAAGCACCATTCTGGGCGGTATTGCCGGGTTCTGGAATGCCGGTGATTACATCATCGCAGCAATCATTTTTACCGCCAGCGTTGTCGTGCCGTGTGCCAAGTTCCTGATCCTCGGCGGGCTGCTGATCGCGGTACAACGACGTCCCGCTTCCGGTCAGCTTCGTCGCTCGCGCCTGTTCCGCCTGACGGAACATATCGGTTACTGGTCGATGCTCGATGTGATGGTGGTCGCGATGATCGCAGCGCTGGTGCAGTTCCCCGGCCTCAGCACTGCCGAACCGCGCATCGGTATTGTTTTTTTTGGCGCAGTGGTGATCTTCACCCTGCTGGCTGCCCTGAAGTTCGACCCGCGTTTGCTCTGGGAAAATCAGAATAATGACTGAACACGCTTCACCCCCGCCGGACATTGTCCCGCGCCGTTTTCGCCCCTCGCTGATCTGGCTGGTGCCCGCCATAGCGGCATCAGTGGGTTTGTTTTTGCTGTTACAGGTCTGGGCGGATACCGGCCCGGAAATCTCCATTACTTTTCAGACCGCCAGCGGATTAGAAGCCGGTAAAACCGAAGTGAAATACAAAGACGTCACGGTCGGGCGGGTGAAATCGATTTCGCTCAGCCCCGACAGCCGCCGCGTGCTGGTCACCGTTTCACTGATGAAAAACGCCGAAAATCTGCCCAGGGAGGACACCCGTTTTTGGGTCGTGCGTCCGCGCATCGGCATGGGCGGCGTATCGGGTATCGATACCCTGCTTTCCGGCGCGTATATCAGCCTTGATACCGGCACATCGCAGAAATCCGGCAGTGACTTTCAGGGACTGGAATCACCCCCGGCGGTGATCAACGGGATGCCCGGCAAACAGTTTGAAGTGGTGGCCGACGATCTGGGTTCACTGGATATCGGTTCGGCGGTGTATTACCGCCGCGTGCCGGTCGGGCGGGTCTCTTCCTATGCGCTGCGCCCTGACGGCAAAGGCGTCAGCCTGAACGTATTTATCGATGCGCCGTATGACCGGTTCGTCACTTCCGCCACCCGTTTCTGGAATGCCAGCGGCGTGGATTTATCGCTCGATTCTGAAGGTTTGCAGATCAAAACACAGACCATGGCATCGGTGATTGCCGGGGGCATCGCGTTTGCCAATCCGCCCGACGACAGCACGGCAAAACCGGCAGCCAGCCACCGCGTATATACGCTGGCAGACGATCAGGCCTCGGCAATGACCCCGCCGGACGGCACGCCGCAGGTGTTGCAGTTGCGCTTCCAGCAGTCGCTGCGCGGCATGAAAACCGGCGCGCCGGTGGAGTTTTCCAGCGTGAAGCTCGGGAAAGTCACGGCGATTGAGCTCGATTACGACCCTGCCGCTTCACGGTTTATCTCGGTGGTGACGATTGAGGTGTATCCGAACCGCTTAGGGCATGTGCAGGAGAAACTGCCCAAACCTGAAAAAGACGGCCAGCAGCAGGCTGCCACGTTCCTGCGCGACATGGTGAAACACGGACTGCGGGCGCAGGCGCGCACCGGCAATCTGCTCACCGGACAGTTGTATATCTCGCTCGATTTTGTGCCTTCGGCGCTGCCGGTGTCTTTTGATATGACTGCGCGTCCGTTGCAGATCCCCACACTCAATGGCGGCTTTGATCACCTGCAGGAACAGCTCGCGACACTGATTGGCAAGTTATCGACAATGCCCATTGAGTCGATTGGCAGCAATCTGAATGCCACACTGGGCAACCTCAATCAGACGCTGATTCAGGTGAACCGTCAGGTTCTGCCACAAACCACGCAAACCCTGCGCCAGTTCGATCAGACGATGGGCAGCGCACAAACCCTGCTGGCGGCGGACTCCCCGCTGTTGCAAACGCTGGCCGAATTCCAGCGAACATTATATTCCCTGCGCACCCTCACCGGCCTGCTCACGCGCCAGCCACAGGCGCTGATCGCTGGCAGAAACAGTGAAAATAAGGAGCAACCATGAATGTCATCCGCGTGATAACCGGGGTTTGCCTCCTGCTGGGGTTAAGCGGTTGCGCCTCTCCTGCGCCTCATTATTACACCCTGATCACACCAGCGGAGAATGCGCCGTCTGCGATACCACCGGCTGCATTTGTGCTGCGCGTACAACCGGTGACCGTGCCTGAACAGCTTAATCAGCCGCAACTGGTGATACGTAAAAGTGACGGCGAAATCGTGATATCGGATAGCGCGTTGTGGGCCGCGCCGCTGCCGGAGGAAATACGCAGTGCGCTGTCGGCGCAGCTTGAACGCTCGCTGAGTACAATTGACATCCGCGAATTGACACCGCCGCCCGATAAACCGGTTATCACCCTGCGCGTAACCGTGCAGCAACTGGATGCCTGGCCGCAACGTCACGCCAGCCTGACAGCCCGCTGGCAACTGCGTTTTGGCGCAGATGAAAAAATGCTGACCTGTCGCTCACAGCATCAGATTGCCGTGACGGGTGGTGTGCCGGAACTTATCACCGCGCAACAGAAACTGATTGCGGCACTGGCCGCCGATGTTTCAGATGCCATAAAAAGCCGCCACTGCCGCTGAAAACCGGACTTTTTCGCAATGCTTACACGGCAAAAATAGGTTTACGGCATCTTTCCGCCGTTTATCTCAAGATCAATCAGTTACCCCTGTTCTGAACTGTTAAGAAGTGTCAGCAACAGGGGCGAACCTGAGAGCGCCATCATGATTTAGTCATTATAAAACAACACATTAACACTTTCCTTACGTTAGTTTCCCGCTCCGCCACTGTCTTGCCCTGCAAACTTGTAAGATATATCTTGAGGTCGTCGGGAATCAGTGAAGGAGAAAAATCATGAGCGAAACCGAACCTGCTGTACGGCGTAAAAGCAAACTGTTCACCCGTCAGGAACTGGCGCTGTTTGTGTTGCATCTGATCCAGATAAACCCGGTGCATGGCTACGAAATTATCAAAACCATCGAAGGCTATTCTATGGGGGTGTACATCCCCAGCCCCGGCGTGATTTACCCGATCCTGGCGCATATTGTTGACAACGGCTTTGCCACCGCCGCAGAAATAGAAGGCGGGAAAAAACAGTTTTCCATGACACCGGCCGGTTCTGAATATCTGGCGGCAAGAAGAAACGAAATCCGCGCCATAGAAGAAAAAATGAAAAAGCGCGTGATTGAAAATAACCCGCCGCCCGCACCTGAAATGATTTACGCCATTGAGAATTTAAAAATCACCGTACGGACGAAAGCCTATAACGGTGAGGTCACGCCGGAAATATATCAGCAGATGGTTAAATACATTAATGAGGTCACGAAGAAAATTCATGATTTATGATTCCTGATTTATAAACAACGGCACATCTTTAAATAATTTTAACGGGATCCTGACTGTTTTATTTCGATAAAACAGCCGGGACTCCTTTGCCTTTAATTATATTATTTATTATTTACGGACACCAAAATGCCTTTAAGATTCTCCTGCTTATTGATACTTATCGCGCTGAGTGGTTGCGATAATTCACCACCGGTTCAGCCCACTGCCGCGCCCGCTGAAGTGGGCGTCGTCACGCTAAAAGCACAATCGTTCAATCTGGTCAGCGAATTAACCGGCCGGACCACCGCCACACTGACGGCGGATGTGCGGCCGCAGGTCGGCGGTATTATTCAAAAACGTTTATTCACCGAAGGCGACTGGGTTAAAGCCGGTCAGGCGCTGTATCAGATTGATCCGTCGTCGTATAAAGCGACGTATGATCAGGCTGCCGCTGCACTGAAAAGCGCCAAAGCGCTGGTGCTCTCGGATTGCCAGAAAGCCCGCCGTTATGCCGTACTGGTGAAAGAGCAAGGCGTGTCGCAGCAGGATGCGGAAGATGCGCAATCGGCCTGTGCAGAAGACCGCGCCAGCGTTGATGAAAAAGCCGCATCGCTGGAATCGGCCAAAATCAATCTCGACTGGACGCGGGTCACATCGCCGATTGCCGGTCGTATCGGCATTTCCTCCGTTACACCGGGCGCACTGGTCTCTGCCGCGCAGGACACCGCGCTGGCGACGGTACGAAATCTCGATTCAATGTACGTGGATCTCACCCGTTCCAGCGCCGATTTGCTCAGTCTGCGTAAACGCGCACTGGCAACGAACAGCGATGCTTTAAGTGTCACGCTCACCCTTGAAGACGGTTCAACCTACCCCGAAAAAGGTCGTCTGGAACTGACCGAAGTGGCGGTCGATGAAGCCACCGGTTCGGTCACGCTGCGCGCCGTGTTCCCGAATCCGCAACACGTTTTACTGCCGGGAATGTTTATCCGCGCTGACGTGGATGAAGGCGTCGTCGAAAATGCCGTGCTCGCACCGCAACAAGGTGTGACACGGGATGCCAAGGGCGATGCCACCGCTCTGGTGGTTACCGCCGACAACAAAGTCGAACAACGTCATATCGAAACCGGCGAGGCTACCGGAACCCACTGGCTGATTGTCAAAGGCTTGCAGGCGGGTGATCGCGTGCTGGTGGAAGGCAGTGACAAAGTCACGGTGGGCGATACGGTGAAACCGGTTGAAGTGAATAACGCCGCCGCTGCGAAAAGCACAGAAGGAGCCGCCTGATGTTCTCCCGCTTCTTTGTGCGTCGCCCGGTTTTTGCCTGGGTGATTGCGATTCTGATCATGATGGCCGGGATTATGGCGATCCGCACGCTGCCGGTCGCGCAGTATCCGGACGTCGCGCCTCCCTCAGTGAAAATCAAAGCCACCTATTCCGGGGCTAACGCCGAAACGCTGGAGAACAGCGTCACGCAGGTCATCGAACAACAACTGACCGGCCTGGATAATCTGCTGTATTTCAGCTCCAGCAGCAGTTCCGACGGCTCGGTGGATATCACCGTCACCTTCAAACAGGGCACCAATGCCGATACCGCGCAGGTGCAGGTGCAGAACAAAGTCCAGCAGGCGGAATCACGCCTGCCGACGGAAGTACAGGAAGCCGGGGTGACGGTCACCAAGTCGCAGTCCAGTTTCCTGCTGATCATGGCGGTGTACGATAAAACCGACAAAACCAGCAGCTCGGATATCGCCGACTGGCTGGTCAGTAATATGCAGGATCCGCTGGCGCGCGTCAGCGGCGTCGGCAGCTTGCAGGTGTTTGGTGCGGAATACGCCATGCGCATCTGGCTGGATCCCACCAAACTGGCGGCGTATGACCTGATGCCGTCAGATGTGGAAACGGCCATCGAAGCGCAAAACGTGCAAATCTCCGCCGGTAAAATTGGCGGTCTGCCATCTTCCACCTCACAACAACTGACCGCCACGGTGCGCGCCCAGTCACGTCTGCAAACGCCGGAGCAGTTCCGTAACATCATTGTTAAAGGCAATACCGGCGGCGCGGTGGTGCGCATCAGTGATATCGCCCGCGTCGAAATGGGCAGCGAAGATTACACCGCGTCTTCACAACTGAACGGTCATCCGGCGGCGGGTATGGCGGTGATGTTATCGCCGGGCGCCAACGCGCTCGATACCGCCACGCTGGTGAAAAACACCATCAGCGAATACCAGCGCAGCATGCCAAAAGGCTATGACGTCGCCTATCCGAAAGACAGCACCGAATTTATTAAAGTGTCGGTGGAAGACGTCATTAAAACGCTGATCGAAGCCATCGTGCTGGTCATCGTGGTGATGTATCTGTTTATGCAGAATCTGCGCGCCACGCTGATCCCCGCGCTGGCGGTGCCGGTGGTACTGCTCGGCACGTTTGGCGTACTGGCGCTGTTCGGCTATTCCATTAACACCCTGACGCTGTTCGCGATGGTGCTGGCCATCGGCCTGCTGGTGGATGACGCTATCGTGGTGGTGGAAAACGTTGAGCGCATCATGCGTGATGAAGGGCTTCCCGCCCGCGAGGCCACCGAGAAGTCGATGGGAGAAATCTCCGGCGCGCTGGTGGCGATTGCGCTGGTGCTCTCTGCCGTGTTCCTGCCGATGGCGTTTTTCGGCGGCTCAACCGGCGTGATTTACCGCCAGTTCTCCGTCACCATTATTTCCGCCATGATACTTTCCGTGGTGGTGGCGCTGACCCTGACACCGGCGCTGTGCGGCGCGTTTCTGCGCCATAAACCACAGGCTACCCGTGGTTTCTTCGGCGGCTTCAACCGTTTGTATTCGCGTACTGAGCAACGCTACGAAAATGGTGTGACGCATGTGCAGCGCCGTCCGGTGGCGATGGCGCTGATTTACGGCGCCATGGCCGCACTGATGGGTGTGCTGATGTGGCAACTGCCGACCAGCTTCCTGCCGTCTGAAGATCAGGGCGAAGTCATGGTGCAATACACCCTGCCCGCCGGGGCGACAGCGAACCGTACCGAAGCCGTCAATTCCCGTGTTACAGAGTGGTTCCTCGGCAAAGAGAAAGCCAATACCAACGTCATATTCACCATCACCGGCTTTAACTTCAGCGGCAGCGGTCAGAATGCCGGGATGGCGTTTGTGTCACTGAAGAACTGGGATGAACGTCCGGGCGCCGTAAACACCGCACAGGCGGTAGCCGGTCGCGCGATGCGGGATCTGGCGGTGATCCGCGACGCAAAAGTCATCGCCATGACGCCGCCTTCCGTGGACGGGCTCGGGCAAAGCAACGGTTTCACCTTTGAGCTGATGGCTACCGGCGGCACCAGCCGCGCGGACTTACTCAAACTGCGCACCGAACTGCTGGCGCTGGCCGCCAAAAGTCCGGAACTGCAATCGGTTCGCGCCAATGATTTGCCACAAATGCCACAGTTGCAGGTGGATATCGACAACAACAAAGCCGTGGCGCTCGGGCTGACGCTCAGCGATGTCACTGCCACCCTGAGCAGCGCGTGGGGCGGCACTTACGTCAATGATTTCATTGACCGTGGTCGCGTCAAGGAAGTGTATATCCAGGGCGACAGTGAGTTTCGTTCCAAACCGGCGGATCTGAATAAATGGTTTGTGCGCAGCAGCGACGGTACCAGCATGACGCCGTTCTCCGCCTTCGCCACCACCCACTGGACCTATGGCCCGGAAAGTCTGGCGCGCTATAACGGATCAACTTCCTATGAGATCCAGGGCGAGAATACCGACGGCTACAGTTCCGGCGCGGCGATGGCAAAAATGGAAGCGCTGGCGGATAAATTACCCGCCGGTTCAACCTGGGCATGGAGCGGACTCTCTCTGCAGGAAAAGCTCGCCAGCGGTCAGGCGCTCAGCCTGTATGCCATCTCGATTCTGGTGGTATTCCTGTGTCTCGCCGCACTGTACGAAAGCTGGTCCGTGCCGTTCTCCGTGATCCTGGTGATCCCGCTCGGTCTGCTTGGCGCATCCCTTGCCGCCGAACTGCGTGGCCTGAATAACGACGTTTACTTCCAGGTGGCGCTGCTGACTACCATCGGTCTGTCGTCGAAAAACGCCATCCTGATAGTTGAGTTTGCCGAAGCAGCGCTCAAACAAGGCAGCACCCTGACCGCTGCCGCGCTCTCCGCTGCCCGCACCCGTTTACGCCCGATCCTGATGACGTCGCTGGCCTTTATCGCCGGGGTGATGCCGCTGGCAGTCGCAACCGGCGCAGGGGCTAACAGCCGCATCGCCATCGGTACCGGCATTATTGGCGGCACCGTGACCGCCACCTTACTGGCTATTTTCTTTGTTCCGCTGTTCTTCGTGCTGGTGAAAAAAGTCTTCACCGGTCACAAAGACGCGCAGGAGTCAGCATGATTTTTCGTCTGAGTATTATTTCGCTGGCCATGTTGCTGGCAGGCTGTATCTCGCTGGATCCCGATTATCAGCGCCCTGCCGCGCCGGTGCCTGCAGTCTGGCCTGCGCAGGGCGCACAGCCAGCGGCCACCATGGTGCTGAGCGACTGGCAGGGCATCATGGCCGATGCGCGCCTGAATGCCGTGGTGGCCAAAGCGCTGACCAGCAACCGCGATTTGCAGGAAGCGATTGCTGATATTGAAGCCGCCAAAGCGCTGTATGGCGAGCAACGCGCCAGCCTGTTCCCGACGCTGGATGCGGAACTTTCGCAAACCCGTAGCCGGACGCAGGATGCAGGCGTCAGCAGCAGCGCCACCGCCGACGGTGCGGTCAGCAGTTTTGAAATCGACCTGTTTGGCCGTAACCGCAGCCTGAGCACAGCGGCAAAAGAAACCTGGCTGGCGAGTGAATCGACCGCGCAGAACACCCGCCTGACGCTGATTTCAGAAACCAGCACCGCGTGGATCACACTGGCGGCGGACAACAGCAATCTGAAACTGGCGCAGGACACCCTGAAAAGCGCGGCGGATTCGCTGAGCATTACGCAACGGCGGCAACAGGAAGGCGTCGCCTCGGGGCCGGACGTCAGCTCTTCGATGGCGATTTATCAGCAGGCACGCGCCAGTGTCGCCAGCTACCAGACGCTGGTCGCGCAGGACATCAACGCCCTGAATCTGCTGGCAGGCGACACCGTGGCGCAAAATCTGTTGCCGGGTACGCTGGAAAGCCTGGCACCGCAGGCCATCAAACTGGTGCCCGCCGGGATTTCGTCGTCGGTATTACTGCGCCGCCCGGACGTGCTGGAAGCGGAACATAACCTGAAAAGTGCCAATGCGGATATCGGCGCAGCGCGGGCGAATTTCTTCCCGACGCTCTCGCTGACTGCCAGCGCAGGCGTCGGCAGCAGTTCGCTGTCGAACCTGTTCAGCCACGGCAGCAATGTGTGGTCGTTCGCGCCCAGCCTGAGCCTGCCTCTGTTTACCGGCGGCAGTAATACCGCGCAGTTGCGCTACGCTGAAGCGGAGAAAAAGGGGCTGATTGCCGCGTATGAAAAAGCCATCCAGAGCGCCTTTAAAGATGTGTCGGACGCCCTCGCCCGCCGTGCCACGCTCAGTGAACAGATGGATGCCCAGCAGCAATATGTTGCGGCCGCACAGCGCAGTTACGATTTGGCGCGCCGCAGTTATGAAACCGGTGCGGGCGATTATCTGACGGTGCTTACCGATCAGCGTTCACTGTGGTCGGCGCAGACCGACCTGATTGCCCTGCAACAGACTGATTTTGAAAACCGTATCACCCTGTGGCAGACGCTGGGCGGCGGCGTGAAATAGCACACTATGGCAGGAGGGCACTTGCAGCTTGATATGTCGCCCCAATATAGCGCTACACTATAAGGCTGCAATGTCACCTGCCAGGAGCAATGATAATGAACAGAGAACTGAATGATTTTGAACGTTTTGTCATCGAAAACAAAGGGACAGAGCGCCCGAATACCGGTGAGTATAACGACCACTTTTCACCGGGCCGTTACGTCTGTAAAAGATGTTCTGCGCCGCTGTATTCCTCAGAACACAAATTCGAATCCCATTGCGGCTGGCCCGCTTTCGACGATGAAATTCCGGGTGCGGTTGAACGTGTGCCGGATGCCGATGGCCGCAGAACAGAAATTGTGTGTGCCAACTGCAAGGCACATCTGGGGCATGTCTTTGAGGGGGAATATTTAACTGAGAAGAATCTGCGCCATTGTGTCAATTCCGTTTCAATGATTTTTGAAAGTGCCGATGCGCAAGGGAATTACCACAAAGCAGAATAATCGCTTATTTCTGCTGTGATAAACGAATAAAAAGAAGGGCCGCACAGGGGCAGCCCTTAAAAGGAAGAACTCCAACAATATTATAATGGCATGATGTTTTACCCTAAGGGTTGCTCAATAAACATCATGCCGGCATTATAATTGAATCAGATTTATTTTCTATTCTCATTGCGTCTGTAAAAAGTAATAACTTTGTAAGACAGCGTTATTATTACCACGTCTTACCGATATTAAACTGGAATTGCTCCGCACTGTCCCCTTCATATTTCACCAGCGGCTGCGCATAAGAGAATACCAGCGGGCCGAGCGGGGATTGCCATTGCAGCGCAATACCACTGGAAACACGAATATGTGTCGGGTCGCTGTAATCCGGAATACCCGCGGCTTCGGTCGCTGAGGTATTTTTCCATCTCGTATCCCACACCGTACCGGAGTCGACAAATAATGAGGTACGCACTGAACTGGCGTATTTCTCGCTGATGAACGGCGTCGGCACATACAGTTCCGCGCTGGCAATCGCCATCGCATTACCGCCCACCGCATCAGTCGATTTGGTCACCGGACAGGTGGAATACGAGCTGTCCGCGCTGCTGCATTTGTAATACGCCGCTTTCGGCCCGATGGTGTTGGAGGAGAAACCGCGAACCGAGCTGGAGCCACCTGCGTAGAAGTTGTCGTAGAACGGGACTTCGTTGCTGCCAATGCCTGCCGCGTAACCGGCTTTGGCGCGGCCCATTAATACCCAGTCCGATTTGTCGCTCAGCGGAATGTAATGGTTGGCATCAAAGGTGATTTTGTAATAACTGTCGTCCGAGCCAGGCGTGGTCACTTTTGCCGCCAGGCTGGCGCGCGTGCCGGATGACGGGAAGAAGCCACGGTTAAGATCGTTATACGCCCAGCCGACACTGGCGAAGAAGTCATTGGTGCTCAGTTGAGCATCGCTGTTGGTGGACGTCGTTACCAGCCCCGGCTGTACGCCGCTGGCATTGAGATAGCGCCAGACCGCGACCTGCGGTTCCATATCACTCAGCGTACTGTGAACGTAATCCAGCCCCAGATTCAGCGTATTGTTTTCGCTGACCGGCAGGCCAAGATTCACGCCTGTGCCGTAACTTTGCAGATTATACGCCGCCAGATCGTTATCTTCCGCGTCGTAATGGTTGTAGAACACTTTGCCGCCAAGGCTGATGCCATCAACGGTGTAATACGGGTTGGTGGCCGAGACTTCGACATAGGTCTGATAAGAGTTGCGCGTGCCGCTGAAACTGACCGTATTACCACTGCCCAGCCAGTTGTCCTGCGTTACGCCCAACTGATAACTGATGCCGCTGTCGGTGCCATAACCCAGGCCCACGTTGAATGTGCCGGTGTTACGCTCTTTAACTTTATACACCACATCAACCTGATCCGCTGAACCGGGCACCGGCTGGGTATCCACATCAACCGACTCGAAATAGCCGGTACGGTTGAGGCGATCTTTGCCCTTCTGCACCAGATCATTGCCCAGCCACGCGCCCTCCATCTGGCGCATTTCGCGCCGCAGCACTTCATCTTTCGAGGTGTCATTGCCTTCAAAACGAATGCGGCGCACCGAATAACGGTTGCCGGTATCCACGCTGATATGCAGTTTCACGGTTTTATCCGTTTCATTAATGTCGCTTTGCGTCGTGACATGCGGATAGGCATAGCCATAGCGGCCCAGCAGATTTTTGATGTCACCTTCCACTTTGGTGACTTTCGCGCCGTTATACAATTCACCGGCAGGAATGGCGGCGAGCGATTCAATTTCGGAAGAATGTCCGGCCATGTCGCCGGTCACCACTACGCCGGACACGGTATATTGCGCACCCTCAGTAATATTGACGGTAATATAAATCCCTTTCTTATCCGGCGTTAAACTGACCTGGGTGGAATCAATATTAAAACGGGCATAACCGCGGTCGAGATAAAAACTGCGAAGTGTTTCTAAATCACCTGACAGTTTTTGTTTTTCATATTTTTTATCGCCAATCACATTCCACCACGGCACCTCATCACGTAGCTGGAAATGGGCGATTAAATCGTCACTGGTAAAAGCTTTATTACCCACAATATTGATTTGTTGAATTTTTGCCGACACACCTTCGGTAAAGACCAGTTTCACGTCCACGCGGTTACGCGGCAACGGCGTCACCACCGCTTTTACACTCGCGCTGTATTTGCCGACGCTGTAATAAAAATCCTCCAGTCCCTTTTCAATCGACGAAATGGTGGTGCGATCCAGCGCGTCCCCGACGCGGATCCCTGAGGCTTCCAGGTTCTGCTGCAACATCTCGTCCTTTATGGCTTTGTTGCCCGAGAACGTAATGCTGGCAATCGTTGGCCGCTCTTTCACCTGAACAATCAGCGTGTTGCCATCTTCAAGCACCTTCACATCGTCAAAATTGCCGGTCGCAAACAAGGCACGGATCGTCTGGCTGATATCGTCATCGGATACCGTATCGCCCACGCGCACGGGGATGCTCAGCAAGGCTGCGCCGACGGTGACCCGCTGCAATCCTTCGACGTGAATGTCTTTTACGACAAACCCGCCGGCAGCAAAAACCGGGGCACTGCTGAACAGCAGCGACGCTAAGAGTAATTTTTTCATTGTCATGTGATCCGTGCTCGCCGTTTTTCAACTAACAAAAATTCCTGTTAACAAAATATTTTGCTATCAGAAGAAATAACCTCGCTAACAGACTGTGGGATATATAGGAGGTTCAGCGGCAAACATTTGATTTTCGTAAAACATGACGTTGGATTACAGATTACTTACATTATTTTCGTCGGGTGAACAGTTGCGGTCCGGGCAACATCGTCGGGCGCGGTTACCCCTGAGAAGAGAACGCTTTTAAGGTAACGCTGTCGGGTAATGCGGTCATTGCGCCTCTGGCGGTGGTGGCAAGAGCACCGCATGCCAGTGCCTGATGAATGATCTGTTGCCAGACACTCTCCGAGGTCAGCGGCCAGTGTTGCGCCAGCCCGGCCAGTAATCCGGCGACAAAAGCATCTCCGGCGCCGGTGGTATCCACCGCTTTCACTTCGCGGGCCGGATAGTGCTGCAGACTGGCATTATTTTTCCGGTAAACCGAAACCCCCAGTTTTCCCTGCGTGACCAGCAGCAGTTCGGGATTATAGCGGTCACACAGACGCAGCATCCCCTCCGACAGCAACGCTTCGCCCGTCAGAAATTCCAGCTCATCCTCTGAGACTTTAATCACATTAGCCAGCGACAAGGCGCGGGCAAGATTTTCACGCAGTTGTCCCTCATCAGACCACAAGTCATGCCGGATATTGGGATCAAAACAGACATAACCGCCTGCCGCTTTCATCTTCGCCATTGCCAGAAAGGCGGAGGAACGTGAAGGTTCCGCAGATAACGCGATTGAGCATAAATGCAAGAAATCCCCGGGATGGAAAGCCGGAATGTCGGTTGCCTGGAGGAATAAATCCGCACCCGGACGCACCATGAAGGTAAAAGAGCGTTCGCCGTCAGCATCGTTTTCCACCACCACGGTGGAGGTACGGTGATGAGGGTCAAGGTACATACAGTCAATATTCACCCCCTCATCCGCGAGGGTTTTCATCAGGAACTTCCCGAAAGGGTCATCGCCCACGCGCCCGATAAATGCGCTGTCTCCCCCGAGGCGGCGGATCCCGACGGCAACATTCGCCGGTGCCCCGCCCGGGCATTTTAATAAGCGGTCATCCTCTTCAGCGATCAGATCCACCACCGCGTCACCCAAAACCCAAACCCGGTTATTCATCTTCATTCCTTTTTTAAATCCTGATAAATCGTCTGTCGATAAAATAGAAGAACCGGTTTAGCTAATCAAGAGCAAATGAATTTTCAGGACGAGAGATGGAATTGCCAGCAAGATCACAAATCCAGCACAAGGCTGCCGAACTTCGTTGCGTAAATACATAACGGGTGTTTATTGTGCTCAGGAAAACCAGTTTAGCAATTTAGCAAAATGGTTTTCCCATAATAATTAAACTTCCTCTGAAGGGATAAAAATGATGATGAAACCTCGCTATCTTGCTGTTGCTATTGGACTTATTCTTTCTTCTGCGGCCCAGGGTGCCGATATCTCCGCCAGTGCGATTGAAGCGCGCTTTGCGGCGATGGAAAAACGACTACAACTCGCCGAAAGCCGCGCCGCTAAGGCCGAAGCCCGTGCTACGCAGGCAGAACAGCAGGTCAAGCAACTCGAGACACGCACCGCCAGCAACGAACAGCAAACCCGTCAGGTGGCGAAGACGGCTGAAATCACCCAGCAGCAAACCGCCGATGTGGCTAAACGCACTGAAACGTTAGCCGCTGATAACAATAAAAACAGCAGTGATAACAGCGGGTTTAAATTCACGGGATATGCACGTTCCGGCGTGATCATGAATGACTCGGCGACCTCCACGGAAAGCGGCCCGTACGTGACGCCTGCCGGACAAACCGGCGGTGCAGTCGGGCGTCTGGGCAATGAAAACAACACCTACGTTGAGCTGAATCTGGAGCATAACCAGACAATGGCCAGCGGTGCGACTTCCCGCTACAAAGTTATGCTGGCTGACGGTCAGCGCAGCTACAACGACTGGACCGGCGCGACCAGCGATTTAAATATCCGTCAGGCCTTTGTTGAACTCGGCTCGCTGCCGACGTTCACCGGTCCGTGGAAAGATTCCACGCTGTGGGCGGGTAAACGCTTTGACCGCGATAATTTCGACATTCACTGGCTTGATTCCGACATCATCTTCCTGGCGGGGACCGGCGGCGGGATCTATGACGTCAAATGGGGAGATAACCTGAAAAGTAACTTCTCGCTTTACGGAAGAAACTTTGACGATCTTGAAGACGATAACAACGATGATACCCGCATCGAAAATTACATTGTCACTGCCAACAACTATGCCGGGCCTTTCCAGTGGATGCTGAGCGGGTTGCGTGCCAAAAACAATCAGGATCGCGAAAATAGCGGCACAAATGGGATCACTAATGCGGCGGACACCGGCTTCCATACCATGCTGGCGTACCACGGCGACAGTTTCTATGGTCTGCGTGAAGGGTCATCCAAAACCGCGCTGCTTTACGGTCACGGACTGGGGGCGGAGGTGAAAGCACTGGGCTCTGACGGACATCTGACTGACGATGCCAGTACGCTGCGTCTGGCAACCTACGGCATCACACCGATCAGCAAAAACTGGAGTATTGCTCCGGCTGTTCTGGCTCAGCAGAGCAAAGACCGTTATGTCTCCGGCGATGACTATAAATGGCTGACCTTCAACACCCGGCTGATTCAGCAAATTACCGAGAACTTCGAGCTGGCGTATGAAGGCAGCTATCAGTATATGGATCTCAATCCGCAGGGTTACAGCGATTACAACAAAGTGAAAGGCGGTTTCTACAAACTGACCTTCGCACCAACCTTCAAAGTGGGCGATATCAGCAACATGCTGAGCCGCCCTGAAATTCGCTTCTTTGCCACTTACATGGACTGGAGCAAAGAACTCGACAGTTATTCCTCCAGTGATTCATTTGGTACAGATGGCTTTACGGCGGGCGGACAGTGGAATTTCGGCATCCAGATGGAAACCTGGTTCTAAACGGCAGGGTTTGATTTTAAAAAAAAAAGCACCCGGTCTGACCGGGTGTTAACGGTAAAGATAAATTAAGGGATTCTATGAACATCAATGCAATCGCGACTGAGCTGCTTCCGCTGTTGGGTGGGAAGGACAATATTGCCAGCGCGGCACACTGTGCCACACGTCTGCGCCTGGTGCTGGCAGACGACAGTCTGATCAACAAAAGTGCTATCGAAAAAGTGGAAGGCGTAAAAGGCTGTTTCAGCAACGCCGGACAGATTCAGATCATTTTTGGTACGGGACTGGTGAACAAGGTGTACGCCGAGTTTATTAAAGTGGCCGGTATCAGCGAATCGAGCAAATCCGAAGCCGCCGATATTGCGGCGCGAAAACTCAATCCCTTCCAGCGACTCGCGCGCGTGCTGTCGAATATCTTTGTGCCGATTATTCCGGCGATTGTCGCATCCGGCCTGCTGATGGGGCTGCTCGGCATGGTGAAAACCTACGGCTGGGCCAACCCTGAGAGCGCGATTTTTATCATGCTCGATATGTTCAGCTCGGCGGCATTTATCATTCTGCCGATCCTGATTGGTTTCACTGCCGCGCGCGAATTTGGCGGTAATCCGTTCCTGGGTGCAACACTGGGCGGCATTCTGACTCACCCGGCACTGACTAACGCCTGGGGCGTTGCCAGTGGTTTCCATACCATGAATTTCTTTGGTATCGAAATTGCGATGATCGGTTATCAGGGCACGGTATTCCCGGTTTTGCTGGCGGTCTGGTTTATGAGCTTCATCGAAAAACGCCTGCGCAAAGTGATCCCTGATGCACTGGATCTGATCCTGACGCCTTTCCTGACGGTCATCATTTCCGGTTTTATCGCTTTCCTGATCATCGGCCCTGCGGGTCGTGCGCTCGGGGACGGTATCTCCTTTATTCTCAGCACGTTAATTACCCATGCCGGTTGGGTGGCAGGTCTGGTGTTTGGCGGATTGTATTCGGTTATCGTGATCACCGGTATTCACCACAGCTTCCATGCGATTGAGGCCGGTTTGCTGGGGAACCCGAATATCGGGGTGAATTTCCTGCTGCCTATCTGGTCGATGGCGAATGTTGCACAGGGAGGAGCCTGTCTTGCGGTCTATTTCAAAACGCGTGATGCGAAAATTAAAGCCATTGCCGTGCCTTCAGCATTCTCCGCGATGTTGGGCATAACGGAAGCGGCAATTTTTGGTATCAACCTGCGCTTCATGAAACCGTTTCTCGCCGCTCTGGTCGGCGGTGCGCTTGGCGGCGCCTGGGTGGTTGCGATGCACGTCAATATGACGGCGGTTGGCCTGACCGGTATTCCGGGGCTGGCCATCGTGCAGTCCAGTTCGATTCTCAGCTACCTGATTGGTCTGGTGATTGCCTTCGGCAGCGCATTCCTGTTGTCATTGCTGCTGAAATACAACACGGAGAGTGAAAAATGACAGAAGTCAGTTTGCTGAAAAAAGCGCTGCGCAGTGTGGTGGCCGGTCAGGTCAGAGCGGCGGCAGATCCGTACCGTCCCGGCTGGCATCTCGCGCCGCCGGTCGGGCTGCTCAATGACCCTAATGGCTTTATCCAGCATAACGGTCGATTCCATTTGTTCTATCAATGGAACCCGCTGGCCTGCGCGCACGGTGCCAAGTTCTGGGGGCACTGGAGTTCAGCAGATTTACTTCACTGGCAGCATGAACCACTGGCGCTGGCGCCGTCAGAAGAATACGAAACCCACGGCTGTTATTCCGGCTCAGCCGTAACAGACAACGGCCAGCTGACGCTGATTTACACCGGCAACGTGAAATATCCCGATGGCAGCCGCACGGCGTTTCAGTGTCTGGCGCGCGAAAATGCTGAGGGTGAGTTTGATAAAACCGGGCCGGTATTCAACCTGCCGCAAGGCTATACCGGACATGTGCGTGATCCGAAAGTCGGGTGGCATGACAAACACTGGTACATGGTGCTGGGCGCTCAGGATCTCAGCCTTCAGGGCAAAGTGTTATTGCTGCGATCTGACGATTTATCCGCGTGGGATCTGCTCGGCGAAATTGCCGGTTCAGGTTTACACGGGCTGGGTGAGTTCGGTTACATGTGGGAGTGCCCGGACTTATTCCGGCTGGCCGAAAACGACATTCTGATTTGCTGCCCGCAAGGTTTAGCGGCGGAATCTGACCGTTATCTGAATACCTTCCAGTCGGGTTATTTTGTCGGGCAACTGGATTACGCCAATGCCACGTTTACGCACGGCGATTTCGCTGAGCTGGATCTGGGGTTCGAATTTTATGCACCGCAAACCACGCAGACGGATGACGGGCGACGCCTGCTGATTGGGTGGATGGGGATCCCGGACGGCGATGAATTTTTCCAGCCAACGATACAAAACGGCTGGCTGCATACCCTGACCTGCCCGCGCGAACTGACACTGGTCGCGGGAAAAATCATCCAGAAACCGGCCCGTGAACTGCAACAACTTCGTCGTGACGAGCAGACATGGCAAGGGATTGCGGACAATTGCCTGCCTCTGGACATCACCCACGCCGAGACAGAGATTGTCACTGAGCACCCCTTCATCGCCGATTTTGGTGGCGATATCACCCTCAGCTTTGACGGAGAATGGCTGCGTTTAAGCCGTAAAAACCGGCGTACGGGTGAGCCTGAACATCGTGTCTGGCAGGGGCAGTTACGTAAGCTGACGGTGTTAAGCGATGCATCAAGCCTTGAAATTTTCATTAATGACGGAGAAGCGGTGATGTCCGCACGCTATTTCCCTGTTTTACCAGCACAATTGAACTTGCAGGGTTCTCATCAGATTACGCTGCGCCACTGGTCGTTGGCGGAATGCGTGATAGAATAAATGTCTTTCCGGACAACAGAATATGGCGCAGTGAAAAAGACCAAACGCATCACTATCAGTGGCATAGCCGAACTGGCTGGCGTATCGAAATCGACTGCCAGCCAGGTACTCAACGGGCACAGCAAGAAGTTTCGTATCTCCGATCCTACCCGGGATCGGGTGCTCGCCGTGGCGGCTGAACATCATTATCAGCCGAGCATTCACGCCCGCTCGCTGAATGTCAGCCGCAGTTTCACCCTGGGACTGGTGGTGCCGGAAATGACCAACTACGGTTTTGCTGCCTGTTCTAACGAACTTGAAACACTGTGTCGTGAGAACGGCATGCAGCTGCTGATTGCCTGTACGGATGAAAATACCAGCCAGGAAACCATGGTGGTCAATAATCTCATCCAGCGTCAGGTCGATGGCCTGATTGTGGCGTCCAGCATGCTCAGCGATGCGGAATACGTAAAAATCAGCCAGCAAGTCCCCGTCGTTTTGTTTGACCGTCATATGCAGGACACGCAGCTCCCTATTGTTGTCTGTGAAGCCATCGAATCTTCAGCAGAACTGGTTTCGCGGATAGCGAAAATTCAGCGGGACGAGTTTTATTTTATCGGCGGCCAGCCGCGAATTTCTCCGACCCGCGATCGCCTCGCAGGCTATCAGCTTGGCCTGCAGCGGGCAGGTGTCAGTCTCGACCCCGACTGGATTGTGTACGGCAACTACCACCCGAGCTCCGGCTACGAAATGTTTGCGCAACTGTGTGCCCGGCTTGGGCGTCCACCCAAAGCGCTTTTCGTGGCCTCCTGCGGTTTGATGGAAGGGGTTCTGCGCTATATGAGCCAGCATCAATTGCTTGAGAGTGATATCCATCTTTGCAGTTTTGACGATCACTATCTTTACGACTCGCTGTCCGTGAAAATTGATACCGTCGCTCAGGACTGCGGGGAGCTGGCCATGCACTGCTTCAGCATGATCAGTAATCTGATGAATGAACAACCCATCGCACAGCCACAATGCTTTTTAACCCCTAAATTGCACTGGCGTTCCCCGCACTTCTCGCAGATCAAATAGATATTCAATGTCGTCACATGAGGATGATGAGAGATGTTAATTCATCTCGCGTCATCTGATTGTTCCTGCCAGCTTTGCTTCATCATGTCCCGGCTACGACAGCGGCGAACTCATCATTTCGCTGCCTGAAAGGGTGCTGCACACAGTTGCACCGGCAAATAGCACAGAGAAAATCACAAAACCTTTTGCATTAAATTGACACATTTTGTTATGTTATCACATATCAAAACAGTCGCAGCGATGAACAGGTTTAGGGAATGACACACAACAGGACGCAAAATACTGAACCGGTTCTCGCGGTGGAAGGGCTGACAGTGCGGCTCGCAGGTGAAGAACGCGTCAGCGGACTGAGTTTCAGCGTCAGTGCGGGCGAACGGGTTTGTCTGCTTGGTGCTTCCGGCTCCGGTAAATCACTGACTGCCAAAGCCATCACCGGCACGCCGCCTGCGGGCGCGATACCCGGCGGCAGTATTCGGGTGAATAGCGTCGAAGTGCGCGGCAGACATCCGGTTTCACGTTGTGCTGCCAGCCGCGTCGCCACGGTTTTTCAGGATTCTTCCACCGCACTGAACCCGCTGATGACGCTCGGAAAACAGCTACGTCTCGCCCTGCCCGCCGCCAGCGAAGACGAAATCTGCACGATGCTGGATGCCGTCGGGCTGGGCGATATTGCGCAATTTTCCACCCGTTATCCGGCGGAGCTTTCCGGCGGCCAGCGCCAGCGTTTGTGCCTGGCGCTGGCGATGCAATCCTCTTCTTCGCTGCTGGTGGCGGATGAACCGACCACCGCGCTCGACGTGCTGACTCAGCAACAGGTTTTACAGGTCATGCATAAGGCCTGCACCCGTCCGCAATCACCCCGGGCGCTGCTGTTTATCACCCATGATATTGCCGTCGCCGCGCAGCTATGCGAGCGCGCACTGGTAATGGAAAACGGCGTGCTGGTGGAATCTGCCGGTATGGCGCAGTTACTCCGTCATCCGCAACATCCTTATTCCAGAAAACTGGTTCACGCTGCAAGACAGGCCGCCGCGCTGCATCAGAATGCCGCGTCGCTGCGCGGGGTTGCTGTCTGATGGAATCTTCACTGCATCTGACCACCGAACCGTTTCTGCATCTGCATAACGTCAGCCGCCATCTCGCCCTGCCGCGTTCCGGCTGGCGCAGGCAGCACGCTGCGCTTTTTGAGCATCTGTCGCTGCGTATCGGCCGCCACGAAACGCTCGGGCTGGTCGGCGCGTCTGGCTGCGGAAAATCCTCCCTGCTGAAAATCTTGCTGGCGCTTGAATCTCCCGACAGCGGTGAAGTATATTGCGCCGGTGTTAAAATTCGCCCCGGCTCTGCGCGGTCTCTGCGCGCATACCGGCAGCGCGTGCAGTACATTCCGCAGGATCCGGCCGGTTCGCTGCCACCGGCTCAGACCGTTTATCAAATTATTGCCGAACCGCTGAAACGCCTCGGGTTTAGCGGCAATATCCGTCTGCGCGTGACTGACGTGATGGCGCAGGTCTGCCTGAACGAAACGTTGATAGGGCGTACGGCAGCCGGACTCTCCGGCGGGCAGGCGCAGCGGCTGGCGATTGCCCGTGCGCTGGCGATCCGCCCGCAATTTCTGGTGGCCGACGAGCCGGTGAGCGGGCTGGATCTCCCCCTGCGCGGGCAGATCAAACAACTGCTGCAACAGGTGACGCAGCAAAATGGCATGGGTCTGCTGATGGTCACGCACGATATCTCGATGGTGGCCGGGCTATGCGACCGGTTGCTGGTAATGCACGGCGGCAAAATTGTGGAAGACCGCGCCACACAGGATATTTTGCGCGCCCCGGACCATACGCATACCCGGCAACTGCTGCAGGCCATTCCTCATTTACCTTTGACCGTTAACGGATAACCGGATGCTGACCCGTTCCATTGCCCGCGCTTCTGCGCCAAAACCACCGCTGCTGCTCGCCAGCAATCTGGTATTTAACATTGGCTTTTATGCCGTCGTGCCGTTCCTGGCGATTTTTCTGCGCGACGATTTATTGCTTTCCGGCTGGGCGATCGGGCTGGTGCTGGGTTTGCGGACATTCTCGCAACAGGGCATGTTTTTGCTCGGCGGGGCACTGTCTGACCGCTACGGCGCACGGGTCATCATTCTGCTGGGCTGCGTGGTGCGTATCGCCGGTTTTCTGCTGCTCGGGCTTTCCGACACACTGGCACCGGTGATTCTCGGCGCCTGTCTGACCGGCATCGGCGGCGCACTGTTTTCCCCTTCGATCGAAGCGCTGCTGGCACAGGCAGGAACGCACAGCGAGAAAGCCGGAAAACGCAGCCGGGCAGAATGGTTCGCGCTCTCGGCGGTCTGCGCGGAACTGGGTGCGGTGCTGGGGCCATTGCTCGGATCGCTGCTGTCCGGTTACGGTTTTCAGCCGGTGGCGCTGGCCGGTTCCGGTCTGTTTCTGATGGCGTTGCTGGTGTTGTTTTTCACGCTGCCCGCCACGCCGGAACGCGCCGCTGAACTGAAAATTGTGCCGTGGTGGCAGACCTTCCGTCAGCCGCGTTTTGTGGCCTTTATTATTGCCTACAGCGCTTATCTGTTCAGCTACAACCAGTTGTATCTGGCGCTGCCGGTGGAGCTGCGCCGTTCGGGCGGCAGCGAGCAGGACCTCGGGCCGCTGTTCGTGCTGGCCTCGGTTCTGGTGATCGTTCTGCAAATGCCGCTGGCGCGTTTTTCCCGCCGGGTAGGCGCGGCGCGGATTTTACCTGCGGGCTTCGGATTGCTGTCTTCCGCGTTTATCGCCGTGGCGCTTTTCGCCTGGACAATACCGCCGGAAGGCTGGCTGCGGCTGCTGCCTTCCGTATTACTGATTACCCTGCTGACAGTCGGCCAGATGCTGATTGTGCCGGTCGGGATGGATCTCATTCCGCGCTTTGCCGGGCAACATAATCTCGGTGCGCATTATGGTGCGCTGTCGTCGATGGGCGGCGCTGCGGTGCTCGCGGGCAATTTCCTGCTCGGTGGCCTGCTCGATAACGCCCTGACACCGTCTCCGGGCGCAGTGATTCCGTGGCTGGCGCTGGCCGCCGTTCCCTTTTTAAGCGCGCTGGCGATGTGGCGAATCTGCCGCCAGTTGCCCCCTCCTGCAATCTGACAAGGAACTTCTGATGTCTCTGTTACGTGTAAGCCCGCTGGCAGGGCTGCTTTCTGCTGCCCTTTTACTGACCGGTTGCTTCAGTGAAGCCGATAAAACCCCCGAAAAAAGTGCGGATCAACGCCTGCGGCTGGCGATGTTACAGCCGCCGCGTTCCGGTCTGACGCCGCTCAGCGACGATGCATTTAAACTCTCACGCTGGAGTACAGCAGAGACGCTGGTGACGCTCGATAAGCTCGGCGAAGCGCAACCGGCGCTGGCCATCCGCTGGCAGCAAATCGGTAATAACAGCTGGCGTTTCGCGCTGCGTGCCGGTGTGAAATTCCACGACGGCAGCCCGCTTGATGCCACCACAGTGGTGAATGCACTGACCGTCGCCGCCCATGCCGCGCCGAAACCGCGCATTCTGGATGGCGTGCAACTGACCGCCGTGGCTGACGGCGCACTGGCGGTGATTGTGACCACCGCACTGCCGGATCCGTTGCTGCCGCAGCGTCTGTCCAGCCCGCAACTGGCGATTCTTTCACAAAAAGCCTACAGCGCCAGCGGCGTGGTCGATCCACGCCATACCGGTTCCGGCCCGTTTGAACTGGTGCAGGTGAATGGCACCAGCAGCGCCCGGCTGGAACGTTTCGCCGGTTACTGGGGTGAAAAGGCCAAAGCCAGCGGCATTGATGTCAGTTTCGTGCCGGACGGCACCGCACGCGGCGCGGCATTACGCAGCGGCACAGCGGATATTGTCGAAGCCATTCCCGTGTCTCAGGCCCCGCTGCTCGATCAGAACTTAATCCACGAGGTGCCGATGCCGCGCACCAACACGCTGTATCTCAATACGCGCCTCGGCGTCATGCAGGATCCGGCGCTGCGTGCCGCCGTTCGCGAGGCGATTAACCGTCAGCAACTGGTGGATAATGTCTACGAAAAACGCGCCGATGTGGCGCAGGGTCTGCTCGGTCCGGCACTCCCCTGGGCAGCACAACTGCGCCAGCCGGTGAGCCATCCGGTAGCTGCCCGTAAACCGGCCGGTGAAACCATCACGTTAGCGACATTCAGTGACCGCGCTGAACTGCCGGAGGTGGCGGTGTACCTTGCGCAACAACTGAAGGCCGCCGGTTTTACTGTGAAACAGGTAGTGCGCGAATACTCACAAATCGAATCTGACGCGCTGGCAGGCAAGTTCGATGCCTTTATTTTATCCCGTGCGACGGTACTGGATTCCGGCGACCCGGTGGCCTATATGTACAGCGATTTTGCCTGCAAAGGGTCGTTTAACATTGCGCAGCTTTGCCGCCCTGACATCGATCAGGCGCTGCAAAAGGCTGCCGTTATTCCAGCGGGCGCTGAACGCCGTCAGGCGATCATGCAGGCTGAAAACCTGATCCTCGCCACGGATGCCGCCATTCCAATGTTGCATGAACGGGTGATTCAGGGCGAAGCAGCGGATATTCGTGACGCGGTGCGCGACCCGCGTGAACGCACATTAATCAATGCCGCGACACAACGTGCGGTTCAGGCCGACTGATGAGTGAATCTCTGTATTGCCGCACCTGCATGGCCGTCAGTCGTGTTCGCATGAGCCAGACCGGCGGCGCGTGGATACCGCTGATTTCGCGCTTGCTGACGCTGGCCGCCATCGTGGTATTGATCGGCCTGTTGCCGTGGCTGTCGGGCAGTGATCCGGCACTGACCTTGCTGCGCGCAAGATCCGGTGAGCAGGAAGCCACGGCAGAAACACTCAATGCGATCCGCCTGACGCTGGGGTTAGATCAGGGGCCGTGGCATGCACTGACGCACTGGCTGGCCGGTTTGTTGCGGGGTGACGCGGGAATTTCCTGGGTATCCGGCATGCCGGTTTTACCCGGCATGTTGCGGGCCACCGGCGTTTCACTGACGCTGATGGCGGTTTCCGCTGGCGTGGCGTTTCTGATTGCACTGCTGTTATGCGCGGGCACGATGATTCGTGGCTTGCAGGGCGGCACGGCACGCCCGGCCGGTTTTCTGGCCGCACTGCTGACCGCGCTGCCCGAGTTTTTACTGGCGTCGGTGCTGCTGATTACCGGCGCTGTCTGGCTGAACTTTTTCCCGCCTTATGGCTGGTCCGGCTGGTATTACGCTGTGCTGCCTGCGCTGGCGCTGGGCATTCCGGCGGGTGGCTATCTCGGGCGGCTGTATTCCGATGCCCTCAGCGGTGTCTTTAATGAAAGCTGGCTGACCACCTGGAGCGTGCTGGGCATTTCGCGCCGCCATACCGCACTGGCCATCATCCGGCGCGCATTGCCCGGGGTAATGCCGTTAACCGGACTGGTGCTGGTGTCGCTGACCGGCGGTGCAATCGCGGTGGAAAAAGTCTTCGCCATCCCCGGCCTGGGGCGCGCTACGCTGGGCGCGGCGGCAGCGGGAGATTTACCGGCGTTACAAACCGGCGTGCTGATCCTGCTGCTGCTGGCCTCCGCCATCGGCATGCTGACGGGCGGCATGCGGCGGATATTACTGGGCCGTGCGTTGTCATTGGGTGCGGTGCCGGTTCCGCAACCCGATGCCACGCCTGAAAAACAGCGGGCATGGCTGCCGTGGCTTTGTCTGAGCGTTCTGGTCGTTATGGTTCTCACCGGTTTGCCGCGCGACCCGCTGACATCAGAGTATTTGCGCCTGCAATCCCCCTCTTTCGCTTTGCCGTTTGGCGCTGACGCGATGGGCCGTGACCTTCTCGCCCGCGTGGCGCGTGGCACATTCAGCACCTGTTTGCAGGCGCTGAGTGTTTCACTGATTTGCCTGCTCGCAGGCGTGATTACCGGTGCTTTTCCCCGTGCTATGACCGGCCCGATTGAAGTCACTAACGCACTGCCGCCGGTCATTGCCGGGCTGGTGATCGCTGCCATCAATGGCCCAACCGCCACCGGCGCGGCGATTGCCGTCACCGCCGTCAGCTGGGCGCCGCTGGCAGCACATACCGCCGCGCTGGTGGCCGAAATCCGCGCAAGGCCATACATGCAGATGCTTGCGGTCATTGGCGTGGGCGCATTGCGCCGTAATGTATTTTATGTGTTTCCTGCGCTCGCGGGTCCGCTGTTGCGCCACGCCCTGCTGCGTTTACCGGGCATCGCGCTGGCGCTGGCGTCATTAGGTTTTCTCGGGCTTGGCGCATCCCCGCCCGCCCCGGAATGGGGACGCGTGCTGGCGGAAGGGATGCCCTATATTGAACGCGCCCCGTGGAGTGTGCTCGCGCCTGCCGGTGCGCTGGCGCTGCTGTCCGTGATGGCGGTGACGATGAGCAGTTTGCGCTGGAAAAAAACCGTCAGGGCTGGCTGAACTGTTACCTGAATCATTATTTTCGCGCCAATCTGACGGCACTGCCGCCCTGATGACCGGCCAGACTCAATGTCGCCTCACTGTCAATCTCCGGTCAGGCGTGTATTTTTTCGCTGTTCTGTTACGTGCTCAAAATCTTCTTTTTTCAGATGCATCGGCGTGATGGGCATGCCGTAGAAATCACGGGTGGGCCCGGTGATTTTTCCGCCCAGCTCGCTGATGATCCTGACCGTGGAATCCCGCGCCTCCATTATCACGTTATCTGTTTCTTCAAGCATCTCCGTCAGGGAAACCCGCGCCAGTTGCCTGCCGATGCCCATCCCGCGATAACAAGGATTAACGGCAAATCTTCCCCAGTGCCATTCGTTATTTTCCTGCCAGCAGGCGACAGTGCCCAGAACATATTCTCCCGAGCGAACTATCCAGCATTTAGTTTTAAGCTCTGCGGGTAACAGAATAAGCGCCTGCGGAATATTCTGTTCCTGCGAAAAAGTCTCCATCAAGAGTTTTGTCACTTCGGGAAGGTAATTACTGCGCATAATTTCAATTTGTATTCTTTGCGGATGACGTGCGGCATTCCGCCGGAAAGTATTTATTCTCAACGCACGTAACCCATTAATTATTTCCTGCGCTTGCTGTAATTCCATTGCATTTTGAACAAATGAAAATTCATTATCCGCCGAAGCATCAGCCGCGGCTAAACACTGCGCACCTGCCGTCGTCAGCTGAAAACTTTTTTGCCGCTTGTCTCTCACTCCGGTGACCGGTTCAACATAATTTTTTCCGGCCAGCACGTTCAGCGTACGGCTTAGCGAGGCCTTATCCATGCTCAGTTGCAGGCATAACTCAGCAAAAGACGTCACGCCGTTCTTTGAAAGATAGGTCAGCAGATGCGCCTGCGTAAGAGATAAACCCGAGCGAAAACAGTTTTTATCCAGCAACCCGAGCTCCCTGACAAGGTAACGCAGCTCGGTGCGGATCGAATGAATGGCCGTCATCTTTAACTCTGTTAATTGATAGTATCAACGAAATTAAACAGCTTCCGCCATTCTGTCAACCCTGAACGACATCCCTCAATCCACTCATACACTCATACACTCATACACTACCGTTCAATTCTGAGCCGCTTCGCCGGCATTTATCTGGCATTATGTTAACGAAACACAATGGATTCATTTCATAACCAGTAAACAGGGTGTCGATTAACCAGCCACATGCTGCGTTGTGTCAAAGGGAATTAAAAATGAGCATTCAGGAATATATTCTTGCAGGCAGTAAATTACCGGTCCACAACCATTATCAGCTACGTCTTAAAAGACTTGAATCTCAGCAGCCCGGCATCGATATTTCGGTGCTCAGGTTCAGCGGCAGCGAGGCTATCAGCGATATTCTGCGCTATGAGATAGCGTTTACCCGCACGGGGAAAGATGCGCACCGCTGCCGCGTCTGGGCGATCGCACTCTGTTCGCGGGTTACAACGTGGTGCTGGGATTGCGGGAAGATAATCTGGATAAAATGCCGGAACAGGTGACGATGAAACTGGGCAGGATCAGGGATAAGAGGTAAAAAGGCCGCTGCATCACTGCCGCTACAGTGGCCTTTTCTCCTTCCTATAGCATCACTTTTGCCGCCATTTCCCGGCTGTAGTCACGGCTGGCATCGACCAGCACACGGGTGTAGTCATCCCGGATATCGCCGCGCAGCAAGGCATCAGTGTCCAGCGTTTCGAGGATTTTGCCGTATTTCATTACTGCAACACGCTGGCAAAGATGGGCGATAACCCCCAGATCGTGTGTCACCATCAGATATGTCAACCCTTCCTCTTTTTGAAGATCGAACAGCAAATTAAGGATTTCCGCCTGCACGGAAACATCCAGCGCAGACGTGGGTTCATCGAGCAGCAGAACACGTGGTTTAAGGATCAGCGCCCGCGCAATCGCCACACGCTGACGCTGACCGCCGGAAAGCTGGTGCGGATAGCGGCTGCGAAATGCGCGGTTCAGACCCACTTTTTCCAGAATGGTGTTAATCCGCTGCTCCCGCTGGTCGATACGGTGGATTTGCAACGGTTCTTCCAGAATATCACCAATGGTGTGGCGCGGATGAAGTGAACCATACGGATCCTGAAACACCATCTGCACCAGTCTGCAACGCTCGCGGCCAATGCGGTGCTCAAGCTGCTGGCCGTCGATTTCCAGCTCACCCTGCCAGTGAGTAAACAATCCCGCCAGACATTTCAGCACCGTGGTTTTACCGGACCCGGATTCGCCCACCAGCCCGAAAATCTCGCCTTCACGCACGGCAATATTGACATCGGTCAGCACCTGCGTGGTCTTCGCGCCCTCACCGAAACTCAGGTTCAGGTTGCGCACGTCTATCATCGTTTTCTGTGGCATACGTGCTCCTTAATCGGTCAGCCAGCTGGCCTGACGCTGCATCACCGGCAGCGGATAACGGCGGTTATCCATGTCCGGCAGCGCGTTCAGCAGACCACGGGTGTACGGATGCTGCGCGTTATCCAGATCGGTTGCGGCAATGGATTCGACAATGCGCCCGGCGTACATCACCAGCACGCGGTCGCAGAAACTGCGCACCAGATTGATGTCGTGACTGATAAATATCAGCCCCAGACCGCGCGTTTTCACCAGGTCATCAAGCAGCGCCAGCACCTGTAAACGCACCGACACATCGAGCGCCGAGGTCGGCTCATCGGCAATCACCATTTCCGGGTCAGTGATCAGCATCATCGCGATCATGATGCGCTGCCCCTGTCCGCCGGAAATCTCGTGCGGATACAGGCCGTATACACGTTCAGGTTCGCGGATACGCACCACGTCGAGCATGTTCAGCACTTTGCTTTTGGCATCGTTATAGGAACATTTGTGGTGTGAACGCCATGCCTCAGCAATCTGATCGCCGACGCACAGCACCGGATTCAGCGAATATTTCGGGTCCTGCATAATCATTGAAATCCGCTTACCGCGCACCTGACGCATTTGCTTCGGACTGGCACGCAGCAAATCGACATCGGCGAACTGCATTTTGCTGGCGGTGATCTGCGCTTTTGAAGGATGCAGATGCAATAACGCGCGACCTACGGTGGATTTACCCGAGCCGGATTCACCGACTATCGCCAGTTTTTCGCGCCCGAGCTGGAAAGACACGCCGCGTACTGCCTGCGTGACCTGACGGCCATTCACAAAGCTGACGTGCAAATCCTGCACATCGAGTAACGCCGGAGCGTCAGTCATTTCGGGGATCGAGAATGTCACGAAGGCCATCTCCTAAGAAGTTGAACGCCAGGCTGTTAATCAGGATCGCCAGACCGGGGATTGTTGCCACCCACCAGCACTCCATCATGTACGTACGGCCGCTGGAAATCATTGCGCCCCATTCCGGATCCGGCGGCTGGGCGCCAAGCCCGAGAAAGCCCAGACCGGCGGCAGTCAGAATGATACCGGCCATATTCATGGTGATACGGATAATCACCGACGGCAGGCACAGCGGCACAATGTGACGCCACAACACCCGCAGCGGACTCGCGCCCTGCAAACGCACCGCCGAGATAAAATCAGCCTGTCGCAGCGAGAGCGTTTCGGCCCGCGCCAGACGCGCAATCGGCGGCCAGGCGGTGAGCGTAATGGCGATCACCACATGTTCCAGCCCCGGCCCGAGTGCCGCGACAAATGCCAGCGCCAGCACCAGACTCGGGAACGAGATGAAGATGTCAGTGACGCGCATCAGCACCATGTCGGTTTTCCCGCCGAAATAACCGGCGGTAACGCCAAGCAGCAAACCGAGCGGCCCGACGGTAACTGACACCAGCAACACGATGTACAGCGTGATACGCGAGCCATACACCAGACGGCTGAAGATATCGCGGCCAAACTCGTCAGTGCCGAACCAGTGCGCCGCCGACGGCGGGCTGAGCGCATTGTTTAAATCCTGCACCAGCGGATGAAACGGTGCGATCCACGGCGCAAAAACCGCCACAATCATCAGCACCAGAACAATCGCGCCACCGATGGCGGTCAGCGGATTACACGCCATCTGCCACAGAAAATGGCCCGCCCGGCCAAACGCCCTTTTCACGCGCTGACGTTTTTCGTCGCCCGCGCTGAGCGTGACGGAATCAAGGGAAATCGTCATACTTTTGTCCTCGGGTCAAAGACCTGATACAGCAGGTCAGAGAGCAAATTCAGCACCACGAAAATCATACCCACCACCAGCACGCAGCCCATCACCGCATTCATATCGCCCAGCATCAGGCTGCTGGTGAGATACGAACCGAAGCCCGGCCAGGAAAACACGGTTTCGATCAGCACCGCGCCTTCCAGCAGCGAGCCGTATGCCAGCGCCACCACAGTCAGCAACTGAACCAGAATGTTGCGGAACGCGTGATTCCACAGCACATGCCATTCGCTCAGCCCTTTCACGCGGGCGGTGATGATAAATTCCTGCGAAAGCTGCGCCAGCATAAAACTGCGGGTCATGCGGCTGATGTAGGCCAGCGAGTGAAAACCGAGCAGTGACGCGGGTAAAATCAGATGATTAAGCGCGTTGCGAAACACTTCCCAGTTGCCTGCGATCAGTGCGTCGATCAGCATAAATCCGCTGTGGCGGGTAACCTGTCCGTCGAGGCTGAAATCCAGCCGCCCGGCACCGCCGACCCAGCCCAGCCAGGCGTAAAACACCAGCAAGCCCATCATGCCGACCCAGAATATCGGGGTGGAATAACCAGCCAGGCTGATGATGCGCACCACATAATCCGCGATGCTGTTGCGTTTTGCCGCCGCCAGCACACCGAGCGGAATGCCGACGCCCGCACCGAGAATGATCGCCAGCGTCGCCAGTTCCATGGTGGCCGGGAACACGCGCAGAATGTCCTGCGTCACCGGTTTACCGGTCAGCAGCGCATTGCCCAAATCGCCATGCGCCAGCCCGGAAAGGTAAATACCGAACTGCGTCCACAGCGGTTTATCAAAGCCGAGCTGATGGTAAACCTGCTCATAGGTGCTGTGGTCGGCGTCCGGTCCGACAATCGCCAGCACCGGATCCACCGGCATCACGCGGCCGATAAAAAACGTCAGCAGCAGCAGTCCGAACAGTGTGACCGCCACCTGCACCAGACGTTTGCCGATGCGCCCGGCGGGGAGTGACATCCGCGCCGTTTGCTTTGAAGCAGGAGCCGGAATTTGCATGGTCATAACCCTTTACCTCCGGTTGGCTGCACGTCAGCAGGTTCATCTTTCCAGACGTCACGCAGGAACGTGGTGGCAGAAGGATGCGGCAGGTAGTTTTTGACGTCCCTGCGCACCACAATGGAATCAACCATTTGCGAGAGCGGCACCAGCGCCGGGATCAGCGCGTCGTAGCGTTGCTGAATGGCGAAGTAATCCTGTTTCTGTTTCTCGGGGTCACGTTCAAGCAGCGCCTGATCGATATCCGCATTCAGCTGTTTGTCATAGAAACCGGTGCGCCAGCCCTGAAAATTGGTCAACCGTGCCGCATCGTTGTTATCCGGGTTGTAGACCAGCGCGCGCAGGCTGGAATGCGGATGCGGTTCCACGCCGCTGCCGCCGCGCCCGACCAGCATGTCGAACTTGCGTTCACGCATCGCGCCGTAAATCTGGTTGCCGGTCCCGGTAACGATTTTGGCGCGGATCACCGCGCCAGTACTGCGGATTGCGACTCATGTTCAGCACATCTTTCGCCTGCCAGCTGTCGAGACGAAATGGCCCGGAACCGGCTTCGTTGGTGGTCAGCCAGCGGTTACCCCAGTCGCCATTCACTTCATGGGTCTGCACGGTTTTGCTGTCCAGCGCCACCACGCTGCCGAGCGCGGCCAGCGAGTAGATCACCAGTTTCGGGTCATTGGGTTTGGGTAACTGAATTTCGACGATACCGGGAGACGGCGAACGCACCATCTCATCGACATTCTTTTTGCTGAATCCGTAGGATTTCCACACCGAGGCCTGTGCCAGATTGAGATGCAGAATGCGGCGCATCGACCACACCACATCATCCGCGGTGACCGGATTGCCGGAGTGGAATTTCACGCCTTCGCGCAGATGAAACGTGATGAGGTTGCGGGCGTCGTTGACCTCCCACGAGGTCGCCAGCGCCGGGCGCACGTTGGTGAGTTGTTGCGGATCAAGCTCAATCAGCGGGTCATAAAGGTTGACCACGATGCCGACAATATCATTGCCGGTCATCGCTGCCGGATCGAGTGTTAACAGGTTATTCATGTTCATGCCGATGATCAGCTGGTCGGGCGGCGTTTTTGCCTGCGCCGTCCAGCCAGCCGTCATCAGCAGGAGCGCGAAAAGCCATGCGCCCCACGGTTTGCCAGAGTTCATGATGTACCTTCCGGGTAGAGTCAGAGGTTTATTATTTTTTTCTGCCCGCAGGTCAGTCGCGGCTGACGGTATGGGTTTCTATGTAATCAAAATTAATGTCCTCTCCGAGGCCGGGGCGGTCAGAAAGATGAACAAAGCCGTGTTCATCCATCGGGTCAACAATGCTGTTCAGGTATGCAGCAGGTTCGTCGTATTCCAGGAACGGATGCAGCAGGCCGCGTTCGTACCAGCGACAGTTGCGGATGGCGCCGACCACCGCCAGACTCGCCGCGCCGTTGCCGTGCACTTCGCAGTCCATCCCAAAAGCTTCCGCCAGACTGGCGACTTTCATGCACGGCGAGATGCCGCCGACGCCGTTGGCACCGGCGCGTAAAATGTCGCAGGCGCCGGCCTTCACCCAGTCCGCACGGCTGTGGTGCTTGCCACCCAGACTTTCCGGCCCGATCACGTCGATAGACAGGTTTTCCGCCAGCCAGGCATAAGAAGCCATGCTCTCTTCTTCCATCGGTTCCTCGAACCAGGCGAAGTTGAGTTTTTCCAGCGCCTTACCGATGGTCAGCGCCTGACTGCGGCTGTACCAGTGATAGCCGTCGAGCATCAGTTCGATATCCGGCCCGACCGCTTCACGCACGGCGGCACAGGCTTTGATGTCCATTTTCGGATCCGGCGCAAATGCCACCGGCGGCATCCAGGTGTGCAGCTTGATAGCCTGATAACCGCGGGCCACCAGTTTTTCGGCAAACTGCCCGAATTCGTCCGGCGTCGACAGCCCGCCCTTCAGTTCATCGCCACACATGGTGCTGCCGTAAGCCGGGACTTTTTCACGGAATCCGCCCAGCAGTTTGTGCACCGGCATATTCAGTTTGCGGCCAATCAGATCCCACAATGCCTGCTCGATAAACGACAGTGCCCGCTCGGTCAGCTGATGCGCACTGCCACGTTGCCAGTGAACCAGATCCTGCCAGAGGCGTTCGCGGTCGAACGGGTTCTGGCCTATCAGCACTTTCCTGAAAAATGCGTTCACCAGATGCGGACGCACCACTTCCGGCGGTGCGAACGAATATCCGCAATCACCTTCGTCAGTGGTGATCGTTAACATGGCCATTTTCGCCTGACTTTCTTCACCCGGATGAGAATGACCCGCGCTGTCAGAAACGCGACGGGTCGGATAAGTAAAAACAGAGACTTCAACAGAACTTATTTTCACAGCGATACCTGCCATTACTGAGAGAGTTAACGCTCTTCAGAGCGCTTCATCATTGCGCGTCCATTCAGCAGTGTGAGCACACTCACACTTCTTTAAAACCGCAATCCAACAATAATAAAATAGCGTTTCATTATTGAACTTAGCCAGTTTGGTGACGCATTTCCACGGCTAAAAGCCGAAAATTTGCCGGTAAATTTGGGCATCTGCACGACGGAATGTGAGCATTTTCACGAAAGTGAGGGGAAGTGTGATCTGTACAGGAAATAGACGGATGGGATGTAGGGGGATATTGCGGCCTTTACTTTGTGATGAGAAAAGTGGGCACGAGGAAGTCAATCCGTTAGGCTAACGTTTTTAGAAGGTGTTTGCTGACCAGTCGGAGTGGAATATGTTGCGCGTTATTGATACGGAAACTTGTGGATTACAAGGCGGCGTGGTTGAAGTGGCTTCGGTCGACATTGAAGACGGGAAAATCGTCAACCCGATGAGTGATCTGGTGCGCCCCGACCGGCCGATAAGCCATCAGGCAATGGCCATCCACAAAATTACCGAGGCCATGGTGGCCGACAAACCGTGGATTGAAGAGATCATTCCACGTTATCACGGCAGCCAATATTATGTGGCCCATAACGCCAGCTTTGACCAGCGCATGCTACCCGATATGCCGGGTGACTGGATTTGCACCGTGAAACTTTCCCGCCGTTTATGGCCGGGGATCAAATACAGCAACATGGCGCTCTACAAATCCCTCAAGCTGGACGTGGCAACGCCTGCGGATCTGCATCATCACCGCGCACTGTTTGACTGCTATATCACCGCCGCGTTACTTATCCGCATCATGGATGAATCAGGCTGGACACCGGAAGAAATGGTGACCATTACCGGCCGCCCTGCGCTGGTCAGCACCATGATGTTTGGGAAATATCGCGGCAGAAAAATTGCTGAAATCGCCGAAGACGACCCGATGTACCTGCGCTGGATGCTGAATAACATCAAAGAATTAACGCCTGACCTGCGGATGACCCTCAGGCATTATCTGGAGGTAGAGTAACGCGTTACAGCGGCACCTTATCCCGACACACACCCAACACCAGTTGCCGCAGCCAGCGGTGCGCAGGGTCCACTTCTGAACGCGGATGCCACATCTGGGAAATCGTGATTTCACGGGTTTCCAGCGGCAGTTCGAAAGCATATAACCGGTCTGGCTCAGCAATCAGGAATGACGCGGGGATCAGCGCCACCAGATCGGAGTTTTGCGCAATCGCCAGGGCGGCGGAAAAACCCGGCACGACGGCGGCAATTTTCCTTTTCAGCCCGACTTCGGCCAGCGCGTCATCCACAGGTCCGTAAGTGTTGTTGCGACGTGAAACGACAACATGCCCGAACGACACGTATTCGTGCGCGGTAATCGTTTTCTTAAGCGCCAGCGGATGACCTTTTCTCACCACGCCCATAAACCTGTCGCGGAACAAAGTTTGCAAACGAATTTCCGGTCCCATTTCGCCTAAAACACCAATCTCAAGATCCACCCGCCCTTCCCGCAAGGCATTTGAGGTTTTTTCCGGTTTTGGCATAAATCGCAAACATACGGACGGGGCCACCTGCGCAGCGGCGGCAATCATCGCCGCGCCAAATGCCACCACAAAACCATCGTTGGAACGGATCAGGAAAGTACGCTCAAGTCTGGCTAAATTGAAATCTGCTGATGAAGGCCGCAACAGGGCGCGCGCCTCAAACGCCACATTCCGGGTGCGCTGGCGGATTTCTTCGGCATAAGGCGTCAGCACCATATTTCGTCCGGCGCGCACCAGCAGCGGATCGCCGGTGGTTTCGCGCAGGCGACCCAGTGTACGGCTCATGGCAGAGGCGCTTAATCCCAGACGTCGGGCAGCAGCGGCTACACTTGCTTCAGCCAGCAGCACATCAAGTGCAATAAGTAAGTTCAGATCGGGTTCAGTCATCTGAACAGAGTAACGCAACGGCAATAATGAGAGAAGGCGTTTGGTGCAGGTATTAAGTGCAGATGCTGCGTCTTCCGCACTATATTACCTGCCGGTATAGTTACCTGACTCAATATCAATAAGGCGAATGCGTTATGGAATTATTTTCCGACAAACCAGGCGATGAAGGATTACCCGGCCGTGAACGGGGATTTGCCATGGCCGCCGTGATGATCATGGCAACGATGGCGGTATTCGACGGTTCGATGGTCAACATCGCCCTGCCACAGATTGCACATGCACTGGATATCTCGGCAGGTGCAGCGGTCTGGGTGTCGAACGGTTATCTGCTGTCGGCGTCCATGACACTGGCAATCTTCGCCGCGCTGGCCAGCCACATCGGTTTCCGTCCGCTGTTTGCCGCCGGACTGACGGTGTTCACCCTTGCCTCTTTGGGTTGTGCGTTGGCATCGTCGCTCAACATGTTAATTATCATGCGGGTGCTTCAGGGAATTGGCGCAGCAGCCACGCTGAGTATTGGCCCGGCGATATTGCGCTCCGTTTTCCCCAACCGCCTTCTCGGGCGAATACTGGGGCTGAATGCTCTGATGATCGCCACCAGCACCGCTGTCGCGCCGGTGCTGGGCGGGACAATATTATCGGCGATGAGCTGGCAGTGGCTGTTCGCGATCAATATTCCGCTCGGCATTATTGCGGTCATTCTTACGCTGCGCGTGGTGCCATCAAACCCCGCCAGTACGCGCCAGCCGTTTGATACTGCCGGGGCGATTTTATCGGCAGTCGCACTGGGCGCGCTGATTATGGCGGCAGAATCCTTTGCGCATCCGGGAAATGACAAACTTGCCACCGCCATAACCTATGGCCTGACGGCGATAATTGCAGGCGTGGCCTTTGTCTGGCGTCAGCGTCGGGCGCCAAAACCGCTGCTGCCGCTCGGCATGTTTGCCTCCACCCGGTTCACGCTGGCGGCCTTCACCTCGCTGGCCTCATTCGTCAGCCAGGGCATCACCTTTGTCGCGCTGCCGTTCCTGTTTCAGAGCGTTTACGGTTACAGCGCCTTTGTTTCCGCATTACTTTTCACGCCCTGGCCGCTGGGGATTATTCTGGCGGCACCGCATGCAGGACGCCTTGCCGACCGTTATCCGGCCGCCATTATTTCTACTGTGGGTCTGGCGGTATTTGCGGTGGGATTACTGTTACTCGCGCAACTTCCTGCGCAACCCCAGGTCTGGGATATCGGCCTGAGAAGCTTTATCTGCGGACTGGGCTTCGGCTGTTTCCAGAGTCCGAACAACCGTGAAATGCTCTCCAACGCTTCACGGGAAAACAGCGGCTATGCCTCCGGCGTGCTGGCGATCATGCGCACCTTCGGACAGTGTCTGGGAACGGCGTGCGTCGGCATTATCCTGACACTTTATTCTGCCAGCACGGTGTTACACGAAGCGCAGGCGGTGAAGGTCAGTTTGTGGGTCGCGGTGATGGCGACGGTGCTGGCGATGCTGATCAGCCTGAGCCGCTTGCGAGGTCAGCGCGGTCACTTGCAGGCGGAGAAATAATGGAAATAATAGATAACCGATACCTAAGAGAGTAACACCGTGTCCCGTTCCCAGCGTTTGCTTGATTTAATTCAGATCCTCCGCCGCCACCGGTTTCCGGTGACCGGGTTAACGCTGGCTGCGGAACTCAATATCAGCGTCAGAACGCTCTACCGGGATATCGCAACATTGCAGGAGCAGGGAGCCGATATTCAGGGCGAGCCGGGGCTGGGATATATTTTGCGTCCCGGTTTCATGCTTCCTCCTCTGATGTTTTCCGAGGATGAAATCCAGGCACTGGTGTTGGGTTCCCGCTGGGTATCCAGACGTAGCGACGGGCAACTGAGCGCGGCAGCAAAAAACGCGCTTGCCAAAATTGCAGCGGTGCTGCCCGAAGATCTGCGCATGTCTTTGGAATCGACAACCTTACTCATCGGCCCAGCAGACAATTCTGGCGCAGACGCAGCCTTGTTGCCGCAAATCCGTCAGGCAATTAAAGACGAACGTAAAATTGAAATTGTTTATCGCAGCCTGAAAAATGAAAGTTCCTCCCGGGTGATCTGGCCATTTGCCCTCGGTTATTTCGATCAGGTTCAGATACTGATCGCATGGTGCGAGTCGCGTCAGAGCTTTCGTCATTTCCGCACCGACTGCATTATGTCTCTCAAACGAACGGATGAGCGCTACCCAAGGCGGCGTCAGAGATTGCTGAAAGAGTGGCAGGATAAGGAACAAATCTCACCTCAGTAACCCGAATCACTCCTGACAGAAACTGGCAGTGGTGGCCACTAAGATACTCAGTAACAGACATCAAACCGGATGTCTTTTCATTCCTGAGGAGCCACTAATGATTGATTCAAACTTTGTTATTTTGTACGTCAACAATCCGCAGGTCAGCGCCAGATTCTATGAAGAACTTCTGGAAAAACAACCCGTTGAGGTTTCAGCCACTTTCGCCATGTTTGTTCTACCCTCAGGGATGAGGCTGGGCCTTTGGTCAAAGCATACTGTCGAACCCGCCGCTGAAGGTTATGCCGGAAATGGTGAGATCGTCTTTTCTGCTGACAGCAATGAACAGGTCGATGCTCTCTGCTCTCTCTGGCGCGATAAGGGAATTGAGATAATGCAGGAACCTGTTGAGATGGATTTCGGCTATACCTTTCTCGCGTTGGATCCTGACGGGTATCGCCTGCGGGTTTACCGGTTGTCGATAGAGTAAACAGCTCAACCCGGAGCGCCCTCACAGGCGCTCTGCTTAAATCAACGGGTTCTGATACGCATTCCAGCGATTGCCGCAGATGTTTTGTTATTCCGGTCAGTCCTTGCGCCGGATCTTTCCCAAACACCTGTTTCAGGATATGTTTATGACGAAACAGACCGGCGAACGTCTGATGGTTATCCCTGAAGTCATACTGTTGAAGGATAAATTCTATGCTGGAACTGAGACCCAACTGCGAGTGTTGCAATACCGATCTCCCCCCTGCTGCTGATGCCAGAATTTGCTCGTTTGAATGCACATTCTGTGTAACCTGTGCCGAAGACAAACTTCACGGGATATGCCCCAACTGTGGCGGAGAACTCGTTGCCCGTCCGCGCAGACCGGCCAATAAACTGGCCAATAATCCGGCGTCCATAACACGGGTATTTAAGCCAGAGGGCTGTGCTTCTTAGTTCCGCGCAGTGTCACGCCAGAGTTTCAGCCGCTGGCGTGCCTTCATCCAAAACAACGGTCATCTGTCTTCTCCTTACTTCAGGACATATAAACGCTTCTGTTTCCTGAAACTGAACTAAAGTTATCCTTCTCATGCCACTCCCGCTGCATTAAGGGAGTCAAAGAATTCTATAACATTATTATTAAAAAGGATTTTTATGCCCCGCATCACTTCTCTGGTTTCTTCATCTGCACTGATCGGTTCGGTTTTTCTGCTCACCGGGTGTCCGCCCCCGCCTGATTTAACGCAGTGGCAGCGCCCTGGCAGCACCATAGATGACGCGCGGGTTGCGATGGGGCAATGCGGCGTCCCGCTTCCGGGGCCGGAACCTTCTTTTACCGACAATGAAACGGTGCTGTATTACCAGTGCATGGAGGGGAAAGGATTTACCTATAAGGGCGATTTCCATATTTGCGATTACTACAAAAACACCCCTGCCTGCATCGAGAAACAACAGGGACATCCGCTCAGTCAGCGACAGCTCGAAGCGCTACCTTTTGTCGCCGATAAGGGTTTTCACCCGATCAAACCGGATTCAGGCCGGGATGAGTCACAGCTCATCAGCTGGCGTAAAGCGGGCGCCTCACTGCATTTTTCACACGCTGTGGAGAACGATAAGCTCGCGTTACAAATGATGTATGAATGCGGATATCCGAAACCGCTAGGCTCGGTTCCTTTCGTTCCGACCATTCTTAAGGCCGCGAAAGTTCAGCAATGCATGCTGGATAAAGGTTTTGAACCGAAACATAAACTCATGCTGGTTTGCCGCAATTATCCGCAAGTGACAGGCTGCGGGAAATAGCGAAACCTATGTCCAGATTTCCCTGCCATCCGGCATTGAAGTGGTCAACAAATACACGATGGTTCATCAAGATGGTAAATCCACGAAGTCGAGAATATCTATGAATTTTCTGAGAATGACTGCTTCACTCTCGTCCACCAGAGATCCATAACCCCAATTGGCAAATGCAAACGACATTTCGTATCCCTGGGCGGCCTCAAAATCATTCTTATTGTCTCCGATCATTATCTTATGAAGCTTACCGTAATCGGCACGTGCTACAACTGCGTGTAGGTGTCTGGGGTCAGGTTTCTGAAAGGAGACGGTGTCTCCACCACATACAACATCCATATACTTCAACAGGCCAGTTTCTTTGAGAATAGCAGTGGCAATCGATTCGTCTTTATTTGTACAGACGGATATCCGCCATCCCCTCTCGCGCAAGGCGCTAAGCGTCTCCTTTACACCTTCATAAGGAGTCGTGAGCGAATGGGCCGAACGTCGGTAGCGCGAGACGAAGGTATTCAGCGCGTCTTCCCGGTCATTCATGCCACGTAAGCTGAATGCTCGCCTGGCAAATGACCTCATTCCGTCACCGAGAAATTTTGAAGTAGTTTTGACGAGCAGAGGCTCAAGCTCTCTTTCGACCAGTAATTTGTTTATTTCGGCTGTCATATCGCTCACTGAATCGACAAGAGTACCATCCAGATCGAAAATGATAGCCCCCGCCTCTCCTGTCTGTGCAAGTTTCCGGTTACGCATCGTCATTGGGAACATTCCTCACGTGGTGGATAAGGCTCTCTTTTCTCCCGTGCAGAAACTGCATGATTCATCACGGTGTGAGCTTTTTATTGAAAGCCGCTAACCCGGCTTGAGCGATTTCTTCATCATGTTGGGGCGTGTCTGCGGATACCCCGATCGCTCCCACAGTGTGACCATTAAAGACGATTGGAAGGCCACCACGCATCAGAACGAAGCCCTGGGCGGTAATGGCGGCCGGTCTTGAACCATTGACTGCGTCCTCTAATGCACCGCTGGGTCGACGAAAAAGAGCTGCGGTCCGTGCCTTGCCTGGAGCAAGTTCGACGCCTGCCGGCACAGCCGCGTTATCCATGCGTACCAGAGCGATGGGCGAGCCAGCACTATCGACAACTGCGATCACGCACGGCCACCCGGACGTTTGCGCTTTGTCTTGTGCAGCGGTGAGTACCTGCTGAGCGACGGAGAGAGTCAGCACTGGCTGGCTCGGCAACTCGATTGCCGTTGCAGGCAGTGAAGCCAGCGCAAGAGACCCGGCAAGTACAAGGGATGTGGTGAGATTGGAAAGGTGATACATAGTTAACTCCTGAGAAGGAAGGTTCATTGATTTAAACAGAGAAAATAATTCAGTTCATTAAAGTGATTTGTTCTTATAATTCAGTAAAACTGAATAGGAAATTCGACTACCATGGATATACGTCATCTCCGTTCATTCATCACTGTTGCTGAAAATCTGCACTTCTCTCGATCAGCTGAGCAGTTGGGCGTGTCTGCACCCACCCTCACCGCACAGATTCAGGAGGTGGAGCGCATGCTGCAAGCGCGTCTATTTAACCGAACAAAACGAACAGTTCATCTGACGCCAGCCGGAGAGATATTTTTGACGGAAGCGCGTGCAACACTCGAACAGCTTGAGAGAGCGATCAACGTGGGCCGACGCGCCGGGCGTGGTCAGGTTGGAAGAGTGGAGATAGGTTATGTTGGTTCAGCGGCATTTTTCGGGGTACTCCAGGAACAGGTCCAGCGGTTTCGCAATAAATGGCCCGACGTTATGCTTAACACGAAGGAATTACCCACCGAGCAGATCATGCCGCTCCTTGAGGAAGGCAGGATAGATTTGGCTTTTGTCCGAACGCCCGTGCATCTGCCTCTGTCTGTCTCCAGCCATGTCATGGCACGGGACCGATTCTGTGTGGCTCTGCCGGCAGACCACGCTCTGTCGAAGATGTCGACGGACATACTCCCGCGCGCGCTTTCCAATGAGTCGTTTGTGATCCCAGAACAAGGTCTGGGCTTGCGTGAGGTCGCAAGGCGTGGAAAATTCGATCCACATATCGTCTCGTCGCCCGGAACTCTGGTTGCGGTGTTGACACAAGTAGCGCTGGGTATGGGTGTCGCAATCATTCCCAGTGTGCTGATCAACACGATTCAATTGCCGAATGTCGTTTTCAGAGAAATTGCCGGCCCTGCTATTGTTTCGGAGGTGGCGGCACTATTTCGAAGGCATGAGCGATTGCCAACGGTGCGCAATCTTATTGAACAGATGCTCGAGACTGACTGCCGCGCTTAGAACGGCGATCCGCTGTGCAATGCGCAGACAAACGCGTAATGATATGGCTGCCTGGCGTCAGACGCGATATATCCACTGCCAGGTATGGCCAATAAGCGGCAGCGGTGCTGATTAACCGAGGAAAGTTGATAGATGACTGGCCAGTCAGACTGAAGCTGCATAATCAACTTGCCTGCTGATAAAACCAGTCAACTGCCACGCAGCTTTAGCATGGCTTTACACACCTATGGCTCAGAGTATGGAAATACGCGTCCCTTGAATACTCAGCGCAAAATCTGCACCAAATACTTTAGCCGGCGTCTGAAATCCAGGCTGGCTTGCTCCGCTAAGCACCCGTCTGGCGGCTTCGACCGCAGCGAGTGGCGTATAGGAATATCCGTTGACCGTTTCAATGACTGCATGGTGAATGTCACCATCAACCCCGGTCATTTCTACCACTGCACGAGCGACATTACCTGCGCGCTCTTCCTGAGAGGGGCCATCAGGCAAGCGTGATAAATCTCCGGATGGAAAGGCATCGCCACTCACATGGACATACATTTCAATATTTGGAATGCCGGTTGAATGCCATGCAGTAACAAGATCACCGAAAGAGAGTGGCGCACATTCTACTTTCCCTTCACCAAAATCAAAAAAGTCTGTTTTGGCATCGGTTTTCGTCGTCAGTTCACCATTGACCCTGGCAAGCAGACCCGCGCTGATAATCTCTCCCACACTGAAGGCCGAACCCCGTGACATTGAGCCTGCAACCTGCAGCGCAATTCTCAAGCGTACAGGCTCATGCACCTTTTCAGCTATCGTCACCGCGAGACAATCCGTTGGCACAACATCCCATCCCACACCAGGCAGTAACATGACCCTGGCCGTGGAGGCGAGATCATGCAGTGACTCCACCAGCCGATAAACGTTGATTTCTGCAGTAATATCCAGGTAATGAACACCCTGAATAATGGAGGCTCGCATCAGTGATTCTGAGGTGTGAGCAAAAGGACCGGCGCAGTTCAATACAACCGTTATCCCGTCTAAATGACGAGGGAGAGCCCCGGCATCATCCAACGCAAAAGCATGGGCCCTTACGTCCAATGTTTTCGCCAGTTCATCCAGTTTTTCTCTATTTCTGCCGGCAATCACGAAATTGAGACCAGCGTCTTTTGCCTGTTTGGCAATCATGCGTCCGGTATAACCGGTGGCACCGTAAATAAGTAATGTTTTCATGATGAGGTGTGCTGCCAACTTTTATAGACGAATTCCAGGGTGTAGCCGTCGGGATCGATAACGCCGGCAGCGTAATAACGGGGATCATAATAAAGGCGTGCGCCCGGCGCACCATTGTCAGCGGCTCCCGCACTCATTGCTGCGGCATAGGCTTCATCAACCCTTTCTTTGCTATTGGCGACAAAGCCAACGTGCGTGGCCCCGCCTGCAGCGTCCCCCTCGCGCAGCCAGAAAAATATCCGGCCGTTGGCACCAAAGCCTTTGAGGTCAGGATGCCCCGGCGGCCCATCATTTCCGTCATAGTCCAGGCGAACGGTGACGCCGAGAGGCGCCAGGGCTGCGGTGTAAAACGCAACGGAACGCCCGATTTCAGTCACCGATAGAAAGATATGATCGATCATAGAGCCTCCTGTCATCATTAAATGTGATAGCCGCCAGCCACTTCGATGGACTGAGCATTAACCCAGCCATTTTCATCCGACACCAGACTCGCAATGACCTTACCTACATCGTCAGGCTCCCCAACGCGTCCAAGCGCTGTTTGTGAAGCGAGTAAGGCTTCGAACTCATCATTCAGGCCGCCGCCCAGGCCGGTACGAATTGCACCTGGAGAAATAGCGTTTGCGCGAATACGGCGTGGCCCAAACTCCTTGGCCATATAGCGTGTCAGTACCTCGAGCCCTCCTTTGAAAGCGGCATAAGGCGCCACGCCTGAAGTCGCAACTCGGGTCGTTGCGCTGGTCACATTCACGATGTGCCCCCCATCAGCAAGGACGGGCAAAAGAGCCTGTGTCAGGAAGAACGGGCCTTTAAGGTGAACATTGAACAGACTGTCGAACTCATTTTCTGTCACCGTTTCAATCGGGTTAAAAAGGCCGAAACCGGCATTGTTGATCAGTACATCAAAATCAGAACGTTGCCAGAAACGGTGTAGTAAATCCTCAAGGGTCTTCCTAAAGGTAAGGAAAGTTTCAGAGCGCGAAACGTCAAGCTGGACAGCGATAGCCTTACCGCCAGTCGCTTCGATTTGTTTGATAACCTTGTCAGCGGCTTCGGGATGATTATGGTAGGTGAGTACCACGCCCATACCGCGTGCGGCACACTGGATAGCCGTACTGGCTCCGATACCACTGCTTCCACCTGTTACAAGAATAACTTTCATGATGTTTCCTTTCTCTGTGTTTGCGTTGGAGTAATAGTAAGATAAGGGTCAAACAGGGGCTTCCGTGTTCCTGCTCGATTCTTGCCTGTTTCTGCTTTATGCTCCTTTCAACGATGAGACCGAGGATGTAAGACATGATGATGCAATCCCAGCTTGATGAGCTTTGTGGTCTTGCCGCACACGCCAGCAACTGGCGAACGGAGACGGGGATCCCACGCGTCGCGATGGTTCAGGGAAATATTCCGGCTTCGGCACTGGCTGCGGTTTATGAGCCAATGATCAATCTGATCCTCAGGGGAAGTAAGTCGATGACGGTGGGCGACCGGGTTTTCAACTATGACCCTGCCTCGTATTTTGTGATGTCGGTTGATTTACCTGCAGTGGGTGCTGTTCATCCGTCTGCGACGGGAGAACCGTATCTGGCGGTGAGTCTGACCCTGGAACCTCAACGGGTGGCTGCTATGCTGGACGATTTACCTCAATCAGCCATGAAAAACAGACCGGAAGGCGCGTTCTCTGTTGCCTCAGTGACATCGGAACTTCTTGATGCGTGGGTCAGAATGCTGCGTCTGATGAAGACCCCCGACGATATCCCCGCCCTCGCGCCCAATTATGAGCGCGAAATTCTGTATCACGTATTGAAAGGACCTCATGGCTGGATGCTGAGGGACATTGCTTCTCCGGGCACGATGTTGGCCCGAATCGGCAATGCCATTCGCTGGTTAAGACATAATTTTACAGAAGAGTTTGTCGTTGAATCATTGGCCGAACGGGAGGCGATGAGCGTATCGGCTTTTCATCGTCACTTTAAAGCCGTCACGGCCATGAGTCCTTTACAGTATCAAAAGCGCGTTAGGCTACTTCATGCCAGAACGATGTTATTAGGCAGGCAACAAAGCGTGACGTTTGTTGCCCAGGAAGTGGGGTACAGGAGTGTGCCCCAGTTTAACAGGGATTACGCCCGCATCTTTGGTCTGCCACCGCTAAAAGATGTTGCCCATCTGCGTAAGGTCATCAATGTGCGTGACAATCCGTAATGTGAAAGCAGGCCAGGATGTGGTGATTTACGAACCCGCTAATGTGTATGACTGTATTCTCGGTGATGACGTTTTTGTCGGGCCCTTTGTGGAAATTCAGGCCAACACCAGCATCGGACGGGGGACAAAAATCCAGTCGCATACCTTTATTTGTGAATATGTCACTGTCGGGGAAAATTGCTTTATCGGCCACGGCGTGATGGCTACGGGCGTTGTAGCCATAAAAAAGGCCGCTTTCGCGGCCTTTCAGATTTCAGAGCTTATGACAGCTAATTATTTAGCGTCAGCGTCTGGCAGTGCGTAAGCGATGATGTAATCGCCCAGTTTGGTGCCGAACGAACCGTGACCGCCTGCTGCGATAACAACGTACTGTTTGCCATTCACAGAGTAAGTCATCGGGGTCGCCTGGCCACCTGCTGGCAGACGAGCTTCCCACAGTTTGTCACCGTTGCTCATATCAAATGCACGCAGGTAGTTATCTGCGGTCGCTGCGATGAAGAACACATTACCGGCGGTAGAAATCGGTGCGCCCAACATTGGCATACCCATTTTGAACGGCAGCGGTAATGGTGAGCTGTCACGCACGGTACCGATACGTTTTTTCCACACGATATCGTTGGTTTTCAGGTCAACGCCGGAGATGTAACCCCATGAAGGCTGTTTACATGGGAAGCCCAGCGGAGACAGGAACGGGTTCAGCGTCACGCCAAATGGCACGCCGTACTGTGGCTGAATGCCAGTCTCAGTACCGGAACCACCTTTATCGTTCTCATCTGGCTCCATAGGGTTGCCAGGACCACGTGGGATCAGTTTAGACACGAACGGCAGTGCGATCGGGTTAGCGATAGCCACCTGACGGTCGGTATCCACAGAAATACCGCCCCACTCGAACATACCGAGGTTACCCGGGAACACCAGCGTGCCCTGCTCGGATGGCGGTGTGAAGGTGCCTTCATAACGCAGTTTGTGGAAGATCACACGACACATCAGCTGGTCATAGATCGTTGCGCCCCACATGTCTTTACCGGTCAGTTTGGCTTCCGGACGGAAAGTCAGTTCGGAGAACGGCTGAGTCGGAGAAACGTGGTCGCCTTTCGCTGCGCCTTGCGGAACAGGTTTTTCAGGTGCATCAACAATCAGCTTACCGTCACGGCGATCCAACACGAAGATGTTACCGGTTTTAGTCGGTACATAAATCGCAGGAACTTTGTTGCCGCTCTTGTCAGTGATATCAGCCAGCGTTGGCTGCGCCGGAACGTCCATATCCCACAGGTCGTGATGAACGGTCTGATAGAACCACGCCAGTTTACCGGTGGTCGCATTCAGCGCCAGCAGGCCGCTCGCATAACGTTCCATTTCCGGAGTACGGTTGCCGCCCCAGATATCTGGTGTCGCTACGCCGATTGGCAGGTAGACCAGATCCAGTTTGTCATCATAAGCCGCAGGCGCCCATGAGTTCGGGGAGTTTGGCGTGAAGTGCTGACCATCTTCAGGGATTTTGTTCGGTTCAGCCGCACCCGGATCGAAGGCCCACAGCAGTTTGCCGGTTTCCACATCAAAGCCACGGATCACGCCGGAAGGCTCGCGGTTTGAGTAGTTATCGGTAACCGCACCCGCCACGATGATCACAGATTTAGTGATGATTGGCGGTGACGTTGGCTCGTAGTGGCCTGGCGTTGCGTAAGGCATGTTGCCTTGCAGGTTCAGCTCACCGTTGTTACCGAATGCCGGGCAACGTGCGCCGGTTTCAGCGTCCAGCGCAAACAGACGTCCATCGTTGACGGGCAGAATGATACGACGTGAACAGACAGCAGGCGCTGCGCCATTAGCCGCATCACCTTGTGCAGCAGGTGTGGTCTCGTGATAAGACACACCGCGACAGGTCACGTGCTGGAAGGTCGGGTTAGAATTGAGCTGCGGATCGAACTTCCACTTCTCTTTACCGGTCGCGGCATCCAGAGCAAACAGCTTCTGGTGCGGCGTACACAGGTAAAGCATGTCGCCGATTTTGATTGGCGTCACTTCGTCAGTGATTTCGCCCGGATCGTTCGGGGTCTTCAGATCACCGGTACGGAAAGTCCAGGCCACGTCGAGCTTGCTGACGTTTTTATCGTTGATCTGGTTCAGTGGCGAGTAACGGGTACCGCCCTGAGTACGGCCATAGGCCGGCCAGTCACTGGCAGGAACGCCGGAATCGGTTGCCGCCGGTGCAGCATCGGCAGCTTTAAGGGTGCCGTTGATTTCCTGCGGATCGTTGAAGACGGAGTACGCCAGCACAATCACGGTGAACAGCAGGGAAACGGCCAGAGCGCCGCGTGCGAAAGCGTTTTTCGCCAGCATCTGGTTATACACAACCGGCAGCAGGATCCACAGGCCCAGGAAGAAGGTGACGTCTAAACGCGGCGTCAGTGCCCAGAAGTCTGTGCCTACTTCCCACACCGCCCACACCGTGGTGCCGAACAGGAAGATTGCGTACAGCAGTAATGCAGAAGAGCGACGGCGATACAGCAACCACGCGGTAACCAGCGAGATAACACCGGCAATAATGTAATAAAGAGAACCACCTAATTTTGCCAGCCAGATACCGCCGACAAGAAGATAAATCCCGCTTAACGCGGCGAACAAAGCGGTAATTATGACGACGATGCGTGATAACGAGGCTTTCGTTTCCATAGTTGATGACCTTACTGATTTTTTATAATCGTCGATTCAGGCATAGCCCGAATCTTCAAGAACATCCGGTTCTCACCGGGTGTCATTCCTTGCATGTGCTGCCCCGCGTCAAAAAGTGCAGGTAACGGGCAGCACCGCGTGGTTCGTTGTTCTGCTGACTGAACGTACTGACTAAAAGTTATTCGAAACTATAAGAAAGCGTAGCGCCGCCACCGTAGTTTCTGCCAGGTGCCGGTTCGAAATAACGGCCATTGCCTTCATTAACAATCACAGAACCGACATAATTTCTGTCGAACAGGTTGTCGACGCGGGTAAACAAATCGAGCGTCACTTTGTTCCAGTTGAAGCGGTAACCCGCATTCACGCTGGCCACGGTATAAGCGGGGGCCTGTTCACTGTTTTCGTCGTTTACTTCAATGTCGCTCATGTATCGCACATCGGCGCCCGCGTGCCAGCCGTCAACCGGTGCCCACTCAAGAGAAGCGTAGCCCATGTTGCGCGCAATACCCGGCAGTCGGTTGCCTGCTGGTGTGCAATCACCCGCGCCACAGGTCTCGTTGCGGAAAGTAGCATCGAGCAGCGTCCAGGCCATTTTCACGCGCCAGTTTTCTTCAATCTGCTGATCTAACGACAGTTCCAGACCGCGACGGCGTGTCTTACCGGCGTTGGTGTAGCTCGACCGCCCGCCGACACTTTGTGCCACAATCAGCTCGTCATCGGTATCGGTCTGGAAGACGGCAGCGGTCACTAAACCGTTGCCCACGCGCCATTTGCTGCCCAGTTCCACGGTGTTACTGGTGGAAGGTTCCAGTCCCAGATTCAGGCCAGATTTACCGTCGGTGCGGTAAGAAAGCTCGTTAATGGTCGGCGTTTCGAAACCGCGCCCGGCCGAAATATAGGTGTTCAGTGCAGGCGTCACGGCATAGTTCAGTGACGCCATCGGCAGCAGTTTGTGATAACGGCGCGAACCGCTGTCATCAGGGTTGCTGCCGGTAATGTAATAATCCTGTGAGTCAAAACTCACGGTGCTGTAGCGCGCACCGGCATCCAGCGTCCAGCGCGATGTCAGGTTCCACGTGGTTTGCAGATAGGGATCGAGGTTCCACATCACGTTCTTTTCGTTACGGCGTTCGTCGCCTTTCACGCCCAGATCGCCTTCATCATTGAAGTTTTCATAACCGAAACGACGCTCGGTCATGGTTTCATAATCCAGACCGCCGGTGACGGAAAACGGCACGGAACCTATCTGATCGTCATGTTTCCAGCGGGTATCCACACCGGAATACTTACGTTCCAGAACAATCACCCCGCCCGCGTTCAGCGGATTTTTCTGCGATGCCGCCGGAATGGTCTGGTACTGCGTCGTGTGGCGTTCGCCGTGATAAGTCATCAGGCTGAACTCGTCGTTTTCGCCCATCTGACGCTGATAGCGTAACCCGACCTGAGTCTGATCCAGACTCTTACGTGCGTTGTACTGATCGGCGCGTTTGGCCTGCTTCGGGTCATCATGCCATTCAGATTCTGTCAGGCCACCCGGATCGTTGGCATCCACGGACACGCTGTTAAACATCAGCGTCAGGGTGCTGTCATCATCAATACGCACGCCCAGTTTGCCGTTGCCGAGATTTTTCTGCGTACCGCTATGGTCACGGTAGCCGTCAGTGGTGAAACGGGAACCGGAAATCAGGTAATTCACATCACCGGCATGGGTGCCGTCGCCGGTTGCGCCGCTGGCTTTGACGCTGTTACGAAACGAACCGTAGCTGCCGAAATAAGTGCCCGCTTCCAGTTTGGCAGGCTGTGAACCGGTTTGGGTATCGACGTTCACCACGCCGCCGGAGGCGTTGCCGTACAGCGCTGAGAACGGCCCGCGGAGCACTTCAACACGCTCTACCGAGTTCAGATCGATATTGGAGGTCTGTCCCTGCCCGTCCGGCATGGTGGCAGGAATACCATCAACGTAAATACGCACACCGCGCACGCCATACATGGAACGGCTGCCGAATCCGCGAACGGAAAGTTGCAGATCCTGCGCATAGTTCTGGCGGTTCTGAACCTGTAAACCGGGGACGCTGCCAAGGCTTTCAGACAGATTGACCTGCGCTTTGCTGTTTCTGAAATCCCCGCCATCAATCACGCTGACTGCCGCCGGGGTATCGAGTTCGGATAATTTACCGGTGCTTTCACGCTTGATGACCATCATTGTTGATGAGCCGGCGGTGTCACCCGCATCATCTTTCGGCGACGCTGTCGAAGACTGGGCGTAACTGACTGATACCGGGTTAAAAAATGACAAAAACGTGATGATAAAAGCAGAGGTTTTGGCGTTCACTTTATGAGTTCTTTTGTTTTACGTTAAAAGGTTGAGTCAAAAAATACGACGCATCTCTCAATTCTGGACATAAGAAGTAGACATAAATTGACCAATCTGATTGAGAGCCGTGAAGGGGCTCACTATAGATTTTTTCTTCTTGTTAGTACATACGCAACTTTACAAATATAACTTTTTAACAAAATACCGCACGCAGTGTACATCTGAGGCCATTTTCAAATTCTATCTCCGCGCAAAATACAGGGTTTTATTCGTCTGATACCGTTTATATTCCGACACAAAATAAACATCCGCTTTCATTCGAAAAATCATCCAACGATCTCCCGGTATTTATCCGCGCCTCAGTGGTAACGATTACACAATATACAACCATCTGATAATTAGGTTATTTACCGGAAAACAAAAATGCACCTGATGCGTATTTATCAGAGAATATTTTCAGCTGGCTAATTCCTTTTTATCTTTCGAAATCCAGACGAAGGCGCAGACTTCAGAATAAATATAGACCACTATTTCAAGACAGCGGCATATTCATCGCTGTTTTTTCAGACGATAAGTTCCATGTAATGAAACCGTGGCGTCTTTACAAAAGATATAAAATGGAGAATTCTCACAGCGCTTAAAATACCCGCAAATAAAGCCGGGGAAACGTTTTCACCGCATCCTGCGGGTCAGCGGCTTTATGACTTTTTTGTCATCCGCAGGTCACTCCTCTGTCAGAGCGCCACACGCAAAGTGGCATCACACACTGAGTTTCATTTCTGATCACAGTAAAAGAGGTCGTGCCATGCGTTTACGTGTAGTTTCAACATTGTTGTTTGCCGCCACTGCGGCGTTCGGTTCCCAGGCAGCCACCGCTGCGCCAGTGAAAAATATCGTGCTGGTTCACGGCGCATTTGTTGGCGGCTCTGGCTGGCGTCCGGTATATGACATTCTGACCCGCGATGGCTATAAAGTGACACTGGTACAGGAACCACTGACGTCGTTTGCCGATGACGTTGCAGCCACTAAACGTATTCTGGACAGACAAAACGGCCCTGCCATTTTGGTCGGCCACAGTTATGGCGGCGCGATTATTACTGAAGCAGGCAACGATCCGCACGTAGCGGGGCTGGTGTATATCGCGGCGCATGCGCTGGACAACGGGGAAACCGAAGCGATTAACGGTAAGAAATTCCCGAACTCCGCGCATCCGTTTGTGAAAACACCGGACGGTTTCCTGTACATCAATCCGGCCAATTTCCCGTCTGATTTCGCCGCAGACCTGCCACGTAAACAGGCTGAATTTGAAGCGCAGGCCCAGATGCTGACATCCGCTAGCGTATTTACTGCGAACATTCCTGATCCGGCCTGGAAAGTGAAACCGAGCTGGTACATGGTGGCGAAGTCCGACAAGATCATTAACCCTGATTTAGAACGCATGTACGCCAAACGCGCACACAGCCACACCGTGGAAATCGCAGGCGCCAGCCATTCCGTTTATGAATCACATCCAAAAGAAGTGGCCGCACTGATTGAGCAGGCGGCAATGGGGGCAGTGAAGTAAAATTATTGACGGCGGACTAAGGCGAACACTTTGATCAGCCGTATAATTCTTCCGGTAATCCTTTTGGGAAAAAACCTTCTGGCGGCACATCGATAAATTCGCCTTCAACCCGACGGATAAGGGTCCAGCCGGTTTCGGTCCACTCAGTTTCTTCCCAACCGTAATCTTTTTCACCTGTGTCTGGGTCTGACCAGTTACTGCGCCTGATGCCCTGAGATGCAGGGACTGGTTGCCCAAAGTCCTCGGGAATAAACCGGGCTGGTGCAAACTTAATATCCGGAAGATAGAATCCTGTTTGTTCGGGATTTTGTCCTATTTCTATTCTTACGGAAGGATCAAGTTCATAACAAGGTATTTTTGCTGGGAGTTCAATGTTTGAATATAAGCTTCCGCAGCCGGTATAGGTCAAATCCCCGTCGTCCCAATTGCCGCGCAAAGTATATGACAGTCTATTGTCTAATGCTGATGCTTTATATTCTAATTCAGAGATATTTAAAATATCCTCCTCCTTCATCCAGCCATTCCAAAACTCGACAATACCTTTGTTAATATTGCTCATAGCATGACCGATATCGAATGCTTTGATATCGTTATGAGTTCGTAGGATATAAGCTTTCATATATCGTTCTTTCATTGGCCTGATATTAGGCATCACCCGAGACTCCCATACCACATCGGCCTGTTGCCACTGTGGGAGCTTTCTGGCGTTAAGCGGCATTTCACGTTTATATCTTGCCAGTGCTTCCTCATGTGCATCGATATAAGCAATAATGGCATCACGGGTTTCGGCATAATGTTCTGCTGAGATAAATTTTTCTAAAAAGTAACATTCCTGCGGATGTAAAATACCCATTATTCTTTTCCTTTTGGTTCATACCAGTTGTTTTTATTCTCTAGCTTCGGTAGCCCCAGATAAGGGCTGACAGGGTCACCGGCCACATCACCATAGCCCCAGCCGGTTTTACGCCGCTCACCGGTAAACTCTTTTCTAAGCTGCGACGGGTCCAGTACGATTTGTACCGCTCCACCTTCCAGCGAATATTCTTTGGCATTCTCATTAACTTGTGTTGCAGCGCGACCTTCCCAGACTTTAAGCGGTTGCCCCGGCGGAACGGTGTAAACGACATATTCCCCGTTTTCATTCCAGCTTTTCCATACGGCAAAGTTTTTACGCCAGTCACTTTTCGATGTCAGTTTTTCAAACTCTGCCTTACGCATCCAGCAGATGCTGTTGTCTGAAGAGTTTGGGTCAATGACCCGATAGATAATTTCACCCGGGGGAATTTCAACGCCTGTCATGGAATTATCGAAAGTATTAAATTTCCCATTCAAAGGTGTTTTGCGGTGAGGCATGTTTTTAATGTCTGGCCAGCCTTGGTCAATTTGGACGATTTGTGGTTTGGATAGTTTTTTAATCGGCTTATATTTCTCCACGGATACCCCAACATCCACCCAATCCGGTTTTTCCTGCTTAAACATCTCCACTTCTTTAGCCGCCCGTTCGCCGCCGTAGAGGTGTACGTTGGTGCCCACATGCGCGCGGTAGGCATTGTCACCTTCAACACGCAGGCGGTTTGCCAGTTTTTCCAGTAAATCCGTGACGGGGCCGAGGGCTTTACTTAGCATCCGGTCCGCGTTGCGACGTACTGCCATCAGCATGTTCCACAACGCGGCTACGGGTTGCTTTAACGATGCCGGGCCCCAGGCCGTGACTTTATCGAGAAGTTTTTTGGTGACGGAGAGGAGCTCATCAAAAACACTTAACAGGTCGAAGACGTCCAGGCTGTCGATCACGCCGCGTAATTTCTCCTCGAGGAAACGGTAAGGGTTATAAATTTTCAGATACTTCAGCGCGCTGCGCGTGGCGGGCATATTCAGAAAATCGTTCAATGAGCCGATGGCGCCTTCAAGAGCACGGTAAAGCTGGCCGGGGTTGTTTAGCTGATCCAGATGACTTTTGCGCAAATACAAAAACAGGACTTTAAATCCGCCCTTGCACAGCGACCCTAACACCGGGAAGCAGCCGATCAATGTCAGGCATAACGCAACCCATGCCCAGGTGTCGCTGTCGTCTTCATTAATTTTTTTGCAGTTCGCCACCAGATCGCGGATATCGCAGAGCTGATCCACAAAAGGGATCATGGAAATCACCGTCCCCGTGACGACCTGTCCGGTGGTTTGTCCGGTATTGAAATCTCCCTGCAGGGTTTCCCAAATCCACTGGCCTGCGGCCTCAATTTTTCTTTGTCCGCTGCAGACCCAGCTGTCAGGTGGCGGGGTGAAAAATGCCAGCGCCTTTTCGAAATTGTCATCCATTGGTGATTGTCCCTGTTATTTCGTTAAAAGGCTGTCCGTTGCCGCATCAAGTGAGGTGTAGCGTTCCCGGTCCGGATCCGGTACAGGGTTTCGTCGGCGGAGGTGGACAGGCGCTGAAAGTCACGGATAACGCCGTACACGGCGCGTTCAGGCTGGAAAGGCGTGCCCACGGTAAAGCGGGCAAACTGGCGCAGCATCTGCGCGGCACCGATATCCGGTTCGGGGCAGGTGACGTCAACGGTGTAGGAAAAAGTCTCGCTGAGATATTCCTCGCCGCGAAAGTTCAGCACGTCCAGATGGTACGGGCTGTTCCAGATATCGAGAGAATAGCGGGAAAGTGTGTTCATTCCGGTCCCTGGCTGACATGTGAAAAGCATCCTGCTTTTCGGGGTGTGAGGAAACTGTATTCACATGGTGAAATTGTGGGAATAGAGTTTACTCAGAATTGGGAATTCGGGAAGTGTTAATAATGAGAGGTACCAGACAAAAGGTAGTGAAGCCCTTCTGTTATCTGACCACAACAGAGGCTCTTTAGACCCGCCCCCCGGTTACGCCCTGCGGGTAAACGCAATCATCAGGGAAAGGGCATAGACGACGCTGCCCAGAAATACAGCGGGGGCAAGACTGTCAAACAGATGTCCGGGTTGGGCATCTGAGTACAATACCAGCGCAACGACGGAAATCCCCATGATGGCGCCGGGTATGTGGATCCAGCGGGTCAGGCGTTCTTTTTGCTTTTTGTAGGCAGCAAATTCCTGATTTGTTCTTTCCAGCGCATTACTGAGCCGTTCGCAGTCTTCTTCGTTATCACACAAGCGTTCGGCCAGGCGGCTGTTTTCATCTTCCAGCTCGGCAATCTGCTTCTTCAGTTTTGCCTTTTCGTTCTTCGCGTTCTGCCCTTCATACTCTTCGAGTTTCAGGCTGGCCCGTAGCTGCGTGATTTTACGGTTCGCCTCGGCCGTCAGTTCTTTCTGCTGTCCGAGCAGGGCGTAATTCCCGTCAGCACGGCGGTTGGCGGCATGGCGTTTATCTTCTTCCTCACGCACACGGCGTTCCGACTCGGTTTCCAGCCGGGTTAAACGCTGTTGCAGCGCATCACGCGCCGCCGCCATCGCGGTCATCTGACTGCCGGTATACGCAATCAGGCTGTTGGCGGCATCGAGTTCTGCGGAGTTTGAATGGCCGTCTGCACGCTGGCGCGAACGCAACAATGCCAGTTCATCGGCGTGCTGCTTTTTCTGTATGTCAGATTGTCGAAGCAGTTCGCTGATGCGGGTGTTAAGACGCAACAACTCCCCTTTCATCCGCTCAGCGTCTTCTGTATTGCCTTTGCCTGTTTGGTTACGCGCAACGGCCAGTTCATTCTTCAGGCTGCACACCTGTTTTTCCAGTGAGGCGAGCTTTTCGAGCGTGACGGCGGTGTCTTTATAAACAGTTTTTACTTTTGCCTTATCTGTCTCGGCGCGGCTGAAACTGATGCCTCTGAGCGCGCTTTCCACTTCGCGGGCGATGGTTGTTTTATCCATGGCTTTCATCCGGTTGCACGCACTGGCCAGGAAAGTGGCTGCTTCGTTGCTGTTACCGGTTCCAAATGCTTGTTTGATAAGGCTCTGTATCACGCTCATGGTTGCCGCACTCACTTGCCGTAAAAAGTCAGGGCACGCCCGTTGTGCACCCGTTTACTGATTGTATCAGATAGGATTTATTTTATTTACAGGAGTTATTTTAAGCGGGATGAGTACAGCAGGATCCGTGGGTTTTCGGACTTAAAGCGCGATCACCCGCAGGCTTTGGACGCCTTTGGCACCCAGCATCAGCGCACTTTCGCTGTCGGCCATCGCCGCCGGGCCGGTGATCATAATGGTGTAGCGGGCATTGAAAGGTTGCGGCTGACGGTGGGCGAGATGCAGATGTTCGATGATGTGGTTAACGTCGAGCAGCACGACCAGGTTTTTAGCCATCGCGCTGAGGGTGTTCACACAAAGTTGCGGATCACTGAGAAAGACGGCGCCGGTTTCTGCGACACCAAAACAGGCACGGACCACGCCGACATCAACATCTTTCAGCGATGCCGCCTGAGTACGGGCGTCGAGACTCCTCTCTGCGATAATCTCCGGCGTGGCGGAGCAAAACAGCGAGTCTGCCGGATATAACCCGCGCAGATAGGCATTCAGCGTGGTGTAGCCATTTTGCGGTGCCCGCAGGAACCGGTCATCCCAGATACCGCCCATCAGGGTCAGCGCACGGCCAAATTCTTGCTGCGGATGGGATTTTTCAGCCGGTGGCGGGAACAGCGTTTGCATGAATTTATGCTGACGAATGCCGGTCAGGAAATCGTTGCGGCTCATGGGGTTTCCTTGTCAGGTGAAAGTCAGCAAAACCGGAGTCAGGTTCCCCTGCTCCGGCCACAGTGTGTTAATTAATGGAACTGCAGGTACGCGACATGCGTTTGCAGATATTCCTGCAAGCCATGTTTACCGTCGGCACCACCGACGCCCGACTTACGCCAGCCCGCATGGAAGCCCTGCATGGCTTCGAAGTTTTCACGGTTGATGTAAGTCTCGCCGAATTTCAGCTGTTTCAGCGCTTTCATCGCCGTATTTATATTGCTGGTGTAAATCGATGACGTCAGGCCATATTCGCTGTCGTTTGCCATGGCAATCGCCTCATCCAGCGTTTTGAACGTGGCGACCGGCAGCACCGGACCAAACACTTCTTCATGCATGATCGGCATGTCCTGCTTCACATCCACCAGCACCGTCGGCTGATAGAAGAAACCTTTGTCGCCATGACGTTTGCCGCCCAGCAGCACTTTTGCGCCCTGTGACACGGCTTTCGCCACTTTATCTTCCACACGCTGCAATGCCGCCGCGCTGATCAGCGGTCCCATATCCAGCTCTTTTTGCTCGGCGGTATTGCCGAACGTTACTTTTTTCATCGCTTCGCTGATGCGCGAAATGAATTCGTCGTATACGCCTTCCTGCACGTAAACACGCTCCGCGCAGTTACACACCTGCCCGGTATTGATAACGCGCGAGCTCACGATGGCTTTCACCGCCAGATCCAAATCGGCGTCATTCATCACGATGGCTGGTGCTTTGCCGCCCAGTTCCAGTGAGACTTTAGTGACGTTCTGTGCCGCCGCAGTCATGGTGGCGATACCTGCAGCCACGCTCCCGGTCAGACTGACCATGCCGACTTTAGGATTCGCCGCCAGTTCCTGCCCGACGGTCGGGCCGTAGCCGGTGACAATATTCAGCACACCTTTTGGCAGGCCAATTTTGTGAATAATTTCCGCGAAAATCACCGCGTTGTTTGGCGTGATTTCACTCGGTTTGATGACGATGGTATTGCCGGTGATCAGCGCCGGGGCGGCTTTACGGGCGATCAGGAAGAATGGGAAGTTCCACGGCAGAATACCGGTGGTCACGCCGATGGCTTTGCGGAACACAAAGATGTTTTCATTTGGCCGGTCACTCTGAATGATTTCGCCTTCGTAACGGCGTGCCCATTCCGCCATGTAATCAAGGTAGTCGGCGGTGAACAGTACTTCGGTTTGCGCCAGGCCGTAGGTTTTGCCGCCTTCCGCGATAATGGTTTCCGTCAGTTCAGCTTCGCGCTCACGAATACCGTCGGCGATTTTATGCAGCCACACGCCGCGCTCTACCGCAGGTAACGCTTCCCAGCCCGGCTGCGCCGCTTCTGCTGCATCAATGGCTTTTCTGGCGTCTTCTGCTGAGCCTTCAGGGATCTGCGAAATCACCTGTTCTGTCGCCGGGTTCACAACGTCGATCCACTTACCGTCGGTGTTTTCAACGAACTCGCCGTTGATGTACATACGTTTCTGAACTGTGCTCATGTAAGGGTCTCCAAAATACGGATAGAGTTGATGAACGAGTTGTTAATAAAAAAGTTCTTTTTTGTGAAGTTTTAACAGCCTGTTCTATCCGTCTGGTTTTTACCTTTCCGTGATTGCCACTTAACTTTAAGAAATGGCAAAAATGTCATGGTCGGACGGCCCGACATAACAATTTTGCAAAATACAGGGTTCCGCTTACTGATACTGACGAACACTTCTGGGTGCATAGCCAAATTCACGTTTAAACAATGTGGAGAAGTAATTGCTGTCGCAGAAACCACAGTTGTGGGCAATCTCGGTGATCGGGCTGTCGCTGAAACGCAGCATGTTGCGCGCATTGAGCAGACGCAGGCGGTTGAGGTAATTGAGCGGTGTGCAGCCGGTTTGTTGTTTCATCTGACGATGCAAGGTACGCAGCGACATCGAGAACTGCGCGGCCAGTGCCGGCCAGTCGATTTCCTCATCATAATGTTCATTCATCCAGTCCAGCACATTGTTCAGGTCACCGCCCTGCCCGCGATATCCGACATCACGGCTGCCTTTGCGCAGCAATAATAAGAGCTGCATAAAATATAATTCCTGCTGAGCCTGAGATTCCGGCGATTGCATGGCGGGTTGTCGCGCCAGCAAATTAATCAGCGTTTTGGCCTGCACAATCTGAGTCGGGCTGATGCGCCAGTGCGCCGGATACACCCCGTCCACTTCCTGCGGCAATAAATCACCGACGCCATTAAGGAAACGAAACGCGTTCGGGCTGCGATACAGCACGTTGGTCAGATGCAGGTTTTCGGTATCTTCATAAAGATGATGGTCGCTGTGACGCACAAAACAGACGCTCCCCGCGCTGAGGATCAGCGGCTGGTCATTAAAAACGTGCGTGCCGGTACCTTGCTCGACCAGGACAATTTCATTGAAATCCTGATGATGATGTTCAGGAAAAGTTTCCTGCGGATAACGGGGTTCAATGGCGACCGGGAAATCTCCTGAGGGGAAATACTCACTACTGCGTAACACGGTCATTTCCGACTCCTTATTAACACTATCGTAATATCTTAGTCGTCGCCGGGGCAGCCATCGGGCTGAAACTGTGATCCGCCAGCCGCTTTTGAACAAAACATTTCCCGCCTGATGAAATCCGGTGTAATCCGGCGTTCTGCGTAGCTTTATGCCTTATTTCAGTGCGGTTTTCTGAAACCGGTAATGTGTGTTTTTCTGACCGTTTAGCCTGCCTGAAATAAGATTGTTATCAAATTGTGAGGTTGTTCGCTCAAACCTTTGCGTCTTTGCCATAGTTCGCACTGAACTGGCACTCGCGGAAAGGTGAGGCTGTCAGCAACCTCCTAGAGTCGTGATCATGCGCCTGGCGCGTCGGCAACTTTTTGGTCGTTAAACTTTATGCGGACTTATGCGGAGTACAAAAAATGAAATTAAAACACGTACTGAGCCTTACCCTGATGGCGAGCAGCATCCTGCTGGCAGGCGCGGCATCGGCAGAAGTGAAGATCGCCCTGGTAGCAAAATCGTTGGGTAATGGTTTTTTTGAAGCAGCAAACGTTGGCGCACAGCAGGCAGCTAAAGAACTGGGCGATGTGAAAGTGATTTATACCGGCCCGACCACCACCACCGCCGAGGCGCAAATAGAAGTGCTCAATGGCCTGATCGCCCAGGGCGTCGATGCCATTGCTGTCTCCGCCAATGACCCGGATGCGCTGGTGCCGGTGCTGAAAAAAGCCATGCAGCGCGGCATTAAAGTCGTGTCATGGGATTCCGGTGTCGCCAAAGAGGGCCGCCAGATCCACCTTAATCCGTCTAACAACGCGCTGATTGGCGAAACCAACGTCAAACTGGCCGCCGATGCGCTGAAAGCCCTGAACGTAGAAAAAGGCGATGTAGCCATCCTGAGCGCCACGCCAACCTCCACCAACCAGAATCTGTGGATTGCGGAAATGAAAAAAGTGCTGCCGAAATACCCTTCGGTGAATCTGGTGACGGTCGCTTATGGCGATGATCTGTCAGATAAAAGCTACCGCGAAACCATTGGCCTGCTGAAATCCTATCCGGACCTGAAAGTGATTATTTCCCCTTCTTCCGTGGGTATCGTGGCGGCCGCACAGGCAGTGAAAGATCAGGGCAAAATCGGCAAGGTTTACGTAACGGGACTGGGGCTGCCGTCTGAAATGGCGGGCGCAGTAAAATCGGGCGCCACCAAAAGTTTTGCCATCTGGAACCCGATTGATCTGGGTTACGCCGCCACTTATCTGGCTGATGATTTAGTGAAAGGCACCGCCACTAAAACCGAAGCCAGCATGGGCCGTTTAGGCAAAGTGAAACTCGATGCAGACGGCAGCGGCGCCATGGCTGAACCGTTTGTCTACGACGCCAGCAACATCGATAAATTCTCTAAAATCTTCTGATCCTGAATGCGGCTGACCGGGTTACCGTTCAGCCGTTTTGTTGTACTTAGCCAGACAGGGGAAACTCCATGAGTGATTCAGCGACACCGTTGTTGTCATTGAAGGGCATCAGCAAAGTCTTTCCGGGTGTCAGGGCGTTAAATAACGTTCATGTGGATTTGTATCCGGGAAAAGTAACCGCCCTGATTGGCGAAAACGGCGCGGGGAAATCGACGCTGGTGAAAGTCATGACCGGCATTTATCAGCCGGAAGAAGGCGAGTTGCACTATAAAGCCATTCCGATAAAACTGCCGAATCCGGAATCCGCACACAAAATCGGCATCACCGCCATTCATCAGGAAACCGTGCTGTTTGACGAGCTTTCCGTGACCGAGAATATCTTCGTCGGTCACTATCTTTACCGCGGCATTTTTAAACGTCTGAACTGGCCGGCGATGCATCAGCAGGCACGCGATATTCTGACGCGTCTGGAAGTAAACATTGATCCGCATGCCATTCTGAAAGAGTTAAGCATCGCGCAGCGCCATATGGTGGCCATCGCCCGTGCGCTGTCGTTTGATGCGCAGGTGGTCATTCTCGACGAACCCACTGCCGCCCTGTCTCAGCATGAAATCGTTGAGTTTTATCAGATTGTCGAACGCCTGAAACAGGAGGGTAAAGCGATTCTGTTTATCTCGCACAAATTCGACGAGATCTTCTCCATTTCCGATTACTACACCGTTTTGCGCGACGGCAGCTATGTCGGCTCCGGCAAAATCAGCGACATCAGCGAACAGCAGATGGTGACCATGATGGTAGGACGTGAAGTCAGTCAGGCTTACCCGAAAGTGAACTGCAAACCGGGCGACACGGTACTGGAAGTGCAAAACCTCAGCCATCCGACCGAATTCGCAGGCATTAACTTCTCACTGCGCAAAGGCGAAATCCTCGGTTTTTACGGGCTGGTCGGTGCGGGAAGAACCGAACTGATGCAGGCGTTATTTGGCGTCACGCAACCGAACGGCGGCAAAATTCTGATCAACGGCAAAGAACACCATTTTTCCCGTCCTTCTCAGGCCATCCGCGCAGGGATTGTGTATGTGCCGGAAGAGCGCCAGAAACAAGGCGCGATTATTGATTTGCCCATCAGCCAGAACATCAGCCTGCCACAGCTCAGCCAGCTTAATCCGCGCGGCGTGCTCAACGACAAAAAAGAGTGGGCGCTGGCCGATGATTACGCCAGACGGTTGCAGGTGAAAGCGTCAAGCTGGAAACAGGCCGTCGGCACGCTGTCGGGCGGAAATCAGCAGAAAGTGGTGATCGCCAAATGGCTGGCGACCAAACCGGACATCATCATTCTCGATGAACCGACCAAAGGCATTGATATCGGCTCGAAAGCGGCAGTGCATCAGTTTATGTCGGAACTGGTGGGTCGCGGGCTGGCGGTGATTATGGTGTCGTCAGAACTACCGGAAGTGATGGGCATGGCCGATCGCATCATCGTGATGCACGAAGGGCTGATGGTGGCGGAATTCAACGCCGGTGAAGCCAGCGCAGAAATGATTGTCAGTGCGGCCAGCGGCGCGGGCGAGGAGGCAGCATGATCAAGAACCTGCTGAAATATCGCGAGCTGCTGCTGGCGGTGGTCATCGTACTGATGGTGCTGGGCGTCGGCGCCCGCTCGCCGGAGTTTATCGGTGCCGGAAACCTGCTGGAGATGTTTAACGATACCTCGATTCTGATCATCCTGGCGCTCGGGCAGATGATGGTTTTGCTGACCAAAGGTATCGATTTGTCGATGGCCGCCAATCTGGCGCTGACCGGCATGATCGTCGCGCTGATTAACTTCCATCATCCGGATATTCCGGTGTGGTCACTGGTGTTACTGGCAACCGTACTCGGGTTGGTGATGGGGGCGATTAATGGCCTCCTGGTATGGAAAGTCGGTATTCCGCCGATTGTGGTGACGCTCGGCACCATGAGCATTTATCGCGGCATTATCTTCCTGCTTTCCAACGGCGGCTGGATCAATGCCCATCAGATGAGCCCGGAATTCCTCAGTCTGCCACGCGCCACCTTTATTGGTCTGCCGCTGCTTGGCTGGTGTGCGATTGCCGCGCTGATTCTGGTGGCGTATTTCCTGCGTTACAGCCGGACCGGACGCGCACTTTACACGGCTGGCGGCAACGCCACGGCGGCGTATTACACCGGCATCAACGCAGGCAAAATGCAGTTCGTCAGCTTCTGCCTTTCCGGCGCACTGGCGGGTTTCTGCGGCTATCTGTGGATCTCACGCTTCGCCGTGGCTTACGTGGACGTCGCCAACGGCTTTGAATTACAAATTGTTGCAGCCTGCGTCATTGGCGGGATCAGCACCATGGGCGGCATCGGCTCGGTGGTCGGTTGCCTGCTGGGCGCGCTGTTCCTCGGCGTCATCAACAATGCCCTGCCGGTGATTGAAGTGTCACCGTTCTGGCAGATGGCGATTTCCGGCGGCGTGATTGTGATTGCCGTCATCCTCAACGAACGCGCCAACAAACGTAAAGGACGGCTGATTCTGCGCCACTCTCCCGCCGTCCAGCCTGTGCGAACTGAAACCGGGGTAAGATCATGAACAAGACCTTAACGTCGCGCAACACGCCGCATTCCGCTGCCGGAGAAAACACCACCATGGCTGTCACGCCGTTTTTCCGCCGCCTGATGTGCTGGGAAGGATTTTTACTGCTTGTGACGCTGCTGGTATTTGTGGTGAATGCGTTCGCCTCGCCGTATTTCCTCAATATATGGAATCTGTCGGACGCAACGTTTAACTTCACCGAAAAAGCCATCATTGTGCTGCCGATGGCGATGCTGATTATCGCCCGGGAAATCGATTTGTCGGTCGCTTCAACCATGGCGCTGAGTTCCACCATTATGGGATTCTGCGCGCAGGCCGGTTTGCCAACACCGGCGCTGGTCGGTGTCGGATTGAGCGTCGGCCTGTTGTGCGGGCTGATTAACGGCCTGCTGGTCACCCGGCTGAATCTGTCGTCTATCGTGATTACCATCGGCACCATGAGCTTGTTCCGTGGCATCACCTACGTGCTGCTCGGCGATCAGTCGCTGAATAAATATCCCGCCAGTTTCGCGTGGTTTGGTCAGGGCTATGTCTGGGGGCCATTGTCGTTTGAATTTGCGCTATTCCTGGTGCTGGGCGCGGTGTTTTATTTCCTGCTGCACAAAACTAACTTTGGACGCCGCACCTATGCCATCGGCAACAATCCGGTCGCCGCGTGGTACTCCGGGATTAACGTGAAACGCCATAATCTGACGCTGTTCGTGCTGGTCGGCGTAATGTCCGGACTGGCAGCGGTGCTGCTGACCTCACGGCTTGGCAGCACGCGGCCAACACTGGCACTTGGCTGGGAACTGAGCGTGATTACCATGGCCGTGCTCGGCGGTGTCAGCGTGCTCGGTGGTTCCGGCAGCATGACCGGCGTAATTATTGCCGCGTTCCTGATGGGGCTGCTGACTTTCGGCCTCAGTCTGCTGAATGTGCCGGGTATCGTGATGTCGGTGATTGTCGGTGCGATGTTGATCGTGGTGATTTCACTGCCGGTGCTGTACCGCAAGGTTCTGGCGCGGGGGAAATAGCGGTGTAACTCCCCCGTCTTCGGGCGGGGGGTGTCGAATGAGTCATTGACGTTCAGTGTGAGGATTGCGTTTCAATGCCTTCACGTAACGCTTCCGCCAGGTTATCGAGCATAAAACTGATAAATGCCGTGTAGTCGCTGGCGCGATCGCATTCGCCAAGAATGCGGTAGTAATCCTGCTGCTGATTATGGATCAGCGTTTCTACCGGCAGCCAGGCGAGCTCTGAACGCCACTGGCTGAGGATCAGCGTCTGCCATAAGCGCCCCATCCTGCCATTACCGTCGGCAAACGGGTGAATAAATTCAAACTCATAATGGAAAATCGAACTGGCGATGAGCGGGTGGATATCCGTTTCCTTCAGCCAGTTCAGCAAATCTGACATCAGACGCGGGAGTTGCCCGGCCGGTGGTGCCATATGAATCAGCTGATTGTCACGATACACACCCACATTGCCGCTGCGCAGGTGGCCGGGCGCATCCACCAGTCCGAGCATCAGCGTCTGGTGAGCTTTCAGAACATCCTCAAGACGATGACTTTTCAATGCCGGTAACTGTTCGTACGTCAGAATGGCGTTACGCACTTCCTGAATATCTTTTTGCGGCGCCAGCACGCGTTTGCCTTCCATAATGGCGGTCACCTGCGGTGTCGACAGGCTGTTGTGTTCGATAGCGAGTGAAGCCTGAATCGTGCGGATACGGTTTTTTTTTCGCAGCAGCACAGATGACTGTTCAGCATGCGCAGCCCAACGCCCCAGCAATTCCCCGACGTCCACAACCCGGTTGAGGATATGCGGTGTGATACTGTACGGAGGCTGATAACCTGCCATTCAGTGCTCCTTGTTGAAATAGTGATGGGGCATAGTATCACGCGGCAAAATCTTCAAAAATCCCTCATTCATCATGGCTCTTGATCCCTGCCGCCCTCCTCCCGTAGTTTAAACAAACACAGGGTTTCTGAATGTCTTGATAAAAAAGGATAACGCATGAGAATTTTAGTGGTGGGTGCTGGTGCGACCGGTGGGTATTTTGGCGCCCGTCTGGCGCAGGCCGGGCAGGATGTGACGTTTCTTTTACGTGAAAAACGGGCGCAGGCCGTTCAGCAGGACGGGCTAACCATTCACAGTCCGCACGGTGATTTCCATTTCCAGCCCAATGTCTTACAGGCATCGCAGCTGACCGGGCCTTATGACCTGATTTTGCTGACTGTAAAAAGTTTCGGGCTGGAAGCGGCAATGAAAGATATCGCGCCGGTAGTAGGTGAAAACACGATGGTCATGCCGGTGCTGAACGGAATGAAACATATGGAGACGCTGAGCCTGCGTTTTGGTGAACATGCGTTAATCGGTGGTTTGTGCAAAATCAACGCGACGCTGGATACTGACGGACATATTCACCAGATGACGCCAATGCATCAGATTATTTACGGTGAACTCTCCGGCGAAAAAACTGAACGCATCCTGAAAGTCGATCAGGCATTCCAGAGTGCGGATATCGAGGCGGTGCTTTCTGAAACCATTATCAGTGATTTGTGGGAGAAGTGGCTGCTGCTTTCAAGCTTCGGCGCGATCACCTGCTCCATGCGCGGCAATATCGGCCAGGTGGCTTCTGCGCCGGGCGGGACGGAGTTTGCGAATGCCATTGTCACCGAGGCGCTGACCACCATGAAAGCCTTTGGCTACGCGGAACGCGCCGCTGCCGTGGCAAAAGTCAGGGACGCTGTCACTGATAAAAACTCACCGCAGACCTCCTCCATGTACCGCGATATGATGCAGGGTTACCCCATCGAAGCAGAGCAGATTATTGGCGATCTGGTTGAGCGCGCAACGCGTGTGGGGATTACTATTCCGCTGTTACAGGCGGCGTATACGCATTTGTGTGTGTATCAGGAAAACCACGAATCTCACTAAAAGCCTTCCGCCTGTTGTGCATTTTTAAAATGCTGAACGGGCGTTTTCAAAATCTGCGATTTCCCATTATTGCGCTGCATTACTCCTACGATTGCCCCAAAAGCAGAAATGCGCAGACAGCCACACATTGTCTATCTTTAACGCAGACGACCCCTCACCCACAAAAACAAAAAACCCGCCATCAGGCGGGTTCAATGCGGTGCTTCGATTAGCGGTCTAACACCTAACAGGCGACCTACATGCACAAAGTTACCGCAAAATGCAATTTGTGACCACAATTTATGTTACGTTCTTCGTAACAGTTGATCTTGAACAAACCTCAGGTTTGTTCGCACAAATCGGAGTTATGTTACGTTTTTCTTAACGCATGCGATTTCAGATTCAACATTCGATTAATCAATAAATTTCACTTAAGTGTTGAGATCAAATTAAATTCCTCTTTGCCTTGATACTATCTCCGTGGACTTTTCGCCGGGTAGCTCTGGGTGCCAGATTCAGAAAAGATTCACAGTACCGTTAAACAGGCGACCTACATCGCTTGTGCTACGGTGGGTTCTCTGGCAAATCAAACGTGGCAAGCGGTTTCAATTGAGGCCGTTTCAATGAAAAAGTGCATCTATGCATTGCTCATTGTATTGGGTGGTTTTAATGGTATTGGACATGAGGGCTGGCAGATAACTGGCAATCAGGTCAACATTAATTTCACTCAAGGGAAGTAGCATTAGAGAACCGCCCCCAGGGGCGGTTTCTTTATTTTGAACCTAATGAAAAGGAGTTTGTGACTATGGCTATACCAGCATACTTATGGTTGAAGGATGATGGCGGCGCACTGATTAAAGGCGGTGTGGATGTTATCGGTCGTGAGCATAGTATTGAAGTGAAGGGCTTTCACCATAATCTGATGATCCCTACTGATAATGCGACGGGCAAAGTTACAGGAACGCGCATGCATTCCCCTTTGCTGATCGTGAAGGACTTTGACTGTTCCAGCCCCTACATCTATAAAGCGGTGGCAACTGGTCAGAGTCTCGAATCTGCCGAGATTAAATGGTACCGCATCAACGATGCTGGCCGGGAGGTTGAATACTTCAACATGCTGCTAGAGAAGTTAAGGATCGTTTCGATTTCGCCAGCTATGGCCGGAAGCGATAATCCACAGGATAACCATCTGGAAACCGTAGAGTTACGCTACGAAAAAATCACGTGGAAGCATAACGACGGCAACATTATTTTTGCCGACTCATGGAACGACCGCCAGACGGCATAATGTGAAAAAAGGGGCGCGATGCCCCTTAATCGTAAAGCCACTTACCAGCTTTGGCTGACTCGATAATCATCTCGACCGTAAGAGGCTTGTACACCTTATTTTTATACTCTCTCCTAAGCCGAAACCACCACCACGGCAATTCAGGCTCAAAATAATTGTCGAGATTAAAATTTTCATAGCTGATGCTATACCGAGTGAACAGGTCAGTCAGCATTTCCCCTAATTCGTCTGTCACTAAATTAAAGTGTTCCTGAAACGTCCAGTCCTTGCTAACTGGCTTTCTCCACTCACTGTATTTTTCCGTGATGTATTGAAGAATCTCATTTTCATCCACTTGCATCAGAAGTACGTCCATGCAATGCGGTCTTGAGGATAGGCGATGAGGTTGTATTTATCGCGTGTATCCTTTGCCACGATGGCACAAATTATTACCGCCTGAGCGTAGCCTAAATACGGAACCCAGCGGCCAACAATCGTACCAATCTGATTTGTGTTCCTAACCTGACCATAGGCGATTGTGGGAATTTTTAGATTACTTGGAAGCTTGGCATCCTTAAAGATTCTGCGTGACATTTTTGATGCAATGCTTGTCCTGCTTCCCTTTGAACCTAAGACTTTCCGCTTTGGTATAAGTGGCGCTCCTGCAATGATGGTTGCGGCAGTTTCTATTTCTATACCGGTGTGATTTGAGAAAGATTCCAAGAAGATTAACCAGAACAACTCTTCTTTCATTACATTGTCGTTGCCGTGATAAAAGTATGTACCGCCCAGTGTTTCAGTAGTATCCATTTCAATATCCTTTTGATTAGAAGGGCTTTAGGATACTGCCGCATTTATTAGCAGGCAATATGCCCCCTCGCACTGGATATCATCATTGTTCCTTCCGTCACGTTAATCGCTCCGTTGATACCCGAAACTTGCAACGGTTTCTCAGACCCACGCATCCGGGGGTTATTTTCGCGAAGGTAACATCCGGATTAGCGTGTTATCGCGCCGGCGATAGTGATGCCAGAGGGCAGCCAGAGCATGTAATCCGATAAGATAATACCCGGCGTTCGCGAGCCATTCATGCAGCGTTTTAAACTGTTTCTGTAAAGGGAGATCCGGAAAAACACTTTTAGGCATAAGGATGTTAAACATCGTCCAGTCATGGCCGCCATAATAACGTGACAAGATGCCCAGCACCGGCAAGCTTAAAAACATCAGATATATAAGTACATGAGCCGAACCTGACAAATAATGCTGCCAGCGCGACAACACGGGTTTAACCGGCGGCGTGACATACATTGCGCGAACAAACAGACGCATACACATCAGGAATAATACGCAAAATCCCAGGCTGTAATGCGTAAGGGCTAATAACTCCCTCGCTGGCGTGCCTTTTGCAAACCACCCTTTTATATCCATCGTGGCATAGGTCAGTACGACTAACACAAACACCAGCCAGTGGAGCATAATTTGAACGAAAGAATATCGGGTACGCATAGAAGTTCCGGTAAACGAAGAGACGTTAACCTTACTTATGCAGACTTAAGCTTACCTTAAGAACAATGACGGAGAGTAATGAAAAGGAAAAAATCCCCAGAAACGCGAGAATTTTTAAAAGGGGGAACAGCAGAATAAAAACTGGCGGTGAAGTACGTTTTTCTGCCCGGCTAAAAAGCGGGGCAGAAAAGCGCAGCACATCAGCCGTGAGGTCAGCGCGCGATCAGGAAGCTTTCAAGTGTAGCGCCGCCATCCAGCGCTGCTTTAATGGCAGAAGGCGTGCGACCCTGACCCGTCCAGGTCTTTTTAGAACCGTCAGTGTCTGTGTACTCGTAAATGGCCGGACGTGGCTTACGTTTGGCTTTAGTGGTTTCTTTCGCGCTCTGGTGGCCCAGCAGGTCATCAATCGCGATGCCATCGTTTGCCAACATTTCGCGGTATTTCAGTAATTTTTCGTCGCGCTCTTGTTGCTGCGCACTGCGCGCTTTGGCATTTTCGCGAGTTTCTTCAACAATGGCAGTCAGTTTCTCAAGAATTTCTTCCAGAGTACTCAAAGGCATTTCGCGAGCCTGAGCCCGAAGTGTACGGATATTATTCAAAACGTTTAATGCGTTGTCCATGATGTGCTCACTTTAGATATGTGCCATTAAATTAGTGACTCTGATTCTACACAAACCAATATTGATATCAATTGCGTCAGGATAATATTACAACCTATTACACAATTCCTGCGTGAGCCTCTTTGTTTTAATGCGTTAGTTTTATAAGTAATTATTGTATCTGGGTTAATAAATTTTCAGCGCACAAATCACCTTCAGAACTTCAAAATAAGCAGGAAAACATTATTAAGCTAAATTTACCTCTCTTTATAAGAGTATCAGTGCGTGAATAACATATGTTGCTATTATGTACAAATCGGGCCAGTTCTTTTCTTTTGATGCGGATCTCACGCTTACTCTTATTCATTTCGCTAAAAATTTTCCTGCCGGAAATCGACGAAAAGCATCTTCTGCACAAAAAATTTAAAGCGGTTTACGCAGCATCGCTTTAAAATGTGACTCACGTCACACAGGATGTTTATTTACCCTATGTTTAAGACCATTTTTATTGTTTGCGCCGCGTGTGTGGCGCTGAAGCTCGCACTGGACTGGCAGATTATTTTGCAGGTGGCGGAAGGTTAACCGTTAACTGAGAGGCCAGAGCCGCAAATTCTGTCAGATTGCGGGTTAATGCGCCGCGCCGCCATATCAGCCACGTTGTCAAAAAACGATAATTGTCGGCCAGCGGCCAGATGCTCACCGTGCTGCTGCCCGGCATACTTTCCAGCATACTGCGCGGCATCAGCGCCAGCCCGCCGCCGGCTATCACACAAGCCAGCATGCCGTGATAAGACTCCATTTCGTAGATTTTCCCCGGCGCAGCGCCATCATCCGCAAACCAGCTTTCGAAATGGCGACGATAAGAGCAGTTCGACCGGAACGCATACAGAATCTCCCCGTTAACATCCTGCCCACGAGTCACAGGCGCGTGATGTAAGGGGGCGACAATCACCATTTCTTCTTTATACACTGGCACGCCATCCAGAACCGGATGCAGCACAGGGCCGTCGACAAACGTCGCTTCCAGCGCCCCTTCCAGCAATTTATCCAGCAATTCCCCTGAAGGGCCAGTGCTCAGCGCCAGTTCAACCCTGCTGAATTGCTGGTGATAACGCGCCAGTAAAGTGGGGATCCGCACCGCTGCAGTGCTTTCCAGCGCGCCCAACGCAAATATCCCCTGCGGTTCTGTGCCCGCCACGGACACCCGCGCTTCTTCGACTAAATCGAGAATACGGTTGTTGTAACTGAGAAAGTTTCGCCCTGCTGGCGAAAGGCGCAGACGCTGATTCTCGCGGATGAATAATTCGACGCCCAGTTCCGCCTCAAGCTGTTTAATGCGTGTTGTCAGATTCGACGGGACACGATGCACCCGCTGGGCAGCGGCGCTGATACTGCCGGTTTCAGCAACGGCGCGAAACATCTCGAGCTGTGACAGATTCATAGTCTTTCTCAAAAAGTGAACGGTTTACTTATTTTTATTCATTTTTATTCATCTTCGCAAGTCTCTATGCTGAACGGACTGGATAAATGAGGATCACATAATGACAACGCCCGACACACACGCAATTTCGCTCAACCCGTTCAACGGCCAGCGTATCGCAGAGTATCCTTTCGACACCACACTGACTCTTGAGATGGCAGTCACACAAGGCAGCGCGGCCTATAAGCAGTGGCGCAAAACGGATATCGCTCAGCGCGCATCCCATCTGCATAATCTGGCGACTGAACTTCGCAAAGCCAGTGAAGATATCTCCCGCATGATCAGCCGCGAAATGGGTAAACCCATTAAACAGGCGCGCGCTGAAGTGGAGAAATCCGCAAGCCTGTGCGAATGGTATGCCCTGCAGGGCCCGGCGATGCTCGCACCTGAACCCACCATGGTCGATAACGGCGAAGCGCATATTCATTACCGCCCTTCCGGCATGATCCTGGCGGTTATGCCGTGGAATTTCCCGGTCTGGCAGATCCTGCGCGGCGCGGTACCTGCGTTACTGGCGGGAAATACATTCCTGCTTAAACCTGCCCCTAACGTGATGGGCACGACCCGTCTGGTGAAACAGGCTGCGCTGAAAGCCGGTTTCCCGGCAGGGGCCTTTGGCGTAATTAACGTCGGGAATGCAGATGTTGCCGGGTTGATTGCTGATCCGCGCATTGTTGCCGTCACGGTAACCGGCAGCGTGCGTGCCGGTGGTGCTATCGCGGAGCTGGCAGGTAAATCACTGAAGAAATGTGTGCTGGAGCTGGGCGGTTCTGATCCATTTATCGTGCTCAATGACGCCAACCTCGATGAAGCGGTGAAGGCGGCTGTCGCGGGCCGCTATCAGAATACCGGACAGGTTTGCGCCGCCGCGAAACGTATGATTGTTGAAGAAGGTGTGCTGGAAGCCTTTACCGAGAAATTTGTGGCCGCCACGCGGGCACTGGTCATCGGCGACCCGCAGGACGACGACACCTACATCGGCCCGATGGCACGCTACGACCTGCGCGATGAGCTGGACAGGCAGGTTCAGGAAACGCTGTCAGAAGGCGCAACGCTGTTGCTCGGAGGTGAGAAAATTGCTGGCGAAGGTAACTTCTATGCCCCCACTATTCTGAGCAACGTGACGCCACAAATGACCGCATTCCGTCAGGAGTTATTTGGCCCGGTCGCAGCGATTACGGTTGCACGCGATGCTGAGCATGCAGTCGAACTGGCGAATGACAGTGATTTTGGTCTGAGCGCGACGATTTATACCGCCGACCTGGCACGGGCAGAACAGATGACTGGCGAACTGGAAACCGGCGGCGTATTTATTAACGGCTACAGTGCGTCAGACCCGCGCGTAGCGTTCGGTGGCGTGAAAAAAAGCGGCTATGGTCGTGAGCTTTCACACTTCGGTTTACGCGAGTTCTGTAACGTGCAGACCGTGTGGAGCAACCGTAAATAACCGTTAACCGGTGGAGGTTTAAACTAATCACAGGATTTTATAATCCTGTGATTATTATTTTTTTGCCAGCCTGTGAGTGAGGCCGGGCATCAATCGCCGTGACGGCCTGCTGATAACGAGACGCCTTTGAGGTTACTTAAACAGCCCCATCAGATGGTCCAAAATCAGCGAAGAGAGGGTGAAATCAGGGTCAGCAAATGTGACACCCTGCGCACCAAGATGTGAGAATAATGGCAACGTCAGTGCAGGTAATACACATAACAGCAGTCCGTTGATACCACTGGCAATAATCGCGCCACGGAACCCGCCGGTGGCGTTACCGAAGATGGCCGCCGCGCCTCCCGTAATAAAGCTCGCCATAATGCCCGGAACAATAATGGGCAATCCGACAAACGGGAAAATGAGAATACAGGCCAGTTCCACAGAGAAGCTCACCAGAAAACCAATCAACGTGGCATTTGGCGCTTTAGTGAAAAGCACCATGACATCCACCGCCGGGACCGCGCCAGGTGCGAAAACTCGTGAGAATCCTTTAAACGCCGGTACGATTTCCGCCGTAAATAAGTTGACGCCTGCTTTGGCGAGATACAGACCGCAAGCAAACACAGCCGACTGCTCAAGAATAAAAATAATCGTATTTTTATCTGCCGCACCGGCGCCATACACAAGCGTCATCGCCGTTTTGATCTGCGGTTGCGTAGCGAATACACAGGATATCAGCAGAAGAACCAGCATCGTTAAAAGCGTGGCGATATTGGGTTCACGCAGGAAATCAAACTTGTTACTAATTTTGAGATGTTCTGTATCGGTCTTTTTATTACCGAACCATTTTCCCATATATGAACCGATGATATATGAAGATATGGCTGCGTGAGAAATGGCATATTCGTCAGAACCGATGATTTCACGGCTAAATCTGTTCAGGAAAAACGGAGAAGCGGCCATATAAAGACCGATGAAAATCGACGAGATGATAATAATGGGATAATAGCTATAACCCAGTTGCATCAGCACTGCTGTTAATGCAAAGGACATAAACAGGACAAGATGCAGTGAGAGATAGATAAATTTCAGACGCGTAAAGCGGGCCAGAAGAATATTAATCACCATAGAGAACAACAGAATTATCGCTGCCGTTGAACCAATCTGATCGATGGTTGCTGCCATGATGGCTTCATTACTCGGCACCACACCAACAATGTTAAAGGCGTTAGAAAACAAGGTGCTAAAAGCCGTTAACACTTTCATTAAAATTGAGCCACCGACCTTTATCATGGTAAATCCGATAAAAGAAAGTGCCGTTCCGGTGATGATTCTTGATACTGATGCTTTTTGAAATACCAATCCCAGAAATGCGATAATCGCAATGATAACAGCCGGTGTTTTAACCAAACTCAGAAATATTTCCATCTTCCCCTCTTTCATTGAATTTATATTGATTGAAAGTTGCGGCCTTTTTATAAGAAACTTTATCGTTACATTTTTTCAACATTCCTCATTCATCCTTGCTCAGACGTCATTCGAAATTTGTTTTTATGAAACAATGTTTCTTTTTATTTGGCACGGTGTTTTATATAGAGTTCGTGAAAGGGATGATGTGAAGTGACTCGCAATTAGTGGAGCAGAAGGCATTTTTTAATGTGTTTTGGAATGGACATAACAAGAGGACACCGGTCTGGCGAAGCGCAATGCTGGCCGCCGCTTCCCGCGCCGTGGGTCTGAATACTTCGACGCTATCCAGCGCACTCTCCGGATCGTGGACGAAAGGTGAAATGCCCATACTGCAGACAGGGCGCGAAATGTGCCCCTCTTTGCACTCATTTCAAAAATACATGACCTGTAACCAGGTGAAAATATCCTCTGTTACTTTCGTGTTAATTGTGGCGGGAGGTTGCTTAACAAAGAATTAGCAATTAAAGCTAAAGGTCATTACATGAAAAGGTATTTATTAACCTCACGCTCGTTAAATATCTCAGATGCGTCATCACAACGATCGATTAACGGTGCGGCTTAATATCCGATTTAGAAAAATGACCTGATGAGGAGTAAATCCATGAAAGGCTTAGTGAATGATGTCTTATCCATATTCTCACCCAAAGCGGTTAAGCCTGTTTTGGTTCGCTCAGGGTTATCACATCGCGAGATCGCCTCGCTGCAAGCTGTCGGCGTGAGCACGGTGTCCTGGGCCACCTCCATGGAAGAACTCAACAATGCATTTGTTAAAAAAGCACTGGATGCAGGCGCTGTCGGCTACCACATTACCCATGTGGAATCGCACAAACCGGGTAAAGAGCAGCAACACGTTATGGCTGCCACCGCGACCTTTTACCATATCAATCACAAAGTGGCCTATGGCTGATGTGCCGAGCAGAGTGTCATGAAATAAGAACGCCGCAGGCTTTAGGGTTTGCGGCGTTATTTATTGATGAGAAAGCATATTGAAGACCATTCACTGGCCGCGCGGTACACGGGTGGAGCGCCGCCCCATCAGCCTGGAGCATCATCATTCTCTTTTTCTTAATGGTAATTACGGGTAAGATTAGTCCGAATAATAACATGTAAGGAAATAGAAATGGGATCTATGGTTTTTTGTAGAGGATGCGGAAAGGAGATCCACGAGTCGGCTAAATCATGCCCTCATTGTGGCGCCACTCAAAGTATTAATCCTCAGGGGACTAAAAGCAGGGTTGCTGCAGCGTTGTTAGCTTTCTTCCTGGGTGGTTTTGGTGTTCATAAGTTCTATCTGGGTAAAATCGGGCAAGGGTTCTTATACCTCATCTTCTGCTGGACGTTTATTCCTTCAATAATTGCATTCATTGAATTCATTATTTATCTGTGCGATTCAGATGAAAACTTCGCCAAAAAATACGGTTGAGTTTAGCTATCTGATTATAAAAGCCGCTTTCAAAGTGGCTTTTTGAAATCTACTAAACATTAAAAAACCCACACCCACCTTTCGGCAGATGCGGGTTCGCATAATCTCTGTACGCTAAATCAGATTACATCTGGATCAGATGTTTGATTTTCACGTCAGGATTGGTGTCGGCAGCATAATCAACACCGTTCAGGCCAAAGCCGAACAGACGCATAAATTCGCTTTTGTAGCCTGCAAAATCAGTCAGTTCCGCGATGTTATCGTTGGTAACTTCATTCCACAGTTTACCCACTTCAGCCTGCACTTCTGGCGCGATCTCTTTCAGGTCAGCGCGCAGACGGCCTTCGTTGTCGACCAGCGGCTCAGCGCCGTACAGGCTGTCTTTGTACAGACCGTAAACCTGCTCGATACAACCTTCGTGAGTGCCCTTCTCTTTCATCACTTTGAACAACAGTGACAGGTACAGTGGCATCACAGGAATAGCAGAACTCGCCTGCGTCACAACGGCTTTCAGTACGGAAACGCGTGCGTCGCCGCCCTGCTCTGCCAGTGTGCTGCGGATATCCAGAACACGTTTGTCCAGATCCTTCTTGGCTTCACCGATAGAACCGTTCCAGTAGATGTCCTGCGTCACTTCTTCACCCAGATAGGTGAACGCGGTAGTTTTCGCGCCTTCAGCCAGCACACCGGCAGCCTTCAGATCGTCGATCCACATCTGCCAGTCTTCGCCACCCATAACTGCCACGGTGCCCGCGATTTCTTCAGGGGTTGCCGGTTCCAGTGTGGTTTCGTTGATGGTTTCTTTGTCGGTATTGATGCCGCGAATAGTGACTTGCTTACCGATTGGTTTCAGGGTGGAGTTGAACACTTCACCGGTTTTAGGATGGGTACGACGTGGCGCAGCCAGGCTGTAAACCACCAGATCAACCTGACCTAAATCTTGTTTGATCAGCTCAATGGTCTTTTGCTTCACTTCGTCAGAGAACGCATCGCCGTTGATGCTTTTTGCGTACAGACCTTTGGCATCCGCAAATTCTTCGAATGCGGCTGAGTTATACCAGCCCGCAGTGGCGGTTTTGGATTCATCGCCCGGACGTTCGAAGAAGATACCCAGCGTTGCTGCGTCAGAACCGAAAGCAGCTGAGATGCGGGCAGCGAGGCCGTAACCGGTAGAAGCGCCGATCACCAGGACTTTTTTCGGACCGCCTTCGATTTTGCCTTGCGCGGTAACGTAGTCGATTTGTTCTTTAACGTTCGCCTTGCAACCTTCCGGATGGGCAGTAACACAGATAAAGCCACGGATGCGTGGTTTGATAATCATATAGACCTCATTGCAACTGTCTCAGTAAATTGGCCGATAGAATATAGGTTTGCGCCGTTTCAGGCAAAACCTGACGCTTCTTCGCCGTGTAAACAGAGTTCTCTGACCCGAAAACAGGCTCGTTTTCGGCAGAAAGCATAAAAATTGAGCCAAAAATTATCTCTGTAGTGTAACGCAGTCCCGCCTGGATGTTCATTTCAGGCCTCACGCATTCCAAAAACATGGCGGCGGCATACCGGACATTCATTATCCTGCGCAGACCAGGCGGGAAATATGCAGCCACACACCCGGCATTCTGCTTGTTCAAGCCTGGAAACGGTTAACGGACTTTCACTGTTTTCACGCGCGGATACGGAGATAGCGCCATCGAAGCACACCGCCTCGCAGTTGCCACAACCGGTACATTTCACAGGATCCAGCGTTAATGCCAGATTATCCAGGCGGATGGCTTGTTCGGGACAGACACGGCTACAGGCACCGCAGAGAACGCAACGTTGTTTGCCGAGATCAACGTGATATTCACTGATCTGCGTAAAACGGGCGCGCCTGGACCGACGCCCGACAGGTACGTTACCGGCAGAAGCGCCTTCGTTTTTAAGATGCAACCACCGGCGGCGTGAACCGTTCATCGTTTGCCGGGACGGTGGCACAATATTCCACAGCGGTTCCTGCATTCGTTTCAGGCGAACATTCAGCGTGGCGATGGCCTGAAACCAGCCAGCCGCGCTTTCCGCTTTCATCTCAACAAAACGGATGCCGTATTCGCTGTGCCACATCAGCAATTCTTCAGTACAGGGCGCAACGCGAGTCAGCGGCATCACCAGCCGGTCATCGCGGTAAAACATCACGTAAGTATTGATGTGCATCCAGGTCGCGACAGACGTATGAGCGTAAATCGCGCTCATGCAGAAGAGATCAATCAGGCCCAAAAGAGAAGCGAGCAGCAGAAGAGAAGTCACGACGCGTTTTGCTACCAGCCCAATCAGCCTTGTCAACCCCAGAATACCGAGATAGAGACTGGCGAAAACGATTTCCCGGCTCAGCCAGGAACTGCTGATATGACTCAGCGCATGAAAGGCATTCAGCGGATAGCCCAGATGCGCGGTTGAAGCGACAAGGCCCAGCGCACCGGCGACAAAAGCCAGCAACATGGCAGGTACTGCAACGCGCCATTTTTCCTGCGTATTCAGGCTGTCAGCGGCATACATCATGATAAATGTGGTGAAAAGCGTGCTGCCTGCGGAAAGCTGGATATGGTGGCCAGCAGCGTCGAGCCGCGCGCGGTACGTTCGCCACAATTATGCCGCGGTGACTCACTTTTAGGTAAGAATAGAGGTTTCATCATCGTTTGATGGAGCCTGACATTCTTGATGTTTATTTGTTAAGCATTACTAATCACTTTTACGAATATCTCGTCACAAAAAAGTAACATCCCCCCCGTTAAATTCAGCGCCACCAGCCTTCGTTTCCCTTCATTTTTCCCGTTTCCTTTCAATATCCGGATTATGCGTTAGATTTATAATGTGTGACATGAGTCACACAAAAACCATAAGAAAAGTAATGATTAGGGAGCATCTGTGAGTGAGAAAATAAACAGTGGCGGTCGGGATGATGCGGCGAAAGCCTCGCAACCGACCGAACCGCTGGTGAAAGTAATTGCCTTTATTGCCACCCTGGGTGGCTTACTTTTTGGCTACGATACCGGGGTGATTGCCGGTGCTTTGCTGTTCATGAAGCACGATCTGCATCTGACATCGTTAACAACCGGGATGGTCACCAGCTTCCTGATACTGGGTTCGGCTGTGGGTGCAGTCTGTGCTGGTCGCGTGGCTGATCGTTTCGGACGTAAGAAAGTCATTCTGGTGATGGCACTGATCTTTATGGCCGGTTCGCTCGGTTGTGCCATGGCGCCCAACGTCGTGATAATGATTATCTGCCGGTTTATTCTGGGGCTGGCAGTCGGTGGCGCGGCAGCGATTGTGCCCATCTATATCGCGGAAATCGTCCCCTCTCATCGCCGCTGGCAGTTCGTTACATTACAGGAACTGATGATCGTCTCCGGCCAGCTGATTGCGTATACCAGTAATGCGGCCATCAACGAAGTGTGGGGTGGCGAAACCACCTGGCGCTGGATGCTGGGTGTCGCCTGCGTTCCGGCGGTGGTGTTGTGGGTCGGGATGCTTTTCCTGCCTGATACTCCGCGCTGGTATGCCATGCACGGCCGCTATCGCGAAGCGCGTGACGTGCTGGAACGTACCCGTAAGGCAGGCAGAGTAGAGAAAGAGCTGAGCGAGATCCGCAGTTCCATGAGTTCCAAAAGCGAGAAGCATTCCCGCCGCCAGAAGACTATTTCCGTCTGGATGAAACGCCTGGTATTTCTGGGGATTGGTATCGCCATGCTGCAACAACTCTCCGGCGTGAATACCATTATGTTCTACGCACCGACCATGTTGCAGGCCACGGGGTTAAGCACTAATGCGTCTCTGATGGCGACTATCGCCAACGGGGTCATCTCAGTGATCATGACGTTTGTGGGCATCATGCTGCTCAGCCGTTTCGGGCGCCGTCCGCTGCTGCTGACCGGTCAGATCGGCTGTACCCTGACGCTGCTTGCCATCGGATTAGTCACCTGGCTGATGCCGGAAACTGTCAACGGTCATCCCGATGCGGTTCGCAGCTATCTGGTACTTGGCGGTATGCTGATTTTCCTGTGCTTCCAGCAGGGCGCGTTGTCGCCTGTTACCTGGCTGCTGCTGTCGGAAATGTTCCCGATGCGCATCCGCGGCATGGCTAACGGCGTATCGGTATTTGCCATGCAGATGACCAACTTCTCCATCGCCTTTATGTTCCCGATCATGCTGGAGTCTATCGGGCTGACGATGTCATTCTTCTGCTTTGCCGCCATCGGTGTCGCAGGCGGAATATTTGCCATTATCTTTGCGCCGGAAACGCAGGGCAAAACGTTAGAACAGATTGAGAAACACTTTAAAAAGCACTTGCAGGATGACCCTGCTCCGCAGGAAGCAGGAAGTTAAGCTGGTCATGTAATAACCCTGCCTGGTCAGCATGATATCTGGCCAGGCAGTGGCTTCAAAAGAAAGAAAAGCCTGCCCCCGCCATCCTCACATTTGATGCATCATGTTGTATAATCGTTTTCCACGGCCTCTTCCCAACTCCGGGTATGCGCACTCTCATTGCTACGGTGAACTTTTGAATTATCCCATCAGCTCAATTAATCACGCCTATCTGGGCAGCAGCGTTTACGCCACCTTGCGCGAGGCACTGATTACCGGCCGCCTGAAACCTAATGATCGTTTACGTATCCGCGAACTGGCCGAACAGGTGGGTACCAGTGTCACGCCGGTGCGGGATGCGATTTTACAGCTGGCCAAAGAACAGGCGCTGGAAATGCGTACCCCGAAAGACATCCGCGTACCGCAGCTCGATGAACAGCAATATCAGGAAATTCGCACCTTACGGCTGGAACTGGAAGGTCTCGGGGCGGAGAAAGCAGCACAATCGGTAACGGAATATGAGTTGCAACGGATTACGCAGAATATTAAAGATAACCGCAAAGCCATCAGCAGCGAAGATTTGCCCGAAGCACTGCGCCTCAACAGCGAGTTCCATCTGATGCTGTCACAAAGTGCGCGGATGCCCCTTTTAAGCAATTTCATCGACAGTTTATGGATGCGCACCGGCCCGCTGATTGCACAGGCTTATGCTCATTTCTCACAACGTATGGCCATTGAACATCACGAAGAGATTTTGATTGCACTGCGTAAAGGCGACGGCGCAACCGCCAGGCGTGCCATTCAGGAAGACATTCTCGACGGCAGCCAGAAGATGGTCGAGTTTCTGAGCGTAAGTCGCGAAGTCCTGTAGCGTGCGTGCTAACGTATGCGCTGTGAAAAAAGGGTATTCAGGGGGTCTGAGATTATCTCGCGGACTCTTTTTAATGTATTAAGTGAAATCTCATTTATTTGACACATAGAAGAAAACATCAGCCAGTAGTATCTGGCATACTGTGACAACAGAAATTACCTGAGGATATCATTTTCAAAAACAACTTCATTTCTCTGACGCTTTGCCAGATAGAGATTCGTATCGGCTTTAGAAATGATTTCTTGTAATGTTGCATTCTGTTTCTCACACTGAGAGATACCGATACTTACTGATAAAGATAAATCATCAAGTTTTAAACTCTTCACTGAATGACGGATCCTGTTTGCAATTAATAATGCATCTACAGGTGTGGTATCTTTAAGTATAACGATAAATTCATCGCCTCCGACCCTGCCAACAAAGTCAGTTCCACGTAAGCTCTTAAGTATTGTTTCAGCAATCAGAGAAATAGCCGTATCACCTTTGGCATGGCCATAGGTGTTATTCACGTCTCTTAAATGATCAAGGTCGATCACTAAAACACTAAAAGGCACATTATTTTTCTTGGATTTTTCTAATTCGTAACTTGCTTTCGCGTAAAATGCCTCCCTTCGTAAACATCCTGTTAATCCATCTTTAGATGCATATTCATTGAGGACCCGGAGATATCCTCCTGCTATTAATGACAGTAAATAGCTAATAACCATCGATAAAATGATAATAATTAATGCAGGCCAGACGTTCGAAAAATTCATTATAGATTTCGAGAAAGCGGGTTTTCCCAGAATGGAATATTTACGTATTTTAACCCCGACTAAACTGTAGCCTTTATCATGCAAGGGTAAAATAGAAATGATGGTATTCTCATCAGCAAACCTTCCGATAGCAAATCCACGATTAGCACACACTTTATTTAATACAACGGGAATATTATGAGGCTGTATTTTTTTGACTGAAGTTAAAAACTCTCGAATTTTGGCGTTACATTCTTGCGGATTTCCTGACTTAGAGAACAGTAAAGTCTTAACTTGCACCTCAGTGTATTGTGAAGGATTCCTGATATAGTTTCCTGCTGAGATATCTCCTTGCAAATTATCTGAATCATAAAAGCTGCCCATATTTTGAATGTTATTAATATTGCCTTTCCACTCCTGAACATCCTGGCTGTACAATAAAGGGAAAATAATAAGTGAAGAGACTACACCACCAAATAAAACAAATGAAACAGGTTTTGTAAGTAACGGGAGTAATACTACCCACTTCCAACTTGAATAAATCATTCTTTACTCCCTGAGTAACCATCACATTCTTAATACATTCAAGTAATTTATAATTCCCTCATGTGATTTTAAAATACCACTCACCAGGTCTTCAACAAAGATCTTTTTGATAAAGAGTTAACTCTGTTTTTGTTATGAATTGACTAAGATTTTTAAATCGCCACATTCAAGACCCTACATTCAGTACCTCATCAGCTAAAGGCGCATACATTACGCGGATAGCCGATGTTCCAGAATTCTATAGCACATTCGGTTTCGCAAATGTGCGTTCCTTATCCCGGCATCTCCGCCAGCACGCTTGCCAGTGTTTGCAGCAACAGCGTCGCGTGTTCCGGCTGGAAGACCAGCGGCGGGCGAATTTTCAGGACGTTCGCCGCCGGTCCCGTAGCACTAATCAAAACCTGTTTCTGGCGCATTTCATTGACGATAAATGCCGCCAGTTCCAGCGCAGGCGTATTGCGCTGATCGCTCACCAGTTCCACACCGATAAACAAACCGTCGCCGCGCACATCGCCGATGACCGGATAACGTTGCGCCAGCTTTTGTAGCCCTTCACGCAAGATTGCGCCGGTCATCTGCGCATTCTGCTGCAACTCTTCACGACGTAAAATCTGTAAAACGGCATGCGCGGCGCGGCAGGAAACCGGGTTACCGCCGAAAGTATTGAAATAGCGCTGACGGCGGCCAAATTCCGCAAACAGTTCCGGTCTGCCGACCAGCCCGGCGACCGGATGACCGTTACCCATCGGTTTGCCCAGACTGACCAGGTCAGGCGTCACGCCGTAGCGGGCGAACCCCCAGCGCTGGCTGCCAGTACGGCCAAAACCGGGCTGCACTTCGTCTGCGATAAATAATCCACCTGCCGCACGCACCAGCCCGACGGCGCGCTGCATGTCCAGCGGGTCCGGGCTGAATACACCATCACTGGAGAAAATCGTGTCCACTAACAGCGCCGCCGGTTTCATGCCCGCGTGTTTCATTTCTTCCAGCGCGCGCTCCACGCCCGCAGAGAATACGCCGGGATGGCGGAACGTGTCCGGCGCATCAGTCAGCCAGACATTTTTGCCTTGCTCAAACCCGTCACCAAGCGAGGGGGAAAGTTCTGCCAGCGCGCTGGTCACACCGTGATACGCCCAGCGCGTCACAATAACGCCCTGCCCGCCGGTAATTTGTCGTGCGACACGCAGCGCCAGATCGTTGGCTTCGCTGCCGGTGCAGGTCATGGTCAGGTTGCGCAACTCTGGAGGAAACTCGGTCAGGAAATCTTCAGCAAATTCGACAATCGCATCATTCAGATAACGCGTGTGTGTATTGAGTTGCGCAGCCTGCGTGGTGATGGCTTCAACCACCGCCGGATGGCAATGACCGACAGACGCAACATTATTGTAAGCATCCAGATAGCGCCGTCCTTCGCTGTCATATAACCAGACGCCTTCGCCGCGCACCACATGCAGCGGTTCCTGATAAAACAGCCGGTAACCGCCGCCAAGAAATTGCTGACGACCTTCTAAAACCTGTTTCGGAGTGAGCATATAACGGCCTCTTATTTCTGTTCAAACGCGCATGACTGACGAAATATCAGGTCAGTCTGCGAAAACGGCAGCGCCATCAGACGCGATAAACTTCCCCATGCATGCACCTGATTACGCAAAATATAATCACGGTTTTGCGGATACAGCACCGCACGATGCTGGGCAATCAGCAGACTCAGCGCCAGCCGAGACGCCACCAGTTCCGGTAAAACATCCAGCTCGGCACCGGTGAGTTGCAAACGCGCGGTATACGCAGCAATCATCGGACGGCAATAAAGGAAAAGATCGTCGCCGTCGCTGTCGAGCTGATAAGCCAGGGCGGTAGCCAGTTCGTTAATCAGGGGCGCGTGAAGGGCGTCACCGAAATCAATAATGCCCGCGAGACGCTGCGGATCAGCGCTGTTTACCAGAACGTTATGGGCATTCAGGTCATTGTGGATCACTTGTCTGCGCAACCGCTGGCTGGCCGGAACCACTTTTTGCCGGTGGGTTTCCAGCACGCGGGTAATAGTGCGGCGCTGCTCAGGGTCAGTGAGCTGCGTTAACCAACCCTCGAGGCGTGACATGTCGCTGATGTCCCACAGCAGATCACGCTGTGCGCCGGGATGGTTAAAATCGCTCAGCGCGATATCCAGCCGTGCCAGCGTGTCGCCAATTTCCCGCATCAGCACCGCTGAACGCGACACCTGATATTGCGCGATACCGGGCAGATAACTGACAGCACGCAGCGTCAGCATTTGTCCGTCAACCGTCACCTGCGGCGTAAGTTCACCGTGGCGACTTTCCTGCAACCGTGGCACCGGCAACTGGCTGTCGCGTATCGCCAGATGGCTGAGAATGGCGGTCTGGAAAGCCACTTCTGCGGGCACTTCCGCCGGATTAACAAACCGCAACATGTAAGCGTGACCAGGCCCCGTGGTCAGGCAAAAATTGCTGTCGCGTTCGCCGCCCAGCACCTCCGCTTTGCCTTCCAGCCCGTAAACCTGCGCAGCAATATTTTCGGCCTGCGACCTGCTGACACGCGGTACCTCCGTGGTGAGCAATGACGGCGCTTCAGACATGCTGACCGCCGTTCACATGTATTTCGGCGCCGTTCACGTAAGAAGCGCCCGATGTGCACAGAAAATGGATCAGTGAAGCGACTTCTTCAGCCTTACCCAGTCGCTGCAACGGCACGCTGCGCTCGACAATTTCCTGCGTGCCCGGCGAGAGGATCGCGGTATCAATTTCCCCCGGCGCAATGGCATTTACCCGTATACCGTGCGGGCCGAATTCGTGTGCCATTTCGCGGGTCAGCGTCGAGAGCGCCGCTTTAGAACAGGCATAGGCCACACCGGCAAACGGATGCACTTTGCTGCCCGCAATCGAGGTTACGTTTATAATGCTGCCCTGTGCAGTTTTCAGTTCATCAAATAATCCGGTTGCCAGAATGGCGGTTGAAAACAGGTTGACGTTAAACACCTGCAACCAGGTGGCGTAATCACTGTCGAGCACACCGAGACGGCCACCGGTGGGGGTTTTCGGTGAAATACCCGCGTTATCGACCAGCGCATCCAGCCGCCCGCCGAGGCGTTCTTTGATCATCGGCAGGGCTTTCTGCACGCTGTCGATGTCTTCCAGATCCAGGTGAATATGATTGAGAAACCCCTCTGCCCACGGACATTCATCCACCCAGTTCTGCCGCGATGCGGTGAAAATCCGCCACCCCGCAGCATAGAAATGTTTGACCGTCGCGTGACCAATGCCACGGCTTGCGCCGGTCAGCAAAAGCGTTTTTTTCTGAGTTGTGTCAGTCATGAGAAATGGCTCCCGTTACTTTTGATATTTGATGCATCAGGAATAATCAAAAAAAGAGGACCTGTAAAGTCCTCTGATGAATTTAACGTCAGTGTGTTGCCGGCGAATGACGCAAACGTTCGCCACGGCGGCGCAGCAGTTCCATCACCAGCAGCAAAATCAGCGATGCGCCGACCATCAGCGACGCCGCCGCCGCAATGGTCGGGTCGAGGTTTTCACGAATACCGGCAAACATCTGGATAGGCAGCGTGCGCTGACGCGGGCTGGCAAGAAATAACGTCACCACCACTTCGTCGAATGACGCCGCAAACGCAAACAGCGCCCCGGAGAAAACACCCGGCGCAATCAGCGGCAGCGTAACTTTACGGAATACGGTCCACGGCGACGCGCCGAGGCTGGCGGCGGCGCGGGATAAATTGCGGTCGTAATTTTTGAGTATCGCCACTACCGTGATCACCACAAACGGCACGCCAAGTAATGCATGTGCCAGCACCAGCCCGAGATAACTGTTGAGCAGCGATACGCGGGCAAAGAAGAAGAACATGCCAACGGCGATAATCACTACCGGCGCGATCATCGGCGAAATCAGAATGGCCATCACCAGTGATTTACCGCGAAATTCACCGCGCACCAGCCCGACCGCAGCCAGAACGCCGAGAAGGGTGGCGAGCAAAGTCGCCAGTGGCGCAATCAGCAGGCTGTTACCCAGTGAACTCAGCCATTCATTGGAATGGAAAAACGTCTGATACCAGCGCAGCGAAAACCCTGTCAGCGGATAGCTGAGAAACGAACCGGCGTTAAATGACAGCGGCACGATGATCAGCACCGGCACAATCAGAAACAGCAGGACCGCCGCACTGTAGAAATTAAAACACCAGCGCCATAACCGCAGGATTAACGCCCCTTTTTGTCTCATTGCGTGTTTCATCTTCGGGCTCCTTAATGCGCTGCAATTTCAGCTTTGGTACGCGTAACGCGGATGTAAACGATGTACAGCAGCACCACAATCACCAGCAACTGACTGCCCAGCGCTGCGGCCATGCCCCAGTTCATGGTCGTATTGGTAAAGAACGCCACGAAGTAACTGACCATCTGATCGCCCGGACCGCCCAGCAACGCAGGCGTGATGTAGTAACCAATCGCCATCATAAACACCAGCAATGCACCGGCAGTGACACCCGCGTAAGTTTGCGGCACGTATACCCGCCAGAAAGCGGAGAAAGGATGCGCACCCAATGAAATCGCGGCGCGAACATAATTAGGCGAAATGCCTTTCATCACCGCATATAAAGGAAGGACGATAAACGGCAGCATGATGTGCGTCATCGAGATATAAACGCCGAGGCGGTTGAACACCATCACCAGCGGGTGATCGATAATGCCGGTGGAAAGTAACGCCCGGTTAATCAGGCCGCCCGATTGCAACAGCACAATCCAGCTGGCCGTGCGGACAATCAACGACGTCCAGAACGGCAGTAACACCAGAATCATCAGCAAATTCGCGCGTCCGGAAGGCTGTTTTGCCAGCCAGTACGCCAGCGGATAACCCAGCACAACGCAGCAAATCGTCACCACCAGCGCCATCCACAATGTGCGCAGCAGCACGTTGACGTACAGCGCCTGATCCGGTGGCAGTGCGACAATTTTGCCAGTATCCACGTCTACCTTCCGGTCGAACGCCGACAATAAATAGAGAGAAGTCACCGGACCCGAAGCACGTTGCAGCGTCTGCCAGGTGCTGAGTTCACCCCACAGCGGCATGCTCTGGATTAACGGTTCACGGATCGCGCCCCCTCCCGCGGGTACTTGACGTAATGTGCCAGTGATCAGGCTGCGGTAACGGTTATCTTCGTAGCTTAAACGCTTGGCAATGGTTGCCATCTGACCGCTGCTGCGGGCATGACGCAAATCAGTGACCAGTGCAGTAAACGTTGCTTCATCCGGCACGGTTTTGCCGTCCCAGTGTGCAAGCTGCGCCACAGTTTCCGGCAGGGTTGCGCCCAGTTCCGGATTAGTCACACTCTTGCCCAGAATGGACGCAATCGGGAACAGAAAACTGACAATAACAAACAGCAACAGCGGCGCGATCAGCAATAAAGAACGACGCGTATACGCCGCTTCCACTTTACGCAGACGCTGACGCAATGTTGGCCCTTCTGCTGATCCCTCCGTCACCGGTGTGGTCAACATTTCGGTTTGACTCATGTTTTTCTCCCGCTGCGAGGTTTTTATGCTTTTATCGGGCTCACAGCCCAAAACCATTCGAGTTGCAGCAAGGCGGCGAACGAGACGGATCCCCGGGAGCATACTTGAGTATGTGACCGGGGTTCACGAGTGAAGCCAGCGCAGGTGCAGCTTGAAGGATGAAGGGCCGACTACTTAGAAGACCAGGCGTTGAACCGTTGCTCGAGATCTTCACCATGCTCAATCCAGAAGTTAGTATCTACCTGCAAAGCGCCTGCCAGGTTTTTCTCAGCGGTTGGCAGATTCTGAGCATATTTCGCGTCTATCATGCCGGTGACCGACTTCTCGGTCGGGCCGTAGGGGATGGTTTCGGCAAAGACTTTCTGGTTTTCAGGTTTGTTGGCGAAGGCTATAAACTGTTCGGCCAGATCTTTGTGTTTGGAACCTTTGACAATGGCCCAGCTGTCGAGGTCGTAGAGACTGTTGTCCCAGACCATTTTGAAATCGTGGCCTTCACCTTGCGCGGCGCTGACGCGGCCATTATACGCAGAGGTCATGACCACATCGCCGGACACCAGCCATTGCAACGGCTGTGCACCGGATTCCCACCACTGAATGTTCGGTTTGATCTGATCAAGTTTTTTGAAAGCACGTTCAACGCCCGCAGGGGTTGCCAGGACTTTGTAAATATCTTCACGTTTCACACCGTCTGCCAGTAAGGCGATTTCCAGCGTGAATTTGGCGCTCTTGCGCAGTGCGCGTTTGCCCGGAAAATCTTTCACGTCCCAGAAGTCGGCCCAGCTGGTTGGCGCTTTTTTCAGTTTACTGGCGTCATAAGTCAGCACGGTTGACCACAGGAAGATGCCCGCACCACATTCGGTGACCGCGCCCGGCACGTACTGCGTTTTGTCGCCCAGCTTGTTCCAGTCCAGCGGTTCGAACAGCCCTTCATCACAGCCGCGGATAAGCTCCGGGCTTTCCACTTCCACGACGTCCCAGCCAACCTGTTTGGTTTCAACCATGGCACGGATGCGCGCCATTTCGCCATTGTATTCTCCTGGCTCAATCGTGCCTTTTCCTGCTGCCGCAAAAGGTTTGTAAAATGCTTTGTCCTGGGCGTCCTTATTCAGGCCACCAAAAGAAATCACGGTCAGGGATTCCGCCTGAGCCTGAAACACCAACCCTGCAAGAAGCGTGGTAAGGGCTATTTTCTTGAACATGCTGTGACTCCTGGGTTAACGAAAAAGTAAGGAAAAACGCTAAGAGAACGGCACTGTTAAAAATATGATGCATCATATTTTATAATAAAGCATAAACCATGCCATTCCGGTTGAGTCCATCCGCCACGCACAGAACGGCGGGCGGACAGGGATTGAAGAGGCGTTATGTGATTTTTTTATGCCTCATGACACTCAGTTTCTTATTATTGGCACTGCTTTCGTGCATCTGTGCACTCTGTCTGAACGGCTAATCACTCAGCCCGATGCACAGGTTTCCTCAGTCAGCCAGCACACGGGACAAAATTGCCAGGGCTTCTTTAAACTGCACATCAGGAATGGTCAGCGGATACAGAAAACGGATCACGTTGCCATGCACACCGCAACTGAGCATCAGCAATCCGGCGTCCAGCGCTTTGCGCAGATACTGTTTGGTCAGTTCAGAAGAAGGTTTTCCGGTCACCGGATCGTTAAATTCGGCCGCCACCATTGAACCACGCGCACGGACATCCACCAGTGCCGCACAATTCGCTTTGGCTTTCCCGAGCACTTCAGTCAGCTCTGCACCCAGACGATTTGCGCGCTCGCACAATTTTTCTTCTTCGATGATATCCAGCACTGCCAGCGCAGAGGCCACGGCCAGCGGATTACCCGCGTAAGTACCGCCAAGGCCGCCCGGCTCCGGTGCGTCCATCAGCCCGGCGCGCCCGGTTACGCCCGAGATCGGCAAACCGCCGCCGAGGCTTTTCGCCATCGTGACGATGTCCGGTTTGGCATCGGGATAGTATTCTGACGCGAACATTTTACCGGTACGCGCAAAGCCACTCTGTACTTCGTCGGCAATCATCACGATGCCGTGACGGTCACAGATTTCGCGCAGCCCTTTCACAAAATCTTCCGGCGCGATATTGAAACCGCCCTCGCCTTGTACCGGCTCATACAGGATCGCAGCAATTTGCTGCGGCGCGATATCGCTGCGAAAAATACGTTCAATACTGTCGAGTGCCATTTCAGTGGTGACACCGTGAACGGCGTTGGGATATTGGGCGTGGAAGACCGAGGCCGGGAACGGCCCGAAGCCCACTTTGTAAGGCACTACTTTGCCGGTCAACGCCATAGTCAGCAGCGTGCGGCCATGAAATGCACCGGAGAAAGTGATGATGCCCGGGCGACCGGTGGCGGAGCGGGCAATTTTCACCGCGTTTTCGACAGCTTCCGCGCCGGTACTGAAGAAAGTGGTTTTCGCTTTGCCGCTCACCGGAGAAATCGCGTTGATGCGTTCAGCCAGATTCACAAAGCTGGCATAAGGCACAATCTGGTAGGAAGTGTGTGTGAACAGGTCAAGCTGGTTGCGGATGGCTTCAACGATTTTCGGGTGACGATGTCCGGTGTTCAAAACCGCAATCCCGGCAGTGAAATCGATGTATTCCCGCCCGTGCTCATCCCACAGCGTGGCATTTTCTGCTTTCGCCGCATAGAAATCACACATGACACCTACACCACGCGGCGTCGCTTCTTTACGGCGTTTTTCCAGTTCACTGTGACTCATCTTTCGCTCCTGCCTTCAGGTTGATGTTTTATAGATTGCCGGTTGCGAGATGAACAATTTGTCGAATTAGCAATCTGTACTTGTTTTTTATCCCGCCAGCGGCTCTATAATCCAGAACCAGTTTCATTTATTTTGAGGATCCACTTTTGCGCTCATTGCTTTCAGACCTCATTTTGCAACGTCTCACTGAGCTTTCAGATGCCCGGCCCGGCACGCTGAACAAGCGGGTTTATCAGGCATTACAACAGGCTATATTTGATGGCAGTATTGCGCCTGGCAGCCGCTTGCCCGCCTCAAGAGACCTTGCCAAAGAACTGGATATTTCGCGCAATACGGTGCTGGCTGCTTACGAGCAGTTACAGGCCGAAGGCTACATTCAGACCCGCACCGGAAGCGGAACCTTCGTTCCCGCAGATTTACCGAAAGACGGCGTGATCGCCGATAAAACGCCTCTGCGCTGCGCACCGGTTCGCAGCCACGTGTCACTTTCCAAGCGCGGTTCTCAACTGCTGACGCGTACCGGCGTTGCCTCGCATCAGTGGGGCGCGTTTATGCCTGGGGTTCCGGACGTCACAAAATTTCCGCATGACATCTGGCGTAAGTTGCAGAACCGTCTGAGCCGTCGTCTGCCCCCCGAATTCCTCACCTACTCCCGTCATGGTGGCTGCCCGCAACTGCAACATGCGCTGGCTGATTATTTGCGTATTGCGCGGTCTGTTGACTGCACGGCAGATCAGATCCTGATCACCGCCGGTACCCACCAGGCGCTGGATTTGCTGGCAAAAATGCTCTGCGACCCGGGCGATGTTGCCTGGATTGAGGAACCGAGCTACTGGGGAATCCGCAATGTGCTGACCATCAACGGCGTGGATATTCAGCCGGTGCCGGTGGATGAAAACGGGCTGAACCCGCCTGACAGCCCGCCACAGGACCGCGCACCTAAGCTGATATGCGTGACACCGTCACATCACTATCCGCTCGGTTCAGTGATGAGCCTGGCCCGACGACAAAAAATTCTTGCCATCGCCAGCCAGCAAGGTAGCTGGGTAGTGGAAGATGATTACGATAGCGAATTTCGCTATTCAGGCAGTCCGATCCCCGCGTTGCAGGGACTGAGCAGCGATGCGCCGGTGATTTACATCGGTACGTTCAGTAAGACATTGTATCCGGCAATGCGGATCAGTTATGTCGTCCTGCCGCGCCCGCTGGCCTCGCGCCTCAAAATTGCGCACTCCGAGTTGTACCGTGCCGGTAACGGACTGACGCAACTTACGCTTGCGGAATTTATTCGCGAAGGGCATTACGCCGCCCACATCCGCCGGATGCGATTGCTTTACGGCAGACGACGTAATGCCCTGATACGGCTTATCGGACAGGAACTCGGTCCGGAATTCCTGTGTGAAAACAGCAACGCCGGTTTGCATCTGATTTTGTCACTGCCTGATTCGATTGATGATGTGGCGCTGAGCGCAGAGCTGGAGCAGAAAAAAATTCTCACACGCCCGCTGTCGGCATATTACCTGCGCCCTGCCCCGCGGCGCGGGCTTTTGCTCGGTTACGGTTGCGTTCCTGAAGAAGAAATTGAAACGGCTTTCGGGCACATCGTGGAGTGTTTGCGACACAGGCTGCAAGCCGGTGGTGCAATCCCGGGGGCTGACCATAGGCTGCTAACCCTGCAAGGTGATTTGCCTGATCCTGCGTAAAACACAGATCTTACTGCTAGCAATAAACTCTTTTAAAATAAAAAATAACAATAAAATTCATAAGCCTGCGAGATTTCTCTCAGGCTTATTTTTTGTGTTATTTTGTCAGAAAATGCTTGTTAGCGTCAGAAGCGGATGGTAAAGATTTTTAATAACACCAGACAAACAATCCTTCTGAGGATGTTTTATGCACAAATTGTGCCGTATCGCGTCATCCCATTTTCGATAATTTCATTTGCGGAGTGCCTGTGATGAGAACGTATGTCAGCTTCAAAAATATCAAAAAGAGTTACGACGGGGACAAGCTGGTAGTCAAAAACCTCAATCTTGATGTGCACGAAGGAGAATTTCTGACACTGTTGGGCCCTTCCGGTTCCGGCAAAACCACCAGTCTGATGATGCTTGCAGGTTTTGAAACGCCTACGCAGGGTGAAATCTTACTGCGCGATAAACCTCTGCATAATTTGCCACCACATCAGCGTGATATCGGCATGGTGTTCCAGAACTATGCGCTTTTCCCTCACATGACCGTGGCGGAAAATCTGGCATTTCCACTGACCATTCGACGGCTTAATAAATCTGATATCAAAGAGAAAGTTGACCGCATTCTGGACATGGTCAAACTCAAATCTCTGGCTGACCGCTACCCTGCCCAAATGTCGGGCGGTCAGCAGCAACGTGTTGCGCTAGCCCGCGCGCTGGTGTTTGAACCTAAGCTGGTGCTGATGGACGAACCCCTTGGTGCGCTGGATAAACAATTGCGCGAACATATGCAGATGGAAATTAAGCAACTTCATAAAATGTTGGATCTGACGATTGTTTATGTGACGCATGACCAGAGCGAAGCAATGACGATGTCTGACCGTGTTGCGGTGTTCAATGATGGTGTGATCCAGCAGATGGACAGCCCGAATGTGATTTATGAAAAACCGGATAATGCATTCGTGGCTCAGTTCATCGGCGAGAATAACAGCCTGCTGGCCACCAACAATGCTGCCGAAGGCGACTATTACCGCGCATCACTCGATGACGGCACTCAACTGCGTGCAGTAAAAATTCGCCCAAGCTCGCCGGGCAAAAAGATTTTGCTCTCTATTCGCCCTGAGCGTATTCACGTAAATAATCCGCAACCCGGAATGGAACAGGTGAAGGCAAGAATTCAGCAATTCATTTATCTGGGTGATCACGTACGCATGATGACAGAAGTGGCCGGTCAGGATAATTTTATGGTTAAACTTTCTGCGGCTGCAATGAATCCAGGCTGGAAGCCAGGTTCCGAAGTGCTACTTTCCTGGCAACCTGAACATCTCCGGGCACTTGATGTTGTCACGCATTAATCACCTGATTGTGTGATTGTGTGATTGTGTGATTGTGTGATTGTGTGATTTTTGAATCCTAAGATTCTTTATCTTGGGATTCAATGATTACCAGATGTCAGGATTCACTATACCTATATTCTACTATTTCCTCATCTTGCACTCTCATAATCCTGAAATCCCTGCATCTTCAAATCCGGTGATTTGCTATTCCCACTATCTTTTAATCCCAATATCTCTGAATCATTTGTACAGGTGAATGACCAACCATAATCTCAGGATTGTATAATCTCAGCATAACCAGAATCACAGGATTCTATCGAGACACTAACCACATGGTATCCTGCAATCGAAGATCCACCGCAGAATCCTGTAATCATACAATCCTCAATAGGAATCTCAGGATTATGTAATCCTTTAATAGGATTCTGTAATCACAGAATCATAACATTAAATGAAATCACTATAATTGACGTAACTACATGTAAAACATCAACTAATCTTTGAATCCTGTAATCCTAAATGTGATGTTAATCCTGAAATCCTGTAATCACATAAGAATCCTGGCATTCCAGGATTCTCTCAATTGCATCTCATGATAGCCAGGCAGCAGAGTATTTAATTAATGTAATCCTGAAATCCTATAATCTTAATTAGGATTCTATTATCCTGTAATCATAGAATACCTGGAGGCTGGTACAGGATAATCTGAGCCCGTCTTTCATCCTAAGATAGCAGCCTTACAGGACTTAGAGATTCCAGGATTCAAAGATATTTAGCCGCTGGTTCATGATAATCACAGGATTCCAATACTTCCAGGATTAAGAGATTATGTCCGGTTGAATGAAATCCTGAGACTGGAAAAATCCTGTAATCAAACAATCCTGCCACTGCTGAAATCACGCAATCCGAAGATGTTGAGATGTTGAGATGTTGAGATGTTGAGATGTTGAGATGTTGAGATGTTATAGCAGGATGTTCATATGTCTGGCGTAAAACTGTATGCACTTAAGACATAAAAAATTCATAAACAATCATTGAATCCTGAAATCCTAAGATTTAAAAATCCTAAAATCCTGAGATGTACATTGATGACTCTGCTTATGCCCGACTTGCTTTGACATCACCACTGCGTTCTAACCCTAATCACTGAATCATATAATCACAGGCTTTAATCATCCTGGAATCACAAGATTGACTAGTCATTGGCTTCACGCATCATAATCTCATAATCTTGAGATTGCATAATCACAAGATATTATAATTCGATAATCCTAAAATATTGAAATCCCCGGATGCAAACTTTATAGTAGCAGCACAATCCTGTGATTCATGGATTTAAAAATCTCAGAATCCTATGATTACAAAGTTTATGAATCCTGAAATCTTATGATTTTAGAATCATGTTATCTTCACTGAACGCTTCATCAGAGGTTGTCATGGCAGCGAAAATTATTTCTTTCCTGAACGGGAAGGGCGGAGTAGGGAAAACCACGACGTCTATAAACATAGCAACCTGTCTTGCCCGGCAAGGGCACAAGGTCGTAATGGTGGATACCGACCCGCAGGGGAGTATCAGCAACTGGTATGACGAAAGCAAATGCCTGTTCGATCTTGCAGAAGCGGCTTCAGAAAAAGAAGTCTATACCGTCCGTAAGCAACTGAAAGAATACGATTACGTGGTAATCGATGGCGCTGCTGCAATATCAGCTATTTCTTCCGCGGCGGTGATGGTGAGTGACCTTGTACTCATCCCCGTGACACCGTCACCTTTAGATTTTGCTGCCTGTGGCGCTATTCTGGCCGTCGTGGAAGCTCGCGAAAACTTGCAGCCGGTGATTGCCCGTTTTCTTATCACCAAAAAAGTCGCGTCAGCTAAAATGCTTGAAGTGTTGAAAGAATCCATTGCCGATACCGGCGTTCCCGCATTGCGTACTGGTACGACCCAGCGCCAGGTTTACATCCGCACAATGATGGATGGCGGCACCGTTTTCGATACGACAGACGGAAACGCGAAAGGTGAAATTGAAATTATGACCAAAGAAATTACGGAGTTGCTGAAATGAAAATGAAACTTGGCCAGCACAGACAACTGACGACTGCACTGGAAGCGGTATCTAAACCACCCGCATCAGTGAAGAAATTGCAGACCAATATCGATGAAGAGCTACATCGCCGCTTTAAAACCAGTTGCTTCCTGCAAGATCGCGAAATGAAAGACGTCCTGACAGAGCTGATCGAAGCCTGGCTCATCACCAACGAACGGTCATAATGTGCTGATTACTGGCTGGATCGGGTCTCCCAAGGCCCGTTTCTGATGACATCTTGCCTGAGAACATTGCTCTGTCTACCTTCAACGCTAACTTATCCCTTCTTGAATTATCTACTCCGGGGTGATCAGATCCCAAGATCAAATAATGTTTTGTTTATTTTTTAAGTTTAGATCTTTCTCTTTAGAGACGGTTTTTACTATTTATTATCAATAGGTTACTACACGTATTGTGGAGGTATTTCCTGCTTCAGGTGGAGATCCTTCCTGTTGGATGTGGATCCTTTTCATGCCAAATGTAGAGTCTTTTTCTGTGGATAATTTCTTTACGGATCAATCTATTATCTATGTGGAATGATTTTCTGTGGATATCTCGGTTACCCGCCAGTCAACAGCCGCAGTAAGCTTAACACCTGCCTAACCGACTGTCACAACAGGCGTTTCTCATAAGTGGAAGGATTTCCTGATCCCAAAGCTAACATTAATATGTGGAACAATTTCCTGTGACAGCGTCACGTTATGTCACGTACTCCGATAACGGATCCCAAATACCTGCAGACAGGGCAGACCCATCCTCTTTGAGGCGGTCAGGGAAGCGGATATGTGGAAGCTTTTCCTGATCCTGAACCTCCCTATGTGGAAACATTATCTGATCCATTGAAAGCATCTTCTCATCGTTTCTGAATAATAATCGTTATAAATCAGTATATTAAAATTACTGTGACAACGTCACTTCTCTATATGTGGAATGTTTTCCTGATCAAAGATGATGATATTCACGATGCTTACCCGGTGAAAAACCACATTGCATGACTTTAGGTGGAGAAATTTCCTGATCCCGTCCCGGTCTGTATGTGGAAACATTTTCTGTGAGCGCCATCGGGTTTCTTATGTGGAGTAATTTCCTGCTGACGCGATCATTGCCTCTTAATGTGGAGACATTTTCTGATCCCCATGCTGGCTATACGTGGAAAGTTTTCCTGTGCATCAGCTCAGGGTGAGAAACCCTGGACCAGAACGAAGTGAGAAGGGGATCACAAAGGTAAATTTGATGGTTTTATGTGCATGGGCACTTCAAATGTGGAATGATTTTCTGATCGCGGTTAGGGTCTGATTGCGCATTGCTGATAAAATTCAGCGAAGGTTATCACCCGCATATGTGGAATAATTTCCTGTAAAAAAACCGACGATCCAACGTATTAGAAAAAGGATCCCTGGAAGCGCTGAAAACAATATGTGGAGATTTTTCCTGATCAGGTTTTTCGGATCCTTATTTAAAGTACTGATTTTAAGGGGATAAATAACCCTTGTTTTTACTTTACGTCGGTATTTTTTATGTGGAATAATTTACCTACTTTCCACTTATGGATCCTGCTACATGGAACTGAATAAACTCACCGTAGTTCAGGGGAATGATCTTCTTGAAGGCGCTTACAGCGTCACTCTGGATGAAATGCGCCTGCTAAATCTGGCGCTGGCACAAATTGATAGCAGGAAACCTCAGCCAGATACGCTTTATCGACTTTTCCCTCAGGACTATCAGCGGATCTACGGGGTAAACCCGACCAGCAGCCACCGCCAGTTGCGCGAAGCCGCTGAAAGCCTGATGAAAAAGCCGGTCACCATCTACAAACCGGACGTAAAAACCGGCAAGGTTCGCACTGTACAACTCTCCTGGTTTTCACGTCTTGAGTATGTGAGCAGCGACGATCACAGCGCAGTGGTTCTGCGATTCGGACAGGATGTTGCCCCGTATCTTTATGAACTTAAAGAATCTTTTACCAAATTGAATTTTGCTAATATCGCAAAACTTGATACGCCGTTCTCCGTAAGGCTGTATGGCTGGCTCATCAAAGCTAAGAACCTCTACGGGCGTCGCAGCGGTAAAGCCATAGAAGTGACACTGGATCTCAACTGGATGCGCGAGAAGGCCGGTTTGGCGGGCAAATACGAGGACTATCGTGACTTCCGTCAGAAACTCCTTGAGCCGACGATCAACCGGATCAACGCCAATACCGATATTTCGGTGGTCTGGGAGCCAGTAAAGCAGGGCAGAACCGTGGTATCCATCAAGTTTGCCTATGTGGATGAATCCGCGCCAGAAGCCAGCAAACCACTGCGCCCGCGCTTACCGCGACGTCCGCGAGCTGTTGCCGGATCGGCGCTTGAAGGCGAGTGGGCGCGCCGTTGCATCACGATCTTCGAAGAATATCTCGACAAGCTAAGCGCTTACGATGTGGATGAGAAGGCTACCTTGCCGGACCTGCGTAAGCTTTCTGGATGGTATAAGCTGATCGGCGACAAGAGTAAGCATAAAGCGATCCTGGCAGAAGTCAGTTCGCGTAGCAAAAAAGTCGCTGCCTGATTCCCCTGAAGCAGAAATAAAAATAAACGGCGTATCTTTCACGAGATACGCCGTTTTTCTTTTGTCCAAAATGCAAGTATTCACCGTACATATCCTTCTGAATAAGGCTTTTCGGGTTAGTAAGCGCTTACTGGGTGATATCAGGAAATCTTTCCACATTAGCCGTATTGGCGACTTTTTCTGCGTACTGTTTAAAAGCTATAAGCCATATTTTTTCGTTGTTAGACAAGGGTAAACGGCATCCTTACTCTTTGTCATGTTTTGTAAACCGTTTGCACACTTATGATGAGGATGTCTTTTGGCTACGTTATTACGCTCTGCATTCGCGCCAGCCGCACAACGCGCGCACCGTACTGCTTCTTTCAAAATCGCATTACTGGCCAGCGCCGTGATGCTGTCTTCTTTTGCATTCGCTGATGATGTATTAAAGGAAGGCATCACACCGGCAACAGATGCCAGCCAGGTTCCTGCGGCTGCAAAACTGCGCACTGATACAGTGATCGCCGGGATCTCCGAACCTCAGGGGATTTTTAACCCGTATTTCTTCGTCAACGGCTGGGATGAAAATGTCACTAACGTGATTTTCGCCCGTCTGATTGACTGGGACAGCCAGGGCAAACTGGTTCCCGGCTTGGCGCAAAGCTGGACCGTCAGCCCGGATGGCAAAACCTATACCATCAAACTACGTCCTGACCTGAAATTCAGTGACGGTTCACCACTGACTGCAGAAGACGTCGCGTTCACGCTGACGGTGTTGTATGACCCGAAATACGATGGTGATACCGATATCACGCTGGCGCACATTGCCGGTGGTGATGAATATAAGCAGGGCAAGGCGGACAGCATCAGTGGTCTGAAAGTGATTGACCCGTTGACGTTGCAGGTCACCACCACACAGCCGGGGGCTACCACGTTGCAAAAAATCGGCGGGCCGGTGCTGTCGAAAGCGTATTACGGCAAAGGCTATCAGCGGGGAAACCTTGATTACCTGCGCACGCTGCATGGCAAACCGTTGGGTAATGGCCCGTATGTGTACGATAAGTACATCCCGGGGCAGGAGATCCGTTTCCACGCCAACACCAATTATTATCGCGGCGTACCGCCGACTCCGCGCTTTATCTATCGCGTGACCAATCCGTCGACTAACTTCCAGTTATTCCAGACCGGCGATACTGATTACGATGCCTTCACTTCCCGACCGGATGACATCGAGCAACTGAAAATGCTCGGCTTTGCCAATATCAACCTGTATGGATCCAGCGATTACAGCAAAATTGAATTCAACGTTCATCGCCCTGCGTTGCAGGATGTGAAAGTGCGTCAGGCGCTGATCTACGGGCTGGATCGCCAGAAACTGATCGACGTGGTTTATCAGGGTTACGGCTCTGTGGCGATTGAGCCGATCGCGCCTATCTCCTGGGCGTACAACACTGATGGCGTGAATCCGTATAAATTCGATCCGGCGCAGGCCAATAAATTGCTGGATGAAGCAGGGTGGAAAGTTGGCGTTGATGGTATTCGTGTGAAAGACGGTAAACGTCTCGAACTGACGCTGCTGGTCAGCAAAAAAGTGCTGAACGATGCGCTGATCCCGATCGCAAAAGAAGACTATCAGAAAATTGGCGTATTGCTGAAACCGCAGGTTGTGGACTTCAACGCCCTGATGTCACAGCGTAAAGCGGGTAATTACGATCTGGCCTCGTTCAGCACCAGCACGCTTAACGATCCCCACGATGGCGTGTGGGATTATTACAGCACCGAGGCTACCGAATCCGGCTACAACAACCCTGAAGTCGATAAGCTGATCAACGAAGGGAACGCGACGCTGGATATCGAAAAGCGTAAGCCGATTTACCACGAGCTGTACAAAGTGCTGGCAAACGATCCGCCGGCGATCCTGCTCGGTAACCGCAAAATTCTTTCAGCCAGCAGCGCCCGCGTGACCGGTTTTAAACCGGACATCTACAACGGCCTGACCGGCAGTCTGCCGGATGTCAAAATTGTCAAATAATCAGAAATAACGCCGCTGCCGGGATCTTCCGGCAGCTTCAATGAGAAAGTCATGAGAAATTTCATTCTGCGTCGTTTACTTCAAACCATTCCGATGTTGTTCCTCGCTTCGCTGCTGATTTTCATGCTGTTTGCCAAAACGCCGGGTGATTTTATCGATGGTAATATTACGCTGACTGCACAACGCGCTGCTGAACTGAAAGCCTTATACGGCCTGGATCAACCGCTGCTCAGCCGCTATCTGCACTGGCTGGGGAATCTGTTGCGGGGGGATCTGGGTTTTTCGTTGCAATATCAGATCCCGGTCAGCCAGTTGCTGAATCAGTACATCTGGAATTCCTTCCTGCTTGCGACCATTGCGATGGTGTTGTACTGGGGGATCGCGCTGGCAGTTGGCATTGTCTCGGCGATGAAGCCTTATTCCCTGTTCGATCATGTGGTGAGTGTGATCATTTTCGCCGCGATGTCCTTCCCGACGTTTTTCCTCTGTCTTCTGCTGATCAAATGGTTTGCCGTTGATTTGCACTGGCTGCCGGTGGGTGGGATGACTAACACCGGCAGTGACGCGACCGGCTGGGCGTGGGTGATGCAGGTGGCCGCGCATCTGGTGTTGCCGGTCGTTGCGCTGGTGATGCTGCAGGCGGGCAGCCTGACGCGTTATTTTCGCGCCAGTATGCTGGACGTCGTGCGGATGGATTTCATCCGTACCGCGCGTGCCAAAGGGCTTCGTGAACGCACGGTTATCCTTAAACACGCGTTGAGAAACGCGCTGCTGCCAATTATTACGCTGCTCGGATTTGAGTTGCCGGGGCTGTTTTCCGGGGCGCTGATCACCGAAAAAGTTTTCAACTGGCCGGGTGCAGGGCACATTCATATTGATTCACTGGCAGCGCGTGATTACCCGGTCCTGATGGGGTTCACGCTGTTTCTGGCGGTTTTGACCATTCTTGGCAATCTGATTGCCGACGTGTTGTATGCGTGGGCTGACCCGCGTATCCGTGTGAGGTCGTAATGTTTGGCTCTTTATTTTCAACCAACCGCCGTCTGCGCAAAGCGCAAATTCCGGTGCTGGCTCAGGTGACACCGTCACCCTGGCGACAGGCCTGGCGGGCGTTGCGCCAAAACCGGCTGGCAATGTTTTGCTTAGTTCTGCTGCTGGTTATGGCCGTCTGGTGCATAGTGGGTCCTTACTATTCTCCCTGGCGCGATGATGCCACCGATGCGCTGATGATCAACAAAGCGCCGAATGCAGAACACTGGCTGGGTACCGATTTTCTCGGGCGTGATGTCTATACGCGGCTGCTGCTGGCGGGGCGCATCTCGCTGATTATCGGCATGCTGACCATGTTGCTGTCTGTGACACTCGGGTATCTCATGGGCGCGGTGTCCGGCTATCTCGGTGGTGTGACTGATAAAATCATCATGCGTTTTGCTGATCTGGTGATGACTATTCCGAGCCTGCCGCTGCTGATCGTGATGGGCGCGATGCTTTCTGAACTGGATTTTTCGCCGGATTCCCGTGTGTACATGGTGATCGTGATGCTCAGTTTACTGGAATGGCCGAAGCTGGCACGTCTGGTGCGCGGGCAAATTCTCTCCCTGCGTGAACGTGATTTCATGCTGGCGACGCAGGTGCTCGGCTTGTCTTCACGCCGTCGGCTGTTCGGCCATTTACTGCCAAACACGGTGCCAATTCTGGTGGTGATGGCCACGATGGCCGTGGCGAACGCCATTCTCAGCGAATCTGCACTCAGCTATCTGGGATTAGGCGTGGTGCCGCCGACGCCGTCATGGGGAAATATGATGGATGCGGCGAACAGTCTGATCGACTTCCAGCGTCGCCCGTGGTTGTGGATGCCGCCTGGCGTGGCGATCTTTATTACGGTGATTGCGATTAACGTGCTGGGTGATGGCCTGCGTGACGCGCTCGATCCAAAACTGAAACGGAGCAAAAAATGACACAACCGTTGATCCGTTTTAATCAGCTTTCGCTGTCGTTCTCCAGCGATCAGGGCCGTGTGCGCGCGGTACAGGATGTCACCTTTGACGTTCAGGCAGGTCAAACTGTCGGTATTGTCGGTGAATCCGGCTGCGGGAAAAGTGTCACGGCGATGTCGCTGATGGGGCTGTTACCGCCACAGGCCGCACGTATTGATGGCGGTGAAATTCTGTTTCAGGGGCGTGACCTGCTTAAACTGCGACCGTCACAAATGGCGGATTTGCGCGGTAACCAGCTGGCGATGATCTTTCAGGAACCCATGACCGCGCTGAATCCGGTGCTGACCCTCGGTGAGCAACTTGTCGAGCCGCTGATCCGCCACCGCGGTGAATCGCCGAAAATGGCGTGGGCACATGCGACGGAGATGATCACCAACGTCGGGCTGGCGCGTGCGGAAAGCCTGATGACCAGTTATCCGCATCAGCTTTCGGGCGGTATGTTACAGCGCATCATGATTGCGATGGCGCTGAGCTGTAAGCCGCAGTTGCTGATTGCTGACGAGCCCACCACTGCACTGGACGTCACCGTACAGGCGCAGATCCTGCGTTTATTACGTGAACAGGCGCAGCAAAATCATATGGCACTGATGTTGATCACTCATGATTTGGGCGTGATCGCGCAAATGGCCGACCACGTGGTCGTGATGTACGCCGGTAAAATTGTTGAGCAGGGGGCGACCGCCGATGTGCTGCGCAATCCGCTGCATCCGTATACCCAGGGACTTATTGCCTCGAGGCCGACACCGGGCGAACGCCGCCGCCGCTTGTATTCCATTCCCGGTCAGGTACCGGATCTGGCCGCGCTGCCGCCTTACTGCGCATTCACCGAACGCTGTTCCCGCGCCACGGAAAGATGTCGCCAGGGCATTCCGCCGCTGGAAGGTCAGTTCCGGCAGGCCGCATGTTTTTATAGCGGGCTGAACGCGGTCAGTGAGAAGAAAAACAGGGGGTTACAGCCATGAGCGCTGAATATCTGATTGAAGTGGATGGCCTGAAAAAGTATTTCCCGATCCGTGACGGCGTATTCGGACAGGAAACCGGGCAGTTGCGGGCCGTGGATGGCGTCAGTTTTAACATCCGCAAGGGCACGATTTTTGGGCTGGTCGGTGAATCCGGCAGCGGTAAAACCACCGTCGGACGCACGTTGCTGGGGCTGTATGACAAAACGGCGGGCAGCGTAAAATTTCGTGGCGAAGACCTGCACGGACTGAAACCTAAGCAACTGAAAGCGTTACGTCCGAAAATCCAGCTGGTCTTTCAGGATCCTTACAGTTCTCTGAACCCGCGCATCCGCATTGGTGATGCTATCGGTGAAGCAATGCTGGAACACAAACTGTGTACGCGGGCGCAACTGCACGGGAAAGTGGTAGAGGTGATGAAGATCTGCGGGCTGTCGCCGCTGCATTACAACCGCTTCCCGCATGAGTTTTCCGGCGGTCAGCGCCAGCGTATCGGCATCGCCCGCGCGCTGATCCTGCAACCTGATTTCATTATTGCCGACGAACCCATTTCGGCGCTGGACGTGTCGATTCAGGCGCAGATCATTAATTTGTTCGCGGATTTACGTGACGATCACGGCGTGACGTTTCTGTTTATCTCGCACGATCTCGGCGTGGTGGAACATCTGTGTGATGACGTGGCGGTGATGTATCTCGGGCAGTTAGTGGAAACGGCCAGCCGCGATGCGTTGTTCTGTAAGCCCCTGCATCCGTATACGCAGGCGCTGCTGGCGGCGGTGCCGACGCTGGATCCGGACAGTGAGCCGGTGGCGATGGTCAGTGGTGAAATTCCGGATCCGTCAAAACCGCCTGCCGGTTGTCGTTTCCATACCCGCTGCCCGTGTGCAACCGACCGTTGTCATAAAGAAATTCCGTTACTGCGTGAGGTAGAAAGCGGTCATCACGTGGCCTGCCATCTGGTGTAAAAACAAGCCTGCCGGATTTCAGTCTTCCATGATCCGGCGGGCTTCCATCTGCATTTTTTGCCCAACGCTTTTGGTCACGTCGATCACTTTCTGTGTGGCCGGTGAAAGAAACGCACCTTCCAGCCAGGTGATCCCGACCCGGCGTTCCATCACTAACTGGTCGTTATCGATACGGATCAGCCGCGAAAGGAATTCTTCTTCGACCAGAATATTCTCCGACAAAAAGCTCAGCAATCCGCTTTTCGCAATCAGCCCCGGCACCGACGCCAGTGAGCTGATTTCCACTTTCACGTCTGGCGGTGAGCAATGATTTTCATAGAACATTTTATCCAGCCACTGGCGCATCGACACGGTTTTCGCCGGTAAAATCCAGCCATAACGGCTGAGTTCACGCAGACTGGCGGGTTTACCGGCCAGCGGGTGATCGCGTGACGCGGCGACGATCACCCGGTCGGCGGTTACCGGCAACTGCACCACCGGACTGTCGTAGTTGACCAGCGGACCGATGATCACATCGATTGCATGACGTTCCAGCAACGTGAAAAGCACGTCGTTCATGCCGATCTGGATTTCCAGTTTCATATTCGGCACCTGCGATTGCAGCATTTTGCAGATTTCAGGCAGTAAGAATTGTGTCGCAGAACCTGAGACACCCACGCGAACGATACCGCCCGCGCCGCTGCTCAGTTCATTCATGATTTCCCCAAGCTCAAGATAGGAACTTTGCAGCGCTAAACCACGCTGATAAAGCACCCGTCCCCCCTCGGTCAGTTCCAGCCCGCGACCTGCCCGTTTGAACAGTTTGATGTTCAGTTCTTTCTCTAAACGGGTGATGGATTTCGAAAGCGCAGGTTGAGTTATATTTAAATTTTGTGACGCAAGTCTCAAATTCATTATCTGCGCAGCCGTCACGAAATACTCTAAGTCTCTGTTATTTAACATTGATTCCTGAAATTCATCAATTTGATAATAAAATATAGTAGAAGGCATGAGAGGCAGGGTCAATAATCACGCCAACGTTGTGACCGGCACGCCGTTTTCGCAACACGAACGCCAGCGAATTTACCTGTTTTAAGTAAAATAAGAATCTAAGTGCATCTATGAAAATTGTTAATTTCACCATCAATAAAGACCACACCAAAAGCTTCGGTATCTACCAAAAAGAGGGGATTGTCGACGTCGGCAGTCACTCAGGATGCCGCGATATTAACGAATTCATGGCGCGCCATTCACTTGCAGAACTGCAACGCTACGTTGAGTCCCCTGCGGATCTTCAACTGAATGACATCAGTTTCCTGCCGGTTATCGACAGGCCGGGCAAAATTTTCGGCGTGGGCATGAACTACGCGGAAAAACGCAAAGAATTTAATGAAACCAGCGACGCGCCGACATTGTTTGTCCGCTTCGCGGATTCGCAGGTCGGTCACAACGGCACCATCATTAAACCGGCTTCTTCTGAGCAGTTTGATTATGAAGGCGAACTGGCGATTATTATCGGCCGCACGGGCCGCAATATTTCAGCAGAAAACGCACTCGATTTTGTCGCCGGTTACAGCTGCTACATGGATGGCTCAGTACGCGACTGGCAGCATAAATGGTATACCGCAGGTAAAAACTGGCCATCGACAGGCGCATTTGGCCCGTGGATGGTGACGCCGGATGAAGTCGGCGACCCGCAAAATCTGAGTATCAAAACCTGGCTGAATGACCGGCTGGTGCAGGACGACACCACAGCCAATATGGTGCACACCATTCCGCAGATGATTGCCTACATCAGCACCTTCACCCAGCTTTCTCCGGGCGATGTGATCATGACCGGTTCACCGGGCGGTGTGGGTAAAACCCGCGTACCGCCGTTGTTCCTGCATGAGAATGACAAGATTGAAGTGGAAATCGAAAATATCGGGCGTCTGACCAATCTTATTCAGAATGCACCGCTGTCTGAGCTTACGCATTCAAAGACAGCGGCCTGATAAATCTCAGCGCGTTTGATTCACCAAAGGCACCGATTGTTCGGTGCCTTTGTTTTTGACGACCATCAGGTAGGTCAGCGTAAACGACAGCCCCAGTGACAGCACTACGCCCATCAGAATGTAAATAAAATAGGGACCGATGTAGGCGGGCAGGCTGAAAATGCTCGACAGAATATAGCCGTACAAACGCACTCCGAAGAACGCGATAAATGCCGACGCCACGGAACTGCTGATGGTGGTGGCGATAAAGGCTTTTTTGTAGCGCGTCAGCACGCCGAATAATGCCGGTTCGGTGATCCCCAGCAAGCCGGAAATCGCCGCAGAGAGCACCACGGATTTTTGTTCGCGGGTTTTAACGTGGAAATAAATCGCAAAGGTCGATCCGGCAATCGCCATGTTGGCCATAAACATCATCGGCATCAGCATGTCCCAGCCCTGATCGGTAAAGTTCTGCAAGGCAATCGGCGTCATTGCGTGATGCATACCGGTGAGGATCGCCACCGGGCGGATCGCGCCGACAATAAAGCCCGCAAACACCGCCGATACATCGAACAATCCCTGAATGCCAAACGCCAGCAACTTACCGAGATAAATCCCCGCCGGACCAATCAGCGTCAGTGATACCAGCGCCGCGATAAACAAGGTCAGCGTTGGTGTAAAGACGGTTTTCAGCACGTCCGGCATGATTTTATCGACCCAGCGATGGATGTAACTCAGCGCCAGCACCGAGAAAATCACCGGAATCACACTGGCCGAATAGTTGAAAACAGACACCGGCAGCACATCCATAAAGTACAGCGCGGTCGGTGCCCCGGCCGTGTGGCTGGCGAGTGCTTTCGCCGCGTCCATCAGCGTCGGGTACATCAGGCAGGCGGCTACGGCAGCGGCCAGATATTCATTGGTTTTGAAGATCTTCGCCGCAGAAACCGCGAGGAAAAACGGCAGGAAGTAAAATACGCCGCTGGCGATCAAATCGATGATCATCACGGTTTCGCTTTTGGCCGATATGACTTTCAGGGCAATCAGTCCGGCCAGCAAACCTTTGATCATCCCCGCGCCCGCAATGGCCGGAACGATCGGGCCGAACACACCGGAGACAGTATCCATGAACATCGATATCAGGCTTTTTCTTCCTTTTGTGGAAACATTTCCTGTTGGTGTTTCGGCGTTGCCGCTCACCGGATCCAGTTGCGACACAATGGCCTCGTACCAGACCTTCACCTTTGGTCCGATGATGATTTGCACCTGATCACTCTGGCTTTGCGCGCCGAGCACGCCGGGCAGATTTTTAATCTCATCCCAGGCCACTTTATTTTCGTCGCGTAAATCAAAACGCAGGCGGGTCATGCAGTGCCAGACTTTATTAATATTTCCCGCACCGCCCACCAGTTTAATTACCGAGAGCATTATTTCTGTATTCACCCTGAACCCCGCGACGAAAAAATGAATTATTCTTTATTTGAGTGAAGAGGAGTGTAATGAGGGATATTTTTAAAAACAAACCAATAAAACAGGATCCTCGTCACAGAACTTCACTGATCGGTGCTGGTTTAGTGCATCATGGTTAAATTGGTCTGTTTTTTGGTGATATTCAGCCATGCTTTCAAACCAAAATAAAAGCCTGAATTTTAGGTTTACAAGCAGGATGAAAATACGTTGAAATAACCTCTATACGAATATTCCCGCCGCCTTTTTGTGAAAAGGAATTACGGTCTTTATTAAGGATTTATCATGCAGCCTGTGCTGATTACTCATATCGAATGTCAGATAACGCGCCCTGATCGTCATAATTTAGTGGTGGTCAGAATTGAAACTGACCGTGGTATTTTCGGTCTGGGCTGCGCGACATTCCAGCAGCGCCCGCTGGCGGTCAAACTGATGGTGGATGAATATCTCAAACCGCTTTTGATCGGCCGCGATGCCAATCACATCGAAGATTTGTGGCAGATGATGATGGTGAACGCTTACTGGCGTAACGGACCGGTGATCAATAACGCCATTGCGGGCATTGATATGGCGCTGTGGGATATCAAAGGCAAGCTGGCAGATATGCCGCTGTATCATCTGTTTGGCGGTAAATCGAAAGATGCCGTCACGGCGTACAGCCATGCGGCCGGTGAAACGCTGGAAGAATTGTACGGAGAAGTGGATCGCTTACTGGCTGAAGGTTACCGCCACATCCGCTGCCAGCTAGGTTTTTACGGCGGTAATGCGCGTGATTTCCACAGCACCCGCCAACCGACGGCGGGTGCGTATTACGATCAGGATCAGTACATCGACAACACGCTGGCGATGTTCAAAGCGCTGCGTGAAAAATACGGCAATCAGTTCCACATTCTGCACGACGTTCACGAACGGCTGTTCCCGCAGCAGGCGGTGCAGTTCGCCAAAGCCGTCGAGCAGTACCGGCCTTACTTTATCGAAGATATTCTGCCGCCGGACCAGAACGAATGGCTGGCGCAAATCCGCAGCCAGACAGCGGTGCCACTGGCGACCGGTGAATTATTTAATAATCCGGCGGAATGGAAAGATCTGATCGTCAATCGCCGGATCGACTTCATCCGCTGCCATGTTTCGCAAATCGGCGGCATCACACCGGCATTAAAACTGGCGCATTTCTGTCAGAGCTTTGGCGTGCGACTGGCGTGGCATTGTCCGCCTGATATGACGCCGATTGGTGCAGCCGTGAATACGCATCTGAATATTCATCTGCATAATGCGGCAATTCAGGAATTTGTCGCGTATCCGGCCAACACGCAGCAGGTCTTCCCCGGTGCGCAGGTACCAGAAAACGGGTATTTCTATCCGGGAGAAGAAGCGGGCATTGGCGTGGGCTTTAACAGCCAGGCTGCGGCTGAATTTCCGGTGGTGTACCGTCCGCATGAATGGACGCAAAGCCGCCTGCCGGACGGCGTGATCCACACGCCCTGACAACAGGGTATTACTTCTGGCGGAAAGCCAGATTGTCCTGATTAAACGGGATGACATAGGTGCAGGAATAATCGATGTCGATAATGTCGCTGAACGCATAAACTTTGCCGCCCTGCAAAATGCCTCTGTTGGTAATGTGCATGGCGGCAATGCCTTTTTTGCATCCCAGAATTTGCGCCTGTTCTTTATTGACTGTTACCGCCTGATAGCGGGTGAGGGAATGTGAAATCGCATAGCCCTTGCTCAGAACATATTGCTGAATGGAATGTTCGATGGTCTTCTGATTCAGATCACCAAATTCACGTGCAGGCATACGGGAGTATTCAATCTGTACGTTGCGCTGGCTGATACGCCGCAAACGGGTGAATGCCCAGATAAAATCATCCACACTCAGATCGAAAACCTGCTGCTCTTCTTTATCCGGCCGCCGCTTGTGCAGCTCCAGCATTTTAAAGCTGATTTCGGCGAATTTCTTTTCGGTGATCGAGTTGTAGACCAGCGGATTACTGCTCACGCCGGGGTTAATGTAAATTCCCGAGCCCTGCACAATGCGCACCGCCCCGATGCTCACCAGTTTTTCCAGCGCCTTGCGCACGGTAAAGCGCGAAACCCCGTATTCCTCCGCTAACTGGCGCTCCGGCGGTAACTTCTCCGGCAGCGATCCGCTGTTCTGATAAATCTTGCTCAGTAAATCCTGAGCGATAAATTCGCTTTTTTTCATGAGGTTTCATCCGGGCGTGAAACCGGTATTTGAGCATGAGGGGGCAGTAGTGGGCAAATTACAGCTTATAAACTGTATTTATCTTTAACAGCTTGCAGGCTGTATTTTGTTTTTACAGCTTTTAGGGTGTATTGTTCTCAATACAGCTTATAATTTGTATAAGACGAGAGATATCAGAGCCGCCATAATGAAGACAGTCTATCCGTTAAAAACACTTAACCAGCTCCGTCCGTTACTGGTGGGGTTCCGTAAGGAAAAAGGTCTGACGCAAAAGGATGTGTCAGAAAAACTGGGCGTGACCCAGCAGACATATGCCCGACTGGAGGCAAACCCTGCTACTGCCAGCCTTGACCGGCTGTTTCGGGTATTTAATGTGTTGGGCATTGAGATGGTGTTTTCCTCACAATCCGATCCTGAAAAACCCTCTATGGAGGAAATTAAGCCGGATTATTTAAGTACGCCCGCCAGAAAGGAACAATGGTGATGATATGCGTCGTGCGCAGCAGCGTTTAGCGATATGGATGAACGGTATTCCTGTGGGGTACTGGGAAAAGCAAAAAGGCGAGGATCGTTTACAGTACTCGCCCGAATGGACGGAGGACCCACAAGGGCGACCTTTGTCGCTTTCCCTGCCGTTTACGCCGGGTAATCAGGTGCATCGCACCTCTCTCAAAATCGTTATCACATGACACCGCTGTACGATATTTTGTCAGCCTGGCCGGTGATTGGCCGTGGAAATAATAAGATCGCATGGCAGAAATGTAAGCTGGCTATGGCCGTCCGTGGCAGCAGTAATTATTACCTGATCTGCAAGATCCAGCGCAGACACTGGATTAAGCAGGGTGAGCAGAGCGGATTGGGGAAACGACAAATAGAAACTATGATTGATGAAATCATCGAACTCACACCGGCCGTTATTGAAAATGTCGCGAGGCAATTGCCCGAATCGTTTCCGGCTGAACTGGCTGACGCCATCTTTACAGGGATGGGACAGCAACGGGTCAGGCTGAAAGCACAGACTTAACCTGTAAATCTTCCCAACAAAAAAGCCCGCCGGTCTGCACCAGCGGGCTTTGTCATGGACTGCTAAATCTTACTTCTGATCAGGCAGTGCGTAGGCGATCACGTAGTCGCCGCGTTCTGCGGACTGACGTGCGCCACCGGCGCTGATGATGATGTACTGTTTACCGGTTTTCGGTGAAACGTAGGTCATCGGGCCGGACTGGCTGCCGACCGGCAGACGGGATTTCCAGATTTCTTTACCGTTTGCGGTATCGAACGCGCGCAGATAGAAATCCTGCGTACCGGCGAAGAACAGCAGGCCGGATTGCGTTGACAGGCTCGCGCCCAGCGTTGGCATACCGACTTCCATTGGCATGCGCATTTTGATGCCCAGCGGACCGGTGTCTTTCACCGTACCGACCGGCACCTGCCAGACGATTTTGCCGGTTTTCAGGTTCACCGCAGACATGGTACCGAACGGTGGTTTCTGGCAAGGAATGCCCAGCGGAGACAGGAAGCGCTCGCGGACTGCGCCATAAGGTGTGCCGTCCATCGGCACCATCCCCATCTCGATACCGCTTGCGCCGGTCGGAACCTGTGCACGCGGCACCATGTAGTTCGCCAGACCCAGACGCATATCATTCACGAACATGATGGCGTTGTTCGGGTCAACCGAGACGCTGCCCCAGTTCATGCCGCCCAGAGAACCCGGGAATTGCAGGGAACGATCCAGACCCGGAGGCGTGTAAACGCCCTGGTGACGCATACCTTTAAACTCGATGCGGCACAGCAACTGGTCCATCGGCGTTGCGCCCCACATATCAGATTCTTTCAGCGTCTGGTTGCCGATGTTTGGCATACCGACAGAGAAAGGCTGTGTTTTGGAGTAGCGTTCACCAGGGACGTTACCCTGCGGCACTTCGCGGTTTTCGACTTTCGCGACCGGCTGGCCGGTTTCGCGGTTCAGCATGAAGATCATGCCTTGTTTGGAGGTCTGCACCAGAACCGGCGTGCTGCCACCTTTGCCGTCCGGCAGATCATACAGCAGCGGCTGAGACGGCAGGTCGAAGTCCCACAGGTCGTGATGAGTGGTCTGGAACGTCCAGCGGACTTTACCGGTTGCCACGTCGACTGCAACGACTGAAGAACTGTATTTGTCATCCAGCTCAGTACGCGTGCCGCCGAAGAAGTCCGGCGTCGCGTTACCGGTTGGCATGTAAATCAGACCCAGTTTTGGATCGTATGACATGGCTGACCAGACATTCGGGGTACCACGGGTGTAAGTCTGACCTTCCGGTGGCAGTTTGGTGATGTTCGGATTACCCGGATCCCATGCCCATACCAGTGCGCCGGTATGCACGTCGAATGCACGCACCACGCCCGGAGGTTCGCCGGTAGAGAAGTTATCCGCTACGCGACCACCGACAACTACTACGTTACCCGCGACCAGCGGGGTAGAGGTTTGCTGATAGTAGCCAGGTTTGACTTCGCCCATACCGACTTTCAGGTCAACCACGCCGTTATCACCGAAATCAGCGCAAGGCTTGCCGGTGTCGGCGTTGATGGCGATCAGACGGGCATCAATGGTTGGCAGGAACAGACGACGTTCGCAGGTAGCGCTGACGGTACCGCCGGTAGCCGCAGGCGTTTGCGGTGCGTTCGTGGCAGGCGCGGCAGCTTCTGAAGCAGCGGTCGGGCTTGCCGGTTCAGCAGCAGGCACAGCGGCAGGTTGTGCCGCCGCAGCCTGTGGCGCGGCGCTGTTCTCGTAATAGCCCAGCCCGCGGCAACGCTGCCAGTTAGGTGCGGTGGAGTTGGAATCGTAAGACCACAGCTTTTTACCGTCATCCACATTCAGGGCGATCACTTTGCTGTAAGCGGTACACACAAACAGCTTGTCACCGATTTGCAGCGGCGTGTTCTGGTCTTCAGCGCCGGAGCCGTTGCTCTGCGGGATATCACCGGTATGGGCAATCCACGCAACCTGAAGTTTATCCACGTTGGTTTTGTTGATCTGATCCAGTGCAGCAAAACGGTCGCCAGCGGTAGTGTTACCCCAGTTTTCCCAGTTCTTCTGCTCTGCACCTTTATCTACCGGTTTCACCGGCACCTGATCGCTATCGGCGCTGATGATTGGCGTCGGCACGAAGGTATTACCGAATGCGGCAATCAGCGCAACGGCCAGAACAGCCGCCAGCGAGAAGCCTGGCCCTTTACGCACCACCAGGCCCGCGCGTGCCTGAAGCAACGGATAGGCCAGTGCCACCAGGAAAGCCAGCACGCCGAAAGTGAACAGGCGGGAGAACAGCGGCCAGAACGTGAAGCCCGCGTCCCAGACAGCCCAGATAATAGAAAGCACAAAGGCCACGGCATACAGCCATGCGCCTGACGGCTTACCTTTAAAAATCAAAACGGCGGAAACGATGAGCGCCAGACCCATCAGCAGGAAGTAAACGCTTCCTCCTAATGTGGCCAGGTACGCACCACCGATACCGAGTGTCAGCCCGATGACGACCATCAGCGCACTCAGTAACCAGAGGAGCCACGTCCACTTGTTATTTGTTGTTGGCATGATTTATCTCACTGCATTGGTTTGTAGAAAATAGGTTGTAGAGAACTGTTGATGAAAAGCTGGTACCACTTAATGACCACCCGTTATTAAATGAACCAAATAGAACAATTTCGCGCAAAGAGTAATACTTCTCATCGAGGTTGTGAATGTGTAACGAAGAGTTTGAAATTAGGTAAATTATTATAGATTAGATTATTATTTATGCAGGTAAATTTTATTCATTGATTTTAAAGAATAAAATAAAGTGTATTATTCGTTATTTTGATAACTGAAGTGTTTGATATACGTTTTTCATCTAATTAAACGCACCAGCCGTCTGCGGACTTCTCACCATAAAGGGGAGAAGGGGAACACGTTGGACTCACTGGTACGATTTTGGCGAACCTGACGGGGAGTTTTACAAATAGCCTTCAATTAATGCCTTCATTTCTTTGGTGATATGTTCCACCAGACGGCTTTTCGGGATCTGCGGCGGGAAAACGGCGAGATAGGCGATGCTGATATCTGGCGTAAACGGCTTAAGCACGATATCGCTTTTGTGGCTGCGCGCCGTGATGAAATCCACCACACCAATACCCAGATTATTCCCCGCCATCACACAACAATTGTTCAGCGACGTTTCAATCGGGTTATTCATATATAAGTCGAGGCGGCTCATCACCTGATCGAGCTGTTCACGCAGCGGCGTTTTGCGCCCGGGTATAATAGGGCGGTAACGCGTCAGATCCATCGCGGTGACGACATCCTGTTTGGCCAGCGGGTGACGTGGCGACATCACGGCAACGGCATTGGCCCGCGCCAGCATTTCCGCTTCCAGCCCTTTCACATCCGGCTTACCGAAAATGAACCCGACGTCGTACTGATTGCTGGTCACCACATCGGTGATGTGCGTCGTGCTTTCGATATCCAGAAACAGCGAGATATCGTCAATACTCTCAATCAGCGGCGGCAAAATGTGTTCGACGCACAGCGCGGAAAGCGCCGCAACCGTACCAATGCGCAAAACGCTGCCTTTTGAATGACGTATTTCATCGGCGATACGTGAAATATGTTCAAGTCCGAGATACAAACGCTCGACTTCACGATACAACTTGATGGCATCGTCGCGCGGGATCAACCCGCGTCCGTCGCGGTCAAACAGCTTCAGATCAACCGCATATTCGAAATCGCGGATCAGGCGGCTGACCGCAGGCTGCGTAATGTTCATCATATTGGCGGCGGCGGTCATGCCACCGGTAAGGATCACCTTGTGAAAAGCTTCTACCTGTCTGGGATTAATTTTCATATGCATCCTCAAGATCCATAACATTTGTTTATGGATGTAACACAAAATACAATTTTCAATTCAGAAGTCCACCCCCTAGACTCCAGTTTACGATCTGATACACATTGCCTGAAAATCTAAAATAATTAAGGGTTAAATGAATGAGAAAGTCCGTTTTGGCAGGAGTGCTTTCCTCAGCACTGGCCACGCTTTTTGCTTTACAGACCGTACAGGCTGCTGATCTTAATATCGGCCTTGCCGCATCAACCACGTCTATGGATCCGCAGTTTTACGTCGGCGGTGCCAACAGTGCGATGGCACGCAACATATTCGACGGCCTGGTGAATCAGGACGAAAAACAACACATAACGCCAGCGCTTGCAGTGTCATGGAAAGTCATCAACGACACCACCTGGGAATTTGCCCTGCGTCCCGGTGTGAAATTCCACGATGGCAGCGATTTCACTGCCAAAGATGTGATTGCCAGCGTGAAACGCGTGGCGCTGGCCTCAAAAAACAGCCCGAGCGCCTATACGCCGTACGTCAACGATATCGCTGACGTCACCGAAGTGAATCCTTTAACGGTGAGAATTGTCACCAAAGCGCCAACACCATTATTACTTAACAACTTAAGCCGTGTTGCTATTTTACCGGCCCGGCTTGAGACGGTCGGATCGCAAACCCTTAATGAAGGGAAAGATGTCATCGGTACCGGCCCGTTCAAATTTGTCAGCTGGACACCGGACGATAACGTCGTGCTGGCGCGCAACGATCAGTACTGGGGCGGAAAAGCGCAGTGGGATAACGTCACCTTGCGCGTGTTCAAAAACCCGAGTGCCCGCGTGGCGGCAATGCGTTCAGGCGACGTTGATATGATTGAAAGCGTGCCGACGGCAGACGGGCGGGATCTGGGCAAACAAGCCAGCCTGCATCTGGAATCTGTCGCCGGTAACCGTATTTTGTATTTACACCCGGATCAGGATCGCGATGTGTCGCCATTCGCCAAAGGGCCGGATGGCAGCAATCCGCTGAAAAAACGCGAAGTGCGTGAGGCGATGTCGCTGGCGATAAACCGTCAGGCGATTGTGGATCGCATTATGGACGGGCAGGGCGTTCCGGCGTCGCAACTGGTGCCGAAAGGTTACTTCGGCTATACGCCGTCGATTGCCGCACCGGTTTACGATCCGGTGAAAGCGAAACAATTGCTGGCGCAGGCCGGTTATCCGGATGGTTTTACGCTGACGTTCCATGCGTCGAATGACCGTTATCCGAACGATTCTAAAATTGCGCAGGCGCTCGGCCAGATGTTCAGCCGCGTTGGCATTAAAACTGACGTCGTGACCATGCCGGGCAGCGTGTATTTCTCCCGTGCATCCAAACGCGATTTCAGCCTGATTATGGGCGGTGCGGCGATTGAAACCGGTGAAGCCTCCGGTGTGCTGGGGCCATTGCTCGAAACCTTCGGGCCGAACGGCGGACAAGGCAATCGCGGGCGTTACTCGAACCCTGAATTTGATAAAACACTGCTGCAGGCACGGGAAACTCTCGACGACGGGCAGCGTGAAAAGTTACTGCAACACGCCACAGAGATTGCGATGAAAGACGAAGGCACCATTCCGCTGTTGTTCCTTTCATACACCTGGGCGATGAAAACACCTTATACCTACGTTGGTCGCTCAGATGGCTATACGTTGCCGTACTTTGTCCATAAGAAACAGTAAGTAAACGCAAAGTGCATACCAAACCCAGGCGGGAATACAGCACCAACACCAGGGCTGTACTAAGGTAGTAGTTTACTAAAAGAGAGAGAAGCTATGACTTCTTTTAGCGGTGTGTATCCCTATCTGGTTTCGCCGGTCACTGATGGCGGCCAGATAGACAAACCAGTGTTAACAGCGCTGGTCGAACACCTGATAAACAGCGGGGTGCATGGTCTGACGCCGCTCGGCAGTACAGGTGAATTCGCTTATCTCAATGCAGAACAACGCACGGAGATAGTGAAAATTGTCGTTGAAGCCGCTCGAGGGCGCGTTCCGGTTATTGCCGGTGTCGCAGCCACCACCATTCAGGACGCCGTAGCGCAAACCGCTCGCTACGTCGCGCTGGGTGTCGACGGTATTCTGGCGATCCTCGAGGCCTATTTCCCGGTGCCCGAACAGGGCGTCGAGGATTATTTTCGTGCCATCGCGACCGCAGCCGGAAAGCTGCCGGTTGTGCTGTATACCAATCCGCAGTTCCAGCGTTCTGATCTCAGCCTGCCTGTCATCGAGCGGCTCAGTCACGTGGAAAATATCAACTATATTAAAGATGCTTCGACCAATACCGGCCGGTTGCTGTCGATTATCGAACGCACGCAGGGGCGGATGCAGGTATTTGCCGCATCGGCACATATTCCTGCCTGCGTGATGCTGATTGGCGGCGTGGGCTGGATGGCCGGTCCGGCCTGTATTGTGCCGAAGCAAAGTCTGGCGCTGTATGAGGCCGCGAAGCAGGGCGACTGGAAAAAGGCGATGGAGTTACAGCGTCCGCTGTGGCGCATCAATGAAATCTTCGCCAAATATTCTATCGCCGGTTGTATTAAAGCCGCGCTGCAATTGCAGGGTTTTGAGGTCGGTGATCCGTTGCCGCCACAGGTGCCATTAAACCAGGCCGCGCGTCAGGAAATCGCTGATGTTTTGCGTTCCGTGGGGGCGCTGTGAAAACCCTGCCGGTGATCATTGACTGCGATCCGGGCATTGACGACGCCATTGCACTGCTCAGCGCGTTCGTCGCGCCGCAACTGAACATTCTCGGCATTTGCACCGTGTGCGGCAATCAGCCGCTGGCGAATACCACACGTAATGCGCTGCAAATTACCGAGCTGGGTTACCGGCCGGATATTCCGGTGTTTGCCGGTTGTCATCAGCCGCTGCTGCGCGCGCCGATCCACGGCCAGTTTCACGGCGAAAACGGTCTGGGTAATACCACCTTTCCCGCGCCACAGAAACAGGCTGACGCCGTTCATGCCGTTAACTTTCTGATCAGCCGCTGTGAGCAGGCGATTGAACATAATCAGCCACTGACGCTGTGCGTGCTCGGGCCACTGACCAATCTGGCAACGGCGCTGCGCATGAAACCTGGGATCACTGAGGGTATTGGTCGCGTGGTGCTGATGGGCGGTGCGTATCGCGAAGCCGGTAACCGCACCATGACCTCTGAATTCAATATGCTCGCCGATCCCCATGCCGCGCATATTGTGTTTTCCTCGGATCTGAACATCACGGTTTTACCGCTCGATGCCACGCATCAGGTGATTCTGACGCCGGAACATGTGGCGAAATTTATCAAAGTCTCCGGGCGGATCTCCGTTCAGTTGGGTGAATTAATGGCGTTCTGGGATCGCAACGACGTGCGCCGTTACGGTTCACGCGGCGGGCCGTTACACGACCCGCTGGTGATTGCTTACCTACTGGCGCCGGAACTGTTCGGCACCGAAAAAGCGCGGGTGTTTGTCGAACACGACAGCGAGTTGTGTATGGGGCAAACCGTCGCTGACTGGTATGGCAAGTCGGGACTGACACCCAACGTTGATATCGTCACGCACGCAGAGGCCGACAAAGTCTTCGCGCTGTTTTACGAACTGCTTTCACGTTATGCCGGGAAATAAAATTATGAGCCAGCGCATCATTATCGATACCGATCCTGGCGTGGATGACGCCATCGCGTTGTGGCTGGCGCTGGCCTCGCCGGAACTGGATGTGCTTGGTGTGACCGTTGTCGCTGGCAACGTGGCGCTGCAAGACACCGTGCGCAATGCCTGCAAAATTGTCGCGTTGTCTGGCAGAACCGCTACGCCCGTTTATGCCGGCGCACCCGGTCCGCTGGTGCGTGAACAGGTTTATGGCAAATACGCACACATTGGCGCGTTCAAAAATGAACTGGTGCCAGACACGGAACTGCAACCGCAGGCCGAACACGCGGTGGATTTTCTGGTGCGGACATTACGACAGGCCGCCGGAGAGAACTCACCGATCACCTTGTGCGTCATCGGTCCGATGACCAATATTGCGCTGGCGCTGGGAATGCACCCGGACGTCGCGCGTGGCATTAAACAGATCGTCACCATGAGCTGCGCCTTTACCGCCCTCGGCCATCGCGTGCCGTGGGCTGAATTTAACGTCTATGCCGATCCGCATGCCGCCGAAAAAGTGTTTAACAGCGGCGTGCCATTGATCATCATGCCGCTAGATATGACTTTTCAGGCGCTGATCAGCGCAGATGATATTGAAGCATTAAAACAGGATGGCGGCCTGCCGGGCGAATCTACTTCTGCTTTACTTAATGCGTTTGACCGCAGTGATCTCAACCGGTTTGGCCGCGAAGGCGGGCCGGTGCATGACGCCACCACCGTTGCGTGGATGTTGCAGCCAGGCCTGTTTGAAGGCCAGCCCGCGCGCGTGGGCGTAGCGGTTTCCGGTACTACCGCCGGATACACTTACGCGGATTTCTGGAACAAACTGTCGACGCCGCCTAACGCCACGGTCATGCAGAAAGTGGATGAATACGGCTTTTTCAGTCTGCTGCGCCGTGTTTTCTCGCGATACGGCAGCCGCGATGGCGACGCAAACGCATGAGCCGTTACCTGCTCGGGCGTTTCGGGCAAACGTTGCTGACGCTGCTGGTGATGTCGTTGCTGGTTTTCGGCGGCGTGTATCTGGTCGGCAATCCGGTTGACCTGCTGCTCAGCACGACCGCGACGCCTGCTGAACGCCTGAGTGTGATCCAGTCTTTTGGCCTCGATAAACCGGTGTGGGAGCAGTATGGCCTGTTCGTGGTCAATGCCCTGCATGGCGATATGGGTAACTCCTTCATCTACAATCAGCCCGCGCTGCACCTGATTTTCCAGCGTATGCCCGCCACGCTTGAACTGGCGCTGGTGGCGTTTGTGCTGGCGCTGGTGACCGGCATTCCGCTCGGCGTATACGCCGGTCTGAGCCCTGACGGCTGGTTATCGAAGTCGATCATGACCGTCTCAATTTTAGGCTTCAGCCTGCCGACGTTCTGGATTGGCCTGATGATGATCATGCTGTTCAGCGTCAAACTCGGCGTGCTTCCGGCCTCCGGACGTGGTGCCACGGTAGACATTTTCGGCGTCCCCGTCAGTCTGTTTACCGCCGACGGTCTCGCGCATCTGATCCTGCCCGCCCTGAATCTGGCGCTGTTTAAAATCTCGCTGATTATCCGTCTGACCCGCGCCGGTGTGCTCGAATGCCTGCAACAGGACTTCATCCGTTTCGCCCGCGCCAAAGGTTTATCGGAAAGCCGCATCGTGCTGGTTCACGTATTGAAAAACACCCTGATCCCGCTGATTACCGTCATCGGCCTTGAGCTGGGTTCGCTGATTGCTTTCGCAGTAGTCACTGAAACCATTTACGCCTGGCCGGGGATGGGCAAGCTGATCATCGATTCTATCGCCGTACTCGACCGGCCGGTGATCCTGGCGTATCTGATGATCACCGTGGTGATGTTCAGCCTGATTAATCTGCTGGTGGATGTGCTGTATGTGCTGGTGGATCCGCGCGTCCGGCTGGGGGGCGAAAACTGATGGCGTCTGATTCTGTACATTCGCGCAGCGCTGTTCAGGGCAAACCGCATTCCGCGTTTTACCACACCGTGCGTGCGTTGCTGCGCAACAAATTCTCCTTATGCGGTCTGATCATTTTAGGTATCGCCATTGTGCTGGCGGTGCTGGCGCCGTGGATCTCGCCTCAAAATCCGTACGATTTATCGCAGCTCGACATCATGGATGGCCGCCTGAAACCGGGCACCACCAGTATGAGTGGCATGATTTACTGGCTGGGCACTGACGATCAGGGGCGCGATTTGCTGAGCGCGATTTTGTACGGCACGCGAACCAGTCTGCTGGTGGGTGTCTCCAGCGCGATGATTGCGCTGACCATTGGCGCAGCACTGGGGCTGATCAGCGCTTACGTTGGCGGCAAAACGGACGCGCTGATCATGCGTATTGTCGATATCCAGCTCAGCTTCCCGCCGATCCTGATTGCGCTGATTTTGCTGGCGGTACTCGGGCAGGGTGTCGATAAAATCATTCTGGCGCTGGTGGTCACGCAATGGGCGTATTACGCACGCACCATTCGCGGCTCGGCGCTGCTGGAACGTCGCCGCAGTTACGTGGACGCTGCGCGCAGCATGGCGCTTTCCAGTCCGCGCATTCTTTTCCGCCATATTCTGCCCAACTGCCTGCCGCCGCTGATTGTGGTGGCGACCATGCGTATTGCTTACGCCATTATGCTCGAAGCCACGCTGTCGTTTCTTGGCATCGGTTTGCCGGTGACCGAGCCTTCGCTCGGCCTGCTGATTGCCAACGGTTTTGATTACCTGATGTCCGGCGATTACTGGATAAGCTTCTTCCCCGGCGTCACGCTGCTGGTACTGATCGTCGCCATCAACTTAGTGGGTGACGCCCTGCGCGATATCCTCAACCCGCGGAATAAAGATTGATGATGCAACCCCCGGTTTTACAGGTCGATAAACTGAATACCGCGTTTTCCGTGGGCGGCGAATGGCTGAATGTGGTGCGGGATCTTTCGTTCTCGATTGGCCCGAAAGAAACGCTGGCGCTGGTGGGCGAATCCGGTTCGGGTAAAAGTGTGACGGCGATGTCCGTCATGCGTTTGCTGGATGAAAAGCAGACCCGTTATTCCGGCAACATCCGGTTTGACGGTCAGGATTTACTGAGTCTCAACCGTTCGCAGATGCAAAGCATTCGCGGCAACCGCATCGGCATGATTTTTCAGGAGCCGATGACCAGCCTGAATCCGGTGCTGAAAATCGGCGTGCAAATCACCGAAGTGCTCAAACGCCATCGCGGCATGGACGATAAAACCGCGCGTGCCGAAGCCGTCCGGTTGCTGGAGAAAGTACGTATTCCGGCGGCCACCGCACGACTCAATGAATATCCGCTGAGTTTTTCCGGCGGCATGCGTCAGCGCGTGGTGATTGCTATCGCGCTGGCCTGTAATCCGCGTTTGCTGATTGCGGATGAACCGACGACGGCACTGGATGTCACCATTCAGGCGCAAATTCTGGCGCTGATCAAATCCTTGCAGGAAGAAGAGGGCATGTCCGTGCTGTTCATCACCCATGATATGGGCGTGGTGGCGGAAGTGGCGGATCGCACGCTGGTGATGCACCGTGGCGAAGCCGTGGAACAGGCAACCACGCGGGAAATCTTCCATCATCCCACACATCCTTATACGCGCGCGCTGCTGTCGGCGGTGCCGCGACTGGGCGCGATGAACGGCGTGGCGCTGCCGAAACGCTTCCCGCTGACCGACAGCCAAACCGGCGAAGTGCTGCCGGTGGCGGAGTCTGTCGATACGCTGCGCACCGGTCAGCCGGTGCTGGAGGTTAAAAATCTGGTGACGCGTTTTGATGTCAGATCCGGCTTGCTGCGCCGGGTTTCTGCCCGGGTGCATGCGGTGGAGGATCTGTCATTCAGCCTGCAACCGGGCGAAACGCTGTCACTGGTGGGGGAATCCGGCTGCGGGAAATCTACCACCGGACGCACGATTTTACGTCTCACGGAAGCGACTTCCGGTGATGTGCTGATCCGCGGGCAGGATATCCGCCGGGCTGACAGCGCACGGCTGGCGGATATCCGTACCCAGGCGCAGATGATTTTTCAGGATCCGTACGAAAGCCTGAACCCGAGAATGCGCATTGGTCAGGCGATTGCCGAACCGATGATAAGCCTCGGCTTGCATGATGCCGAAAGTGCGAAGCGCCGCGTGGCGCAATTGCTGGAACAGGTCGGCTTGCAAAGCAATATGGCGACGCGCTTTCCGCATCAGTTTTCCGGCGGTCAGCGGCAGCGCATCTGTATTGCCCGCGCACTGGCGCTGGAGCCGAAAATGATCATCGCTGATGAAGCCGTGTCGGCGCTGGATGTGTCAGTCAAAGCGCAGGTGATTAATCTGATGCTCGATCTGCAACAGGAACTCGGGCTGGCGTATCTGTTTATTTCGCACGATATGGCGGTGGTCGAGCGCATCAGTCACCGTGTGGCGGTGATGTATCTGGGCGAAATCGTCGAAATCGGTTCGCGTGCCGATATCTTCGAAAACCCGCAACACGCCTATACCCGCAAACTGCTGGCCGCCGTGCCGGTGCCCGACCCGGATGTTCACCGCACACGTCCCGTGGTACCGGAAGAACTTGCCAGCCCGCTGCGCTCAGCCACTTATCAGCCGCCGGTGCGTCATTACCGCGAAGTCAGCAACGGTCACTTTGTACAGCTATAACGGCTCCGTTTGTACGCTGTTCTTTCCGATTTTCCCTCCTGAACACTCATAACATTCCATTTTTGGGATTCAAAAATGGGAATTCCTGCCCTTTAAGCAATTGCAGGCAAAAAAGACGTTTTTTTTCTGGGATTATGGACTGCGTTTATAATAACTCTAAAATAATTCCCTGTGAGAATATATGTTGCCACTTAATGATTTATGCTGGTTGCCTGGTCGTATCTCTTTAAGGCCATTAAGTACGCTTGAATCATCTCATAATTTAAAAACAGGCGCGCGTAAGGTACTTGAACGTTATTACTCTCTGCGCACAGTGGGAATGTTCTCTGGTAGCCATACAGAAATGTTACACGAAACCCTTTCAACTCTGGTGAATGAAAATCTGAATGTCGCTAAGGGGCGGGGATATTTGGTCTATGCAAAAACGCAAACGCATAATACTTTTTTTGATGACTGCTGGCTTGATGAGATAGCGGCCCGTTGTGGAATCGGGCATTGGGAAAAATTAACAATTAGTCTCAATCATTGCGCATCGGCTTTGTCGGCGATTCATTTATTAAAGAACCGGATAATAAAAAGCCAGTTGCAGATGATCCTCATCACCGGTGAAAAGGCTTTCCACTGTGATATTAATAAGCTTGATAATAGTGTTATGGCGGAAATTCCTGCTGCCATGCTCCTCAATGCGGGGCATTCACCGTGGCAAATCAAGCAAACCGCCGTGCGGCATCTGTCTTCATTTTATAATAATCACAGAGAATTTCCGGCCGCCCGACGGCGGGAACTTTTCTCTTCGCTCGAACAAGATTATTATGATTTCTATCTTTACGTACTGGATAAGTTTAGCCTTACGATTGACCATATAGATGCGATTGTTCCGGGTAATATAGATTTACCCATGCTCAGGAGAATTGCCGATAAACTGAACTTCAAGGGCGAGCTTTTTACTGAGCATATATCAGGATATGGACACGCTTATTGCTCCGATATTTTATTTAACTTGTCTTCTTTATTAAAGAGCTTCGAAGGTAAAAGAATTCTCTGTGTTGCTATGGGGATGGGGATAACGATGTCCTGTATCCTGATTGAAAAAAACGAAAATAATGAGGTAAACCATGTCACAACTTCTGTCAGCCGTTAATGATGCATTAAATGATGTCATGTCTGCAAAAATCAACATCACGCCGGAAACGGATTTTAATGAAGATTTGGATCTCGATTCAGTATTATTTGTGCAGTTCTTATTAACGCTGGAAGAAAAGATCCCCGGCCTGATGTTTGAACCTGATCAAATCAATCAGGATGCCTTCACCACTGTCGGGAAACTTATTCAATGGATTGAACAGCATCTGCAACTGGAGAGCTCTGATGTGTGAAGCAGAGTTTACCCGACTTTACTTTTTGTTCAGGGACCATGAGCCGGCAGAAGCCTTCCGGCAGATGCGGCAGAAATGGGCCAACCCGGCCAGCGGCGTATTTTGCGGCGGGTATCAGATTCTGGCAGCAGAAGGTGAAACCTGCGCGGAGCAGCACGCGGAGTCTGATCGTATTCTGGCGTCACTCGGGATTGCTTTGCAGCATACCGGCACAGAAACCATCACTGAAGATCCGATCCCGCTGATGGCTTCTTTTGCGGCGCGCCTGGGGCTCCTGAGCCAGATCCTGGCGATGAGCTGGAAGCACTTATCCGCGCGAAAAAGTTTTGGCATAAAAACCACCCGACATCAGTTAGTGAAGGCGGATTTTGCCGATCTGAGCAACCAGACAGATTTACTTTTGCTCCAGTGGCAGATGCGCGTTACGGCGCAGGACTATGCTGACCCGGAAGCGGATCACTGGCAGATTACGGAGCTAACCAACCGGGCAGAAAAACTGATGGGCGGGCATGGTTATTTATCAGGCTCGACGCACAGCCTTTCTTACCTGTCGATGATGATTTACAGCCTGTACGGGAAGGCCGCAGACGCTGCCATGACCGTGTTGCCAGCACGTCAGGAGCGTAGAGTATGAATACTTCACCTGAGATGACGTTGCTACGGCGTAACAGCCTGAGCAAAGATATCGCGGACCTGCTGAAGTTAGCCTGGCCGATGATCGTGGTGGCCATTGCCGTCTCATTTTCGCAAAACATTCAGACCGCGATTCTGGGGCACGGGAAAGAAACCAGTTCAATTTATTTGCTTTCGATGCTCCAGCCGTTCAGTTTCTTATTCCTGGCTATTCTGGAATGCCTGGCTATCACCAATCAGGTTTTCAGTGCCCGTTCGCTGAATATGTGGTCCCGCCAAAAGGTACTGGCGGCGACCTCCCTGCTGGCGACACTGGGCATCGTGATTGTGGCGCTGCTGAGCGGCGTGACGGCGCTTTGCGCTCCTCTTTTGCAAACCCTGTTGCCGGTCGCCGGCAATGCATTTTATTCCTCGGCATTACCGCTCTATTTCCTTTCCATGCTGCCGTTTATTCAGCTTGAGATGTGTAACAGCGCATTGCGCGGGCAGGGAAAAAGCGCGCTAAGCATGCTGTTAGTCATCGCGTATATCGTGCTGAATGCGTTGATCTGCTACACCGGCTATCAGGTTTATGGATTAGGCTTCAATTCGATTATTATTTCCAACGCCCTGGCTTCTGCCCTGCTTATCCCGGTCGCACTTTGGCTGGTATGGCGTACCGGTCGCCATGCGGAAGATGACCGCCCCGGCGCATTTATTCCGCGTCTCAGCGGGCTTTTGCTTCAGGTGGGGATGCCCATTTTTGCCTCGTTAGTGGTACTGTTTTTCAGTTCTCTGCTGATATTCCCGTTAATCGGCACCCTGGGTGAGCAATATGTCGCCGGTTTTCTGATTGTGACCAAGATTCGGATGTTTATTGTCATCCCCGCCGTGGCCTGCGGATCCGCGCTGGCGATATTAATTAACCAGCGGCTGGCCATCAGCAGCGGAGAAGAATTAAAACGATTGCTGCACCGTGGGTTAGCCTTTATTTGCATTATTTACCTTCTGCTGACCTCCGGCGTCTATTTCACCGAAGTGAGTCTGATAAAAATTCTGTCCGGTGACAGAATAATTCAGGATGTCAGCAGCCAGATTTTACTGATTCTGTTACCGACGTTTTTCATGACGTCTTTTGTTGCCTCGCTTCAGGCATTGCTGGAACAATTAGAACAGGCCCGGCGGGTATTGGTATTAACCGTTATCATCGAATTGCTGACTGTCATCACCTTGCTGGTGGGATGGGATAAGTTCTCGCAACTGCAAAGTATTATGAATCTGATCATTGTTTTTAATGTGGTGTATTTTATCTCGTTTGGCAGAGAATACTGGCGGCTGGCCAATAAAATAGGAAGTGAGAATGTTTTATAGCTTCTTTTATCCGGTCCTGCTGTTTTTATCGCTGGTTCACCAAAATTATCTGCGGGTTTTGGTCATTATGCGATTGCGTCCGACGTTACTGATGAAAGCCAAAATAAGGCCTGCGACGCATTATACCCGGGCATGCAAATTAATCAGTTTATTCGACTTATATTCCCTGCATGCCATGTCTTCCTATCTTTCTGCGTTATACGCGTTGCGTCTTTTCGAAAAGACCCGGCCTTTACCCTATAAGCAGGGGGAAATCATGCTGCTCAGTCGCTGCGTGCAGGAGGAGCTTTATTGGCGCAAATCTTTTGTTAAGGTCTTCATTTATCCGCAAGCGGATCCCCAGGCAGAAAAAGTGTTGCTTCTTCACGGGTGGGATGGCCGGAGTATAATGTTACGGCAGATGGCGCAGCGGTTGCAGGAAAAAGGCTATACGGTTTTTGCGCCTGACCTGCCCGCACATGGTATTTCTCCCGGAAAAAAAGTGTCTTTCTATGATCTGTCGCGGGCCGTTATGGAGATGGAAAAGCATTACGGGCACTTCTCTGTGATCATTGGTCATTCGACCGGCGGATTAATTGGCTGCATGGCCGCGCTACAGGGACTGCTTTTTAAACGGATGATTTTAATCGGCAGTCCGTGCAGTTACGGAAAAATGATGGACAGATATGTGCGCAATAATAAACTGCCCAGGCGCATTGCCGTATCGATGAAAAAGCTTTATCAGCGCCGCTATGGTGTACATCCTGATGTTATTGGTCCCGAGCTTATCGGTTCAATAACGCAACCTGTCATGATATTGCATGATAAGAATGATCTCAGTATTGAACTGGATGAGGCCGAAATACTGAGCCATTCATTGAAGAAAAGTGAATTAATCGTTACAGAGGGAAAGGGCCACAACGGCGCATTACGTGACCCTGTTGTTTTCAATTATATTTCAAACTTTCTGAGGGATACTTTGCATGAGGATTTTTCATCTTTCCATGAACCAAAACTGATATTGCGTGTAGAGAATAATAAAAAATGGCATAAGAAATCTTATTAATAATTATAAGAAGTGCAGGTTGCTGATTAACATACTTCTTGAAAAGTTGTTTCTCTGGATGCCGAAAATGAAATCATAATCTGATGATTCTTTTTTTATTTCCGGGCGTGTTGTCCTGATGACATTCTGTTTGAATTTGAGCGGAGACTCGTTATAGGTCTTGCTGAAACTTCGGGAAAAATGCGGCAGCGACGAAAATCCACAAGCATAGCTGATATCTGTCAAAGACCACTCAGGGGCTAAATGGATAAATTCCCTGGCCAGCGCCAGCCGGACCTTCCACATCCACTTTATAGGCGTGACATCATAGAAATGTTTGAATATGCGGCAAATATCAAAGCGGGTTTTACCACATATTTTTTCCAGATCTTCAAGTGTGATCTCGTCAGAAATATTCTCCAGCATATAATTAATAATCTTAACAATACATAATGCTTTGTCTGTATGAGCGTGCTTGCCATAGATAGTCAAATGACGATTATCGAGATCCTCGGTTATTTTCTGTGTGAAAAGACTTTTTTCAGCGTTCGATAGTTTGCGTTCCCACATACACACCCCTTCTGCGTAATTAATGAGTGATGAACAAATTTTTAAAATTGGAATACCGTCCCCGCTATTCTCTAAGCAATTACTATGCCATGTTTTTATTTGTTTCAACTTATTGTTTATAATGGATATTATTATTCTTTCCTGTTATGTAAATAGTAAAATCCCATTTTCGAAACACACTAATTAACTTGCCTGATTTAATATCCCAATATTGGGAATGCATGATATGCGTGGGGTTTCGCAGGCAAAAGAGGGTAATCAGGGCATGCCGTCCCGATTTTCGTTCCATTAATGAGATAGAAAATGATTAAGGGAAAAGGCGTAATTGGCGACTTTTTAAAAAACACATAAAAATCAGTGGATTAATTAAATTTTAAAGATTGGCACGATTTGTGCTCATCGGTAAGGAGTTATCAGAAAAGGTATTATTATGGACATATCAATCCCGCAACCCGGGAATAAATTCATACTGAAGCGATACCGCAAATTTATTGTTGCGGGCGCACTCTTTTTAGCCACGCTGGCGGCAATCTATAATTACCGTTTTTCGCCTTATCAGATCTCCCGCGGGAGTATCGCGGTCGGGCAGGTTCAATATGGCAATTTCTCGGTTGAAGTGCGGGGTAACGGGGTACTGTTACCGCGTGATATCAATTGGGTTGCGGCCAATGTCGATGCCCGCGTGGAAGAGGTCATTTACAAACCTGGCATGAAGGTGAATAAAGGCCAGTTATTGGTCAGAATGAGTAACCCGACGCTGGAACAAAAATTACAGGAAAACCGGCTCGAGCTGGATGCCCGCCGGGCTGAGACTGACGCCACTAATGCAGAATTACAAAATAAAATTCTGAGTCAGGAAGCCTTGGTATTGGATGCGAAAAGCCGGTTACTCAGCTCTACGATGCGGCTTGCTGCGCAAAAGAAATATATTGCGGCAGTGCCGATGCTGGAATACGAAACGACCCGTATTAATACTGAACAATATCGTCAGCAAGTTGTGCTTGAGGAAAAACGATTAAAAACACTCAAGCTGAGCATTGATGCTGATATCAAAGCCAGTGCGATGCGCCTTAACAAACTGGAATCTTTGGTGCTGCTGAGCCAGCAGGAAGTCGATTCGCTGAATGTTACCTCACCGATTGAAGGCATTTTGCAGGATGTGAAAGTCCAGGTCGGCCAGCGGGTCACCACCGGCACCAGTATTGCCCGTCTGGCGAAAGAAAAGGAACTTTATGCTGAACTCAAAGTGCCGGAATTACAGTCCCGTGATCTTGCCGTCGGGCAGCAGGTTACCATTAACACCGGACGCAGCCAGTTCACCGGGGTATTGTCACGGGTGGATCCTGCGGTGACCAATGGCACCGTTAAAGTGGATGTGACATTCAATCAACCACTGCCGCAGGAAGCCCGTCCTGACCTGAGCGTTGATGGTTTAATCGCGGTGACAAAAATTAATGATTCCCTGTACGTTGAGCGGCCACCGTTTGCCCAGAATAATTTACCTTCGATGCTTTACCGGCTCGATGAAAAGGAACGCTCTGCCACCAAAATGAAGGTCAACTTTGGTCAGGGGTCTGCGGATTATATTCAGGTAACCAGTGGACTGCGTGCGGGAGATAAAATTATTCTCAGTGACGGCAGCGCCTGGCAAGGGGCAGATCAAATTGAGATTACTAAATAATGCCGGCTCACCTGCAAAAGACGCCAGCTTACAGGACAATGCGATGGAGATGAAAATGATGGAATCACTGGTAGAACTCACTGACGTGAATAAGATTTTTTTGACCGATGAAATTGAGACACACGCCCTGAGCAAGATCACGCTCAGCATTTCCAAAGGGGAATACGTGGCGATTTCCGGGCCTTCAGGCTGTGGTAAATCAACGCTGCTTTCGATTTTGGGCCTGCTCGATGTGGCCTCTACCGGGACCTATCAGCTGGCCGGGCACAACGTGGAAAATATTTCTAAAAAGCAGCGTGCCCTGGTGAGAAATCGTGATATCGGCTTTATCTTTCAGTCATTTAATCTCATCAGCGATTTGACCATTGAGGAAAATGTCTCTCTGCCACTGACTTACCGCAAGGATATTTCTAAAACTGAGCGGCAGCAGAGAGTGGCGGAAGCCTTAGACAAGGTCAATATGTCCCACCGCGGACGCCATTATCCCTCGCAGCTTTCCGGCGGACAGCAGCAGCGCGTGGCCGTCGCACGGGCTATCGTGGGCAATCCCTCCATCATTCTGGCGGATGAACCGACCGGTAACCTGGACTCCCACAATGCCGAGGCGGTGCTGAATATTCTCGATAAGTTACATCAGGAGGGCGCCACGATCTGCATCGTCACCCATGATCCTCGTTCAGCCGAGCGGGCGCAGCGCAGCATCGTGCTTTCTGACGGGCAGGTCGTCGGAGACGGACATGTGGCACGGGAACTGACCCTGATAAAGGAAGCATAAAATGCTTTTTGATATCCGATATGCCTTACGCCTGTTACTCAAAAGCCCGTCATTTACCTTTATCACCGTGCTTATCATGTCCTGCGGTCTGGCACTGACGCTTTATATGTTTTCAGTCATTAACACCATCATGTTTACGCCGCTTCCTTATCCGGACGGGAAAAACATGGTGTTAGTAAACCCGACGGTCAATGGCGTCAGTCTGAGTGACTCCGGGGTCAACTTCCTGGACTACCAGGAAATTAAGGCCCGCAATACCACGCTCAATGACGTGGGTTATTTTTATGCTGAACGTGCCGATATCAGTGACGGCACCAAAGCGGTTTCCTATATGGCGATCCGCAATACGCCGGAGATGTTTTCTTATACTGGCATCCAGCCTTATCGTGGCAGGGTGCTGAACAGTGAAGATGTCCAGCCTGGCGCGACACCGGTTGCCGTTATCAGCTATGGCATGTGGCAAAACTACTTTGCTGCCGATGCGCAACTCATTGGCAGAGATGTCCTGATCAATGGGATACACACGCGCATTGTGGGCATCATGCCCGCCAATTTTGCCTTTCCTTTCTTCCATGATCTCTGGCTGCCTTCTAAGCTGGATCCTGCACAGTATCTGGTCCGCAAAGGTGCGCCGGAAGTATCCGTTTATGCGCGCCTGAAACCCGGTGTTCCGCTCGCCGATGCTGACGGTGACCTCGCTCAGGTGATGCAGTCGCTGGCCTCTGAGTATCCTGAAAGCAATAAAGGGCTGTCGGCGCAGGTACTGACATTCCAGGAAAATTTCATGGGTGAGGAGACCATGCCGATCTTCATCGTCATGCTTTTTGCCGTGGCTTTTGTGCTGGTGCTGGCGTGTTGTAATGTCGGTAACTTATTGCTGGCAAGAACCACAGAGCGTTCAAAGGAAATCGCTATCCGCGTTGCTCTGGGCTCACCTTCCGGTCGTCTGGTCATGCAAATGATGTGGGAAAGCTTATTTATTTGCGCCTTCTCGGGCATCATCGCCGTTCTGCTCGCCGCCTGGGGACTCGAGATCACCAATACGTTACTGCCAACGTTTGTACCGAACAAAATTCCGTTCTGGTGGCATTTGTCACTCGATAACGTCATGATCCTCAATGCGTTAGTGCTGGTCATCATGACGGCTGTCGTTACCAGTGCATTGCCTGCGTGGAAAATCACCCACGGTAATTTCAACGATGTTTTGCGTGATGGAACGCGGGGCGCGCAAAGTCGCGGGGCAGGCAGGGTGTCCCGTATTCTGGTGACGTTTGAAGTCGGATTATCCTGTTCCATTTTGTGCATCAGTGCGCTGCTGGCGCTGCTGGTTTACCAGGCGACCCGTGCCGATTACGGGGTGGCGACGCAGGGCTATCTCACCGGTCAGATTAACCTCAATGCCAACCAGTATCCTGATGATGCGAGCCGGATCCTGTTCTATCAGCGCCTGCAATCGTCCCTCAGCGGGATCCCCGGTGTTGAAAAAACGGCCATCACCACCAGTGCCGTCGGACAATTTACCGTACCCCGTCAGGTGGATATCGATTCGTCTACCAACAACAGTAAAGACCGCTGGTCTTATCCTCTGGTCAATGATGTCCAGGTGATGCCGGGAAGCCTGACGGCAATGGGGATCACGCCGGTGGCCGGAAGGGAGTTTGCCAGCAGTGATACGCAGGACTCACAGCCCGTGGTAGTGGTCAGCCAGTCGTTTGCGGAGCAGTTCTGGCCCGGTGAGCGGGATGTCATCGGTAAACGCCTGCGTTTTCGTGATACGGATGATCAGCGCTGGTTCACGGTTATCGGTGTGGTGCCTAACGTCATTCATGGCCGGCCTTTCAGCGCGTTCCGCCAGCGGGTCACGGTTTACCGCTCGCTGGCGCAAATACCCGCGGCGTCATTAACGCTGGTGCTCAGGGCTCAGAATCCTGATACGTTAGGGCCTGCGCTCATGAATGCGGTGCGCCAGATTGACAGCACGCTCTCCGTTAATCAGGTGCAAACGTTGAATCAACGTCTGGCCAGGAATACCGCCGGGCTGCATTTCATTGCCAACCTCTTTATGTTGTTTGGTCTGGTCGCGGTCATTCTGGCGGCCACCGGCATTTATGCCGTGATGCGCAATGTGATCAATCAACGTATTCAGGAGATCGGGGTGCGTATGGCGATGGGGGCAACGGAAGGCGTTCTGTTACGGATGCTGATGCTTCAGGGCAGTAAGCAATTATTCATTGGCCTGATTATCGGGTTGCCTTTGGCCTTCTTTGTCGCACCCAAGTTGACGCGTATATTGGGCAACGGGCATACCTCCTTTGCACTGCTCTTTTGGGGTGTCGCCGTCATGATTTCTTTAATTGTGGCGTTAGCGGTCTGGTTGCCTTCCCGACGCGCCATTCGGATGTCGCCTGCGGACGCCATTCGCTATGAATAATCTGTCGCCGTGCCTGACGGGTGCGGCGGCACAAGCCGGATGCTTTAATGAACGAAAAAAAACGTATTCTTGTCATTGATGATGACGCGGGCATTCTGACCAGCCTCGACATGCTGCTCCGTATGGAAGGGTATGACGTGACGCTGGAAACGCAGGCCAACCGTTTATTGTCACATTTGTCCGCAAAGCCCTTTGATCTGGTACTGATGGACATGAACTTCCAGAAAGACACCACGTCGGGTCTGGAAGGTTTGCAACTGCTGGATGAGTTAAAAAAATTTGATGACTGTCTGCCCGCCGTGGCCATGACGGGATGGGGAAGTGTTGACATCATCGTCAGCGCCATGCGGGCCGGTGCGGCGGATTTTATTCAAAAACCCTGGGATAACGAACGCCTGTTAAGCATTGTTCAGCAACAGATTGCACTGAGCCAGGCGAGACGCTCCGGGAATTGCCTGCGAGAAGAAAACAAGCTGCTGAAAATGGCGCTTGAAGATGACATGGGCAATGAATGGGTTGTCCGCTCTCAGGCCATGAAGCAGTTAATCAACGTGGTGGAAACCGTGGCTGCCACGGATACCAGCATCCTGATTCTGGGTGAAAATGGTACCGGCAAAAGCCTGCTCGCCCGCTATATCCATCAGCTCTCATCCCGCCGTGAGCACAGCATTGTTGAAGTCAACATGGGGTGCATCAATGAGCAGTTGTTTGAAAGTGAAATGTTCGGGCACGTAAAAGGCGCGTTTACCGATGCGCGGGAAAATCGCATCGGACGCTTTGAACTGGCCGATAAAGGCACATTATTCCTCGATGAAATTGGCAATTTGCCCTTGTCCCAGCAGGTAAAATTACTGCGTGTCCTGGAAGAACGGCAGTTTGAACGCGTGGGTTCATCACGGACACAAACCACTCAGTGCCGCATCATTGCGGCCACCAACACGGATCTTGAAAAAGCCGTGACTGAAGGGCGGTTCCGGCAGGATTTGCTCTACCGGCTGAATGTTATTCAAATTCCGTTACCGCCGTTACGTGAACGGCAGGAAGATATTGAGCCGCTGGCTGAACGTTTCCTGCAACGTTTTGCCCGCAAATACAGTAAACCTAAACCGGTATTATCGGCGATGGCGCGACAGGGGCTGCATGAATATTCATGGCCGGGGAATATCCGCGAACTGAGCCATTTGCTGGAACGCGGCGTATTGCTTTGCCGCAATAATACGATCGACCTGGCAGATCTTTGCCTGCCGCTGCCTGTGAAGGGGCAAAACAGCGGTCATGAGCCCCAGCAAAAACCGGTGACGCAACTTGAGACGGGCACGCTGGCAGAAGTGGAAGAAACTGTGCTCTTACAGCGCCTGCGTCACTATGACGGGAATGCAGTGAAAGCGGCAGAATCGTTAGGGCTGAGTCGCAGCGCTTTTTACCGACGACTGGATAAATTAAAAATCTGTCATGAGTAAACTTTTTCGATCCTTTGAGTCACGTCATTTAATACTGTGCAGTTTGTCCCCGCTGGGGGGCGTTGTTGCCTATCTGCTGCTGTGGTTTTTCCCACAGCAGTCTCTCTACCTGAAATTTCTCACGCTCTTTATTCTGTGCGTCACGTTAGTGTATTTTTCCTATCACTTTTTCCAGCAACTTCTCTACAAAATCAATGTGATTTCTAACCTGTTAGAAGCCGTTGAGCAGGAAGATTTTAGCCTTCGCGGTGTGACCAGCGGGGAAGGGGTGTTTGAAGGGGTCATTGAACAGATCAACGCCATTTCGGGTCAGTTATCCCGCCACCGCCAGCAGCAAAGAGAAATGGATTTTCTGCTGCAAAAAGTGATTTCTAATATCACGGTGGCGATTTTCGCGATTGACGGCAATAACCGGCTGATGTGGTGTAATGATGCGGCCTCGCGGATGCTGGGCACATCGCTGGAAAAGCTGATTGGCGAAAAATGCAGTCACTGGCAACTTGATACGTTGTTGCAAAATGCCAACCGGGAGCATCCGGTGGAGTCCAGTCATGCAGGGCGTCCGGGGCGTTATAAAGTGTCCAGTGACACCTATATGGTGGACGGGATCCAAAACGTATTGCTGTTTGTCAGTGATGTTGACGACATGCTGCGTAAGGAAGAACAAAAAGCCTGGCAAAACCTGCTGCGGGTGATCAGTCATGAAATAAACAATTCTCTTAGCCCGATTGCCTCCATCAGCCAGATGCTCCAGCAGCATTATCGCCGCCATACAGAAAACCTGCCGGAGGGCTTTGCGGAAGGCATCGATCTGATCAACCGCCGGGCCAAAGAACTTATCATCTTTATCAGCAGTTACCGCCAGCTCAGTAAACTCGCCCCCCCCGTCAAAGCACCGCTTGATTTTGCCGCCCTGATTGCGGAGCTGCCGCTGTTGTTTGCGCACCGTAAAATTACCCTGAAAGGCCCGGCGCCGCTGAGTGTAAATGTCGACCGGGTGCAACTCCATCAGTTGCTTATCAACCTGATTAAGAATGCCGATGAGGCGACGAGCGATACCACGACACCGGTGTGTATTGAATGGTCAGAAGAAAAAGGCTGTCTGTTTGTGACCATTCTTGACCAGGGTGTCGGGCTGACCAATCCCAAAAATCTGTTTGTTCCTTTCTATACCACCAAACCCAATGGCAGTGGCATCGGGCTGATTTTGTGCCGGCAAATCGCTGAAAGTCATGGCGGGTATCTGTCTCTGGAGAATCGCCATGATCGAACCGGTTGCCGCGTTACCCTCAATCTCCCACTGTGATCCCCTGCCTGAACTGAAGGCAGGAGAGGGGCTTTGCCTGCTCCGTCACTTTGAGGCATCGCTGTCAGGGCAACTGCTGCGACAGCAGGCGCAGTGCTGGCTGCGTCAGGTATTGTCGGGCTACTTATCGGTGACCGATGAACAGTTAAGTATCGCAAGAACGCCTCAGGGTAAACCCTGGCTCCCTGATTTCCCGGGATTGCGTTTCAACTTATCCCACAGCGGAACTTCGGCGGCGATTGTGCTGTGTCGCGGGGCAGAGGTCGGGGTGGATTTGGAAAAAGTCAGCGGAAACGTTGAGGCGAAAAAAGCCATCGCCCGCCGGTTTTTCAACCCTGATGAACAGCACTGGCTGGCAGAAGATGAGGCGCATTACCTGTTGCGTTTTACCCGACTGTGGAGTGTGAAGGAAGCGTGGCTCAAAGTCAGGGGAACCGGCCTTACGCAGTCGCTCGCCGGTTTTTGTGCCATCCCGCAACACAGTGGCATCGCGCACGTATTCGATGAGCGTAAAGAAGAGATCGGCCTGTTACATCACCGGCTGATTGAAAACGACGGGGTGTATTGTCTGGCGTATGGCGCCTGTGCTCCGCTGAAAGACCTGCCGGTCAGATGGCAGGTCTGTATTTTCCAGGCGGACAGTTAATCAGGCGCGTTAAGCACAGCCAGAAGTGGAAATCTCGCTGGCAAATGAGCTGGCAGAACCGGTATCCACCTGAGCAGAGGCGCTGACGGAAACACGAGCCCCGGCCGCAAGCGTGCCCTGAATTTTGGGGATATGACACAGTGAGGATTCCGCGCCCATGCTCATGCGTACGTTAGCCGATTCCGCCGTAAAATTCTGAGGCTTCTTGTTAAAACTCCCGCCCATGGCCAGATCCAGATTCAGTTCAGCCGTTTTGCCTTCAGCGCGGATATCCGTGCCCATACTGCCGGAAACGGCCAGTGTTTTCGGATCCACCGCACAGGCCGGTGCGGCTATTTTAACACCCGCTTTTCCGGCCAGACTGTTCAGCGGGCCGCTGGTATACAGGGTGATATCCAGCGTGTGCGAGATAAAGCGATCATTTTCAGCGGCATCATTGACCAGCAGTAAAGCGTGATTGTCATGGGTGACTTTCAATTTATTCAGCGTGTCTTGCGAACCGGAGACCACCATAGACGGCGTTGCGGCACACTTAATGGTGAGATTAATGCCCTGTCTGGCTTCTACTGCGCTAAAGGCTTCCAGGGGGAATGTTTTTTCTGCGGCGAGGGCAGAAGTGCTGGTGACACAGGCGAGCAGGGTAAGCGCCAGGGTGATTTTTTTCATCATAATTCCTTGATTTCATAACAATGTAGCAAGTGTCCGAAGCGTTTCTTCCACACTTGATTGAGGCATTCCAAAATCCATCAGGCACGCAACTTCATCGATTCCTTCCTGCCTGAGACGGGCAAGCTGATCTGCGCATTCTTGTGCAGAGCCAAATAAACCGCAGTGGTTGAGATATTTCTCTACTCCCCATTTCAGTGTGTAGGCTTGCTTCTTCTCATTTTGCTCCGCATCGGCGACCCGTGGTTGACTGAGATTGTCGGAAAGCGCCATAAATGCCTGCAGATAACCGGTAAGTGCCGGTTTAATCCGTGGCAACAGCGTTTTTCGTGCTGCTCCGGCCTGCGTGTGCAGCATCAATGTGACGGTGCCTTCTGCGGGATCAAAACCCGCCTGACGGCGTGCGAGGCGATACACCGCGCAGTTTTCCACCAGTTGCTCGCGGGTCTGCGAAACCAGATGGGTGAGCACATTCAGCCCGCGTTTTCCGGCCTCAGTAAATAAATCGGGATTACTGCCAGTGGTCAGCCAGACGGGGATCTCTGTCTGAAAAGGTGCAGGCCAGGTTTTCAGGCTGACCGGTTCGGGTTGCGCAGGCAGCGAAAGCTCGTGGCGTGTGACGGATTCACCGCGCCACAGCGCCTGAACCTGCGCCAGTGAGGAAAAAAGAACCTGTTGTCTCTGGCGGTAATTCTCAGCCCTGAGCACAAAATCATTACGCTGCCAGCCGCTGGCAAACGCCACGCCAGCGCGGCCATGAGACAGGTTATCGACGATGGCCCATTCTTCGGCAACCCGCAGAGGATCATGTAACGGCAGCACCACGCTGCCAGCCCGGATACCGATACGTTGCGTGCAGGCCGCCAGCGCCGCGCTGACCACCGAAGGATTAGCAAACATGCCGCCAAAGGTATGGAAATGCCGCTCGGGCGTCCAGATAGCATGAAAATTCAGCGTATCTGCCAGCCGTGCGGTACTTAATAATTGTTCATATTTATCAGCAAAGTTGTCTCTGGCCACATCGGCGAAGCAGAACAGGCTCAGCGCCGGGATCTCACGGGATGTGGTCATGCTGTTCAGCCTTGTTTGTGGACGTGAGAATGAAAGACAGGTCACCGCGCGGGATGACATTAAGCGCAAAAAGCGGGGTGAGGGCGGCAGGTGACGTCGAAGGGGCGAGCGAAAACTGGAAATGTTCGCACAGTGTCGCAACCGCCGTGGTCAGCTGGTCGAGAGCCAGAGTCATGCCCACACAGTTTCGTTTTCCGACGCTAAAGGGTAAAAAATGCTCCGGCGCAATTTTCTCTTCACCCAGAAACCGTTCCGGCCTGAAGCAAAGCGGTTCTGCCCAGCAGGCGGCATGACGGTGAATCAGCCAGGGGGAGAATAAAATCCGCGTGCCCGCCGTAATCACCACGTCATCCACCACGATATTTTCTGCCACCCGGCGCTCAAAAAACGCTGTCACCGGCGTCAGACGGAGCGATTCCCGGACAATGGCTGAGGCCATGTTTCGTTTGCCCTGAGCCGCTTCCTCACGCACGCAGTGCTGATAGTTCAGGTGCTGCGAAAGATGTGTCAGCGTCCATAACAAGGCAATACCGGTGTTATCGACGCTGGCGGCAAGATTGCCCAGCAGAAGGTTGATCACTCTCTCACGCGCTTCGGGGTGCGCGCCGGGACTGAGCGCCTGACAAAGACGTTCCAGCATCGTGGTATTGCCGCCCCTGGCGTCATCCAGCAACGGGCCAAGCAGGGACTCAGCCTCCAGCCGGAAGGCGACCAGTGCCGGATGCCTGCACAGTGCCTCATAATCCGCGTCCGGTGCGGCGATAATCAGTTGCAGATAGATATCACGGAAATGGCCAATCAGCGTATTCAGTTGGGCCAGACTGATCTCCCGGCCAAAAAATCCTTCCGCCACACACATCAGCGCCCAGTGCAGGCAGATTTCACGCAATGAGGTCTGCTGCGGATCCTGCAGAATATCCAGCAGCCAGCGGGCGGAGAGGTCGGTGCTTTGTTTCAGCAACGGGGATTTAGGATTCACCAGCGGTGTGGTGAGTTTCCTTGCCAGCCGCCATTCCTCGCCTTCTTTGGATGTCGTCAGTGACTGGCCCAGCAAGATGCGTCCGATAGTTGAGGCTGAGGAAAGATGTTCAAATTCCTTCACGAACTGGCTTTCCTGCTCAATCAGCAACCGGACATGGCGGGCGCCGGCAAGCAGCAGCACCGCATTGTCTTTTTCACCAATCCAGACTTTATCTCCGTGCTGACGACAGGCCATTTCGGCGATTTTAAGAAAACCGAGCCGGGCAAACTGTGAGGAAGGCGGGGTGAAAAAAGGGATGGCTTGCGCGTTATCGGGCATCCTGAGGCTCCGCAAATGTGTCTGAAGTGATCATGGCGCTGCCCACCCAACCGCCGAGCCCGACAGAAAGTAAAATGGCTGGCTGGCCGGTTTCGGCTGGCGGGTGGGTATCGAGCAGTAAGAGAGGATCGGTGGTGTAACAATGTCCGCATTGCCCGATGAGATCGGTGGCGATCCGCTGATGGGCGCGATCAGGATGCCGCCGCCAGGTTTGCCAGCTCAGGCGGTTAATGTTGTGAGGCAGTAACCATGCGTCCTTCCGCTGTTCAGCCGGATACTGACGCAGCGCCATGTCGATCAGAGCGTCATGAGACTGATAAAAACGCTTAATATCTTCCCGGCTGCCGTCGAGGCCCTGCCAGAATGCGGGATGATGAAAACAGTGAATGCCGGACACCCTGCGCTCACCGCCGCCCGGTCTCAGTAAGGCACACGCAAAGGCATCACCGATTAATGTGCAGCCGGGAACATAGCGCTCTGCCAGACTGAAATCTGCCAGCGTGTCGCCTGCCAGCAGAGCCACACACTGATATTTTCCCTGCTCAAGCATGCGCCCGGCCATCAGCAGACCCCAGAATAACGTGGCGCAGTTTTGCTGATTGAGGGTGATGAGATGTGCGTCAGGGGCAATAAAATCAAAACGTTGTCGCAGCAACGCTAAATCAACCCGTTGCCGTCGTGAACGGGCAGGCAATCCCTGAACCAAAATAATCGCATCGATTTTTTCAGCCTGCCTTAACTGTACGGCGGTTTGCTGCAACAGCGATTCAAACGTCGCGGCGGCACTTTCGTCTTCAGCCAGCGTTGACGCTTCCTGAAAACCGAAAAGATGCCGGAAGGTCCGGGCTTCGCTGGGGTTCGCGCCGCGATGGGCGAGGATCGCGTCAAGCGATATCCGTGTGACAGGAATACAGGTTTTCAGCGCAAAAATATTCATCTCAGGTTCTCTGCTGCCGCCAGACCGCACAGGCTTATCCGACCGTTGTGTTCACTCATCAGCAGATAATCACGTCCGGGCTGCCAGTTTTGACCCAGGGCGACAAAAGGCGCCGCGCAAAGTAAGCAGGGATTGACCGCCAGTGACGTAAAGCCTTCCGGTAAACTGGCGAGACAATTTTGAGGGCCGATCAGCGTTAACCGTTCGCGGGTAAATCCGAAGTGCTCAACGGACTGCAAAATGGCCTCGCTAAAATCTGCGGACGTTTTCAGACGCTGATACCCCAGATAACGTAATCCGCGCTGTTGCGTATTGACCAGACAGAGGCAGGCATTGTTTTCCGGTTGCAGGCGCGCCATCAGCGGTGAAAAGTACATCAGGCTTTTTTGTTCGGCGATCAGTAACAATCCGTCTTCCGCTTTCCCTTGCAGGCAGTCGCTGAGGCCATCAAGGGCGAACAACGCCGCATCCGGCCCGCGATCGCTGATTGCCAGCGCCAGACAGTCGGTGAGGCCGAGCTGATGTATGGCTAAATTCACCACAGAACTCCCCATGTGCAGGTCAGGCGTCCAGTGCGCCATCAGCACCGTTTTCACCCGCTGCAGCTGAACGACCGGGGCAAGATGTGGCAGCAACGTAGCGACCATATCGCTGAAGGCCGCCCGTTCATTGCTGGTGATCCAGGTGTTAACCTGCTCGTTTTCCTGACTGAGCGGCTCACCGTTAGCGGCGAAAAAATGCTGAACATACGAACGCCAGTGCGGAATATCCGTTTCCCACTCCGGTTGAGGGACTTCGGTGTGATGAAACGACTGGCTGACAATATCGGCGGGATCAAGGTACAGCATGGCGTTGATCTCCCTGAATTTCAGGTGTGCGGAAGCTGTTAAGTAAGTGGATATTGCTGGTGCCTTCCATGTATTCAAAAGCAAAGCTGTCGCGGTAGCGCTTGCGCAGGAAAGTCTCTTCCAGCCAGTCTTCGGTGGCGAGCCAGTGGGGCAGATGGCTCGCCGTCTCTTCGGCCAGACGGGTAGCGCTTAATTTGAGGCGGCTGGTGCTGGCATATTGCTGCTGACCCGTACGATAGCCTTCCGCCAGGGCGAGCATCTGCTCAAAGAGAACATGATATTTACGCCACTGGCAGGCGATCCAATGTTGCGCAGTCGCGGGTAATGGTCGGGTTTCCAGCGCTTTCAGCAGACCGTAAGTGGTGCCCAGCGCCATGGCCGCCACCATGGGACGGTGGCGCTCAAAGACCTTGCTCAGCGCATTAAGCCCCTGCTGCAATCCCCGGCGTTCATGCCCTAAAATATCGTCTTCTTTGACACTCAGATTGGTCATCGTCAGACGTGTCAGTGCCGCACCCGCTAACCCGAAGGTATCGAGCAGTTCACGCTGCAAAGGTCCGGTTTTCCCTTCGGGAAACACCATCACCAGCCGGTGGGTCTGTTCATAACGGGCAAATACCAGGCCCGCGCTGGCGCGCATCGCGCCGCCGACCAGCATCTTTTGCCCGTTCAGCCACCATCCCTGACTGTTTTGCGTGAGTTCGCAGGCAATTGCCGTGGCGTCGGAGCCAAACCCCGGCTCGGTGACGGCAAAAAATGTCCAGGCAGGGCTGTGTTCAAAACAGGCGAAAAACCGCGCCTGTTGCTGTTCAGTGCCGAGCGTCAAAATAGCGCGGGTGCTGAGGGATGCGCCGGGCAACATCATCATCGCGCTGGCATCTGCCCGGCTCAGATATTCGATGATCTGTAAGTGATGTGAGTAATCAACGTCAGAAAAGGCCGCCGTTTCCCAGGGATTAAAACGGGAGGGAATGCCGATACAGGCAATGCTCATCAGTTCGGGATGATCAAAACAGGCCAGCGCCTGATCCGGTTTATATTCCGAAATTTTGCCAGCCGTGGTGAGCAGTGCCTGGAGTTCATTCAGCTGCGGGTAGTATCGGGTAATATCAGCCATGAGGAGTTAACACATCACATAAAGAACAAGTGCGTATTAACTTAATCCTGCTTAATATCTGGAAATTGCTCCAAATTGCAAAATACCGGAATTTCATTACCGGCTGATAATACCAGCAACAATGAAGAGAAGGTCGCGCCCATTCCTACGCTTACCAGCATCACATGATTGCCGGGCGATAATCTTTTCTGACGGATCAATGTCGCCAAATTCAGATAAGGATCTGCGCCGAAACAATGACCATAACGTGGCACGTTTTCGAGAAATAGTGTTTGCCGTGGAATATTCAGTTCGTCAGCAAGTTTCTGCCATGACGATAAATTCACATTATGCGGTGCAATCCAGTCAAGCGAACCGGCAGTATGCCCGAAATGTTCCAGGGCATTGCGCATCGCGGTGGCGATAAAAGAAAAATAAACGCTGGCGAAGCGTGATTCCTTACCTGATTCATTTCCGCGATGCTGACTGAATTCTCCCGCCTGCATGCTGTATCTGGCGGTCACTTTGCAGCGTTCCCCGGCGCGACTGAGCAGAACGGCGCAGGCGGCTTCGCCCATAATGGTGGTATCGTCGATCAGTTCGACTTTGGGGTGAAAGGCCTTTTCGCCGACCAGCAACAAGGCATATTCCCCCGTTTTAATCCGGCTGCAAACATATTCCACGGCTGACAATGACGTCGAACAATGCCCCATCGTCAGCGAGGTGTAATGGGTGTCGTCAGCAAATCCGGCCTCGTCGAGCAGGGCTTTGCCCGACAGGTCGAAAGGGCGAATGCCGGGCAGCGTATGGGCATGCACCACATGTTTAATGCGGGGGAGCCAATCAGCGTGATTGTCGGTGAACTGCTTTAACAACGGGCGCAACAGATCATCAAGTGAACCCGGCTGGCGCGGGAAACTTGCCAGCCCGTAAAAGCGGGAAAACATTCTGATATCCAGCGGACTCAGTTGCAGCGTGGGCGCGACTTCCGCCAGTGATTTCCGTTGTTCAGGAATGTAGACCGTCAGGGATTCAATGTGACCCAACATAGTGGCTCCTTTTTTCAGGATCAGCGTTTGCCGTACGGAGAAAGGCGTTTAATTCGTATTGTGTCCGTTGATGAGTCAGCACACCCAGATGGCCGGTATGCTCTATCAATGCCAGTTGGCTGCCGGGTAACTGACGGTGAATTTTCCACGCATCGGCCGGATTGATTCTGGTGTCCTGCTGACCCTGAAGTATCAGTCCAGGGATGTCGCCCAGCGCAAAAAGCGAGTCCGTTGCGGGCATCTCCGGTGCCGGGAAGCGGGCCTGATACCACGCGCACAGCGGGGCAAGATAAGATTCAGGCAGATGATTTTGCCGCAGATAGTGTTGCAGCAGGCTGCTAAACGAGGCCGGAACTGACATCAGCACCAGCCGGCTGAAGCGAAAGCCGAGAGATGCCGACAAGGCGGTGATCAGCCCGCCAGCAGAATGGGCAACGACGGTGTCGAAAGCACCCAAGGTATTTTGCAGGGTGAGCAGTAACTGGCACTGTGCGGGAAAATCACAGGGGGCTGGCGTTTGCGGATCATGTCCGAGTAAAAACGGCAGATACACCTCATATCCCTGCGCCAGCAGAATATCTTTAGCCTGCGTCAGCATCAGGGGATGACCGCCCCAGCCATGTAACACAAGCGCTTTTTTTGCCGCCTGCATCGGACCTTGACTGATCAGCACCCGGCTGCGATATGGCCCGCAATGCACTGTTTCCGTTCTCATCAGGGCGAGCTGCTGCACCTCTGAGGGACGCATCGGAAAAACAGCCGGGGTTGACAGCTTATCTGTCAGCGAAACCAGCAAATTATCCATTACTTTCTCAACATCCGTGCCGAGAAAATCAGATAGTGCAATTCTGACTCCTGAGGCGTGGGATCCTGACTCAGCCTTTGTATCGGGTCGTAGAGATAAAGTAAGCGGCATTCCTCCTGCATCAGGGTCTGAGCCAGCCTGTACGCCTCACCGGGATCAAAACGGCCACTGCAAATCCCCCAGGCTTCGGAAAATTCCGGGCAGTGGCACAGCAAACTTTGCAGTAAAGGGGTGGCGCCGCGTGCGGCCGGATACCGTGAATCGTAGACCAGCAGACTCTCCGAAGAGGAGAGAACATGGTGCTGGCAAAGCGTGATCAGGGCTTTAGCATGCAGACGGTTTCCGCAATCCTCTTCAGGCCAGTGATGATACCAGTTGCCCGCCGCCCTGTGTTCTGTCGCCAAAAGTTCTGAAGCAATGAAATGCCGGCTGTCCGGTGTGACGGCCTGGCTGCGGGTAAGAACCGTTATCGTGCCCTGACCGAGCAAGGTGACGGTTACAGGCATGTGTTCACCTCTTGCGGCTGGGAAAACCCCTGATTTAAACGGTGGATCTGCCGCGTTCCCTCAGTGTATTCAAAGGCTTTCACATCCCGGAAGGCCTGCCATAGCGTGTTTAACAGACGCATATCTCTGGCCGGTGTACGGTGAATCAGTCCGCAGATCAGCTCTTCCGCCAGGATCACGCAACTGGTTTTTACCATTCCGGGATGATTTTCCGGCGCAAGCTTATCTTCGGTTTGCTGGCAGACCCGCAGCCCGTGGTGATAGACCACCAGCCAGCGGCGTTCCATCTGCGACAGCCAGGCAGACTGCGAAGGTGTCAGTCGCCGCTCATGTTGCCATTCGTGCAGTGCGCGCCGCGCGACACCCAGCGCCAGCGCGCCGACGCAAGGACGCAGGGCATCGAATGTGGCGATGGCGGATTTTGCAAACCGCTCCGTCGGCTTCAGATGCCTGCCCAACATGTCTGCTTCAGGGATAAACAGATCATCAAACTGCATGTGCGCAAGGTTAGTGCCTTTCAACCCGTTTAATTCCAGTGCGTAGCGGGAAATTTCTGCTGACTGCGGATTAAAAATAAAAGCATTAATACCCAGAGGTCCGGGTGCTGTGCGGGCAAATATCACACCGGTATCGGCAATCATGCCGTTGCCGATGAACATTTTTCTCCCGCGGAGCAGATACCCGCCGTCAACCGGCGACGCCGCGGTTTCCATGGCACCTGCATCGCTTCCCTGCGCCGGTTCAGTCATCGCAAAACATGACCAGCATAAGGTCTGCTGAAAGCGGCTAAAAAAAGCATCCTGTTGTTGTTCTGTCCCCAGCCCGGAGACGGCAAAAGCCGCCATGCCGGGACCGGGAGCCGAAAACATGAGTATCGGGGAGATAAAGGCCACTTTTTCATAGAGCCGGTAGCGCTCAGTCAAACGGATGTGCTGATAAGCCTGAAGATGTGGCTTGTGTGACGGGTATTCAGCAGGCACGCCGAGGAGATTAAACGCCGCAGCCTGCGACCACTGGCTGATGACCGCCCGCGTGTCGTCCGGCGAGGTTATCTGGCGGAGCTTATCGGCAATCGCCTGCGCCTGGGCATCCGGCGTGAAAACATCCGCGTCTGATGGGTGATCGTAAAATGATTTCATAGCGACCCCGACATGATTTCGATGATTCCGGCATCAGGATGATAAAGGTGGCTGGCGCGGTGATGATTATTAAAGGCATGAAACGGGCGCGTTAATACCATCCAGCCTGCGGATTTCATGGTTTGATATTGCTGGTCAAAATCATCGACAACAAAACAAATATGATAAGGCAGAGATGACTTGCCTGATTTATCCAGCATACTTTGCAGATGAATATTATCTGGCAATGGCTCAACCAGTTCGACCTGGTTATTTCCCTCTGCCGTGGACAGCAACGTGATTAACACCCGCTGAGCATGAATCTGTTCTTTATACCTGACGGTCACGGGGAAAAAGAGTTTAATAGCCGCGACGGTTGCATCGGTATCTGATACGACATAACCGGTATGATCGAAACGCATTATAACCCCGTTAACCCGTCATAAAATTATATGGCCTTCATCATCATGAAGATAAATTGATGCCGGGTATTTTCTCAGCAATTACGTTGGATTTTTTATATGTGATTGCAGGATGTCGATTAAAAACTGTCAGAAACCGCGTATTGCCGGACGAGTTCCTGCCGGTCTATTTTGCCATGCAATGTCAGGGGGAAGTGTTGGCAAAAGACCAGTTGTTTAGGGATCATGTATCCCGGTAGTTGCCCGGACAAGAAATGGCGTAAGGCTTGCCGCTGCAGCGCATTGTCATCATGCAGTTGTACAAACAGTTGCAGGTCGGTCACTTTTCCCTGTTCTTCGAGCGGTACCAGACAGCACTGGATCACGTTGGCATTTCGGCACACGGCGGATTCTACTTCTGCCAGCTCAATGCGATTGCCATGCAACTTAAACTGTCCGTCATCTCTGCCGCAAATAAACAGTGACTGGTTTTCGTCGACAAAACCGCGATCGCCCGTGGCGTAATAGCGTCCCCATTCATCCTCAGCAAAAGCCTGATTGCGGGGGTGATCCTCCGGCAGATAGCCCTGTGAAACCTGAGGGCCGTAAAGCCTGACTTCACCTACCGTTGTGGCAGAAACCGGATGACCGGCCGCATCGACGATGCGAATGCGGTTCAGCCCTTGCGGCTTGCCCAGCGGCAATAACCCCGCCTGATGGTGTAGCGGCTGGGACAAAAGATGCGTATGCGTCACGCAGGTTGTCTCGGTCGGGCCATAAGCGTGCATCACTTCAAGCGCCGGAAAACGCGTCTGTAACTGTGTGATCAAACCTGGTGCAACCCGTTCACCGCCGATATAAAAACGCTTCAGGGCGGGGAACTTAACGTGGCTGAATAGCGCGTCTTTAAGCATGAGTTCAGCAAAACTGGGTGTTGAAAACCAACTGGTGACGGCCACATCTGGCTCTCTTGTCATCAGCCTGATGTTTTGCCGGGGCAAAACATTATTGCAATGATCCAGCATCAGCACGGTCTGCCCGCGGCTGAGAACCGGAATGAGATCGAGGATCGCCATATCAAAAGAAAAACAGGCGTGATTAATATGGCAGCCCTTGTCCGTTCCGCCGGTGACTTGCGGTGCGAACCACGCGCTGAAAGCGGCAAAATTGTCATAACTGACCATAACGCCTTTAGGCTCACCGGTGCTGCCCGAGGTGGAAAGGATATAGAAAAGAGATTGGGTTAATGACGGTTCAGCGGGCAGCGTTGCAGGAGAAATGTCAGCCAGTGAAGCACTGACACACTGCGGCCATTGCTCCAGCCCGGCGAGGGGGTGCGGCAGAGTGGTGATGATCACTTCCGTGCGCGTCATCCGGGCTATTTTTTCAATTCTGGACGGCGGATTTGCCTGATCCACAAAGGTGAAGCAACAGCCTTTACTGATGCAGGCCAGAATAGCGGCGACCGCATCGAGTTGTTTATGACCGTAGATCAGCACATTGCGACCCGCCAGAGGGGTAAGAAAATGGGCGATGGCGGCCGTCCGTGCGCCCAGTTCAGCAAAACTGTAGGTGCCTTGCTGATTAATCAGCGCGATGGCGTCATCACGGTTGCGAAGCCGCTCAAACAGCGGTCTGATTTGCGATAAAAACATATCTCTCCCCTTTATCCAGTGCCAGATCACGCGCCGCGCTGCGGTCGAGTTTTCCGTTATGATTCAAAATAGTATGAGGAATGGCATACCAGTAACGGGGGATCGACCACGGCGGGAAATGTGCCTGCATCGCGTGGCCCAGCGCTGAAAGCGTGCAGGAATCATTGAGGATCACGCAGGCCAGGATGGCCTCGGCATTGCCTTTGCGTAAAAAAGGCACTGCAACGACATCCGACACGAGATTCTGGCTACGCAGGAAATGCTCAATTTCATAGAGATCGATGCGGTGTCCCTGGATCTTGACTTCCCCGTCCTCGCGGCCAAGAAAATAGTAACAATCTCCCTTCGCCTGGCCGATATCACCGGTCAGATAGGCATTTTGCCCGGCATGGCGGATAAACTGTGTTTGCTGTTTCAGCGGTGCATTGAGGTAGCCTGGCCCGACGCAGGTGCCGCTGATTAACAGCTCGCCCCGGCCGCTGTCACTTTCCTGTTCGTGCAGGCTGAGTACCGCGCCCGGTCTGGCCGCGCCAATCGGCAAGGGTAGCGGGTCGCTGATCATTTCAGGTGTAATAAGCACCGAGGTCACCGCAACCGTGCATTCCGTCGGGCCATAGGTATTTATCACGCCGGCATCGGGAAATCGTGTCCATAGCTGTGTGACGATGTCTTTTGTCAGTGTTTCACCGCAAAAAATAAACCGCCTGAGCAGGGGAAGTTGTGCGGCACTGAACGTGGGGTCCAGCAGATAAAGGCGGATAATCGAAGGCGTGGATACCCAGCAGACAACACCGGTTTCTGCATGCTGTGCAATCATTTTGCGGGTGCTGATGAGTTCGCGGTGATCGAGCACCGACAGCGGTTGCAGGAAAACCCAGGCTAACCAGATTTCAAATAAGGAAACATCAAAGCAGTAGCGAACATTGCCGGTGACGGCACCGTCCAGTGGAAAATCTTCGCGGATCCAGTGAATGAAATTCACCATATTGCGCAGGGTGATTTGGATCCCTTTCGGCTCGCCGGTGGTGCCGGAGGAAAACATGATGTAAGCCAGCGGTTCGCCGGGGACATCCTGCAAACGCTGGCGGCTTTCACTCAGCAGCGCATGCAGTGTGGCATCCGTACAGACAGACCCGTTAATTTCCGCCGTGTTGAGTACCCTGACCGCGTTCATCTGAACCGGCGTCGCCGTCGTATTCAGCAGCAGAGCTGCGCCGAGGGTGAGCGCAATTTTCTCCACGCGTTCCGGGCTGTTATCCGATTCAACGGGCACCACCGGGCAGCCGCAGAGCAGGCATGCCCACCAGGCGGCAACAAAATCGAACGACTTATGCCCGTATACCAGCACCGGTTTTACATGGCGGTCAGTGTCTGTCTGATGCTGGCGGATCTGCACGGCGAGATCCATTGCGCGCTGACTCAGCGTGGCATAATCGCGACGGTGTGTACCATGGCACCAGGCAAGTTCGGGCCGGTGCCGGAAACGCATGAAAATCGCGATAACCTCTGCCCATTGTTCCATTCAGGCAGCCCGGTTCGCGAGTTGCAGTTGAATGAATCTCGATAAGCTGCCCACGGTTTCAAAATGCTCAAATTCCAGCGTGGCCGGATCCAGGATCAGCCCGTCGACTTTCTCTTCCAGATACATAATCAGTTCAATATACAGTCCGCTTTCAAAGCCTAAATCGCGTTCCAGATGTGTTTCTGCATGCAGTTCTGAGAGATGAGAACTTTCCAGCACTAAGCCGATGGCTTCAATGATTGTTGAAGTAAACATAATGATTTCCTTATGATTTTACGGATTCAAGTTGAACATCATGGAAGCGCTGTAACAGGAGTTCAGGCAACCGGTTACGATCAATCTTTCCGTTATTATTTTTGGGTAACGCCTCACTGAAATAATAGCGGTGAGGGCGCTTGTAGCTTTCGAGATGGGTCTGACAGAAGGCTTTGAGCAGGGCAATATCGGGCGCCGTCACACATTCAATACAGGCGACGATCTCATCACCGTAAATGGCATGAGGGACGCCAATCACCGCCACCTGTCCGACCCCGGGGATGCGTTTGAGCACGCCTTCGACTTCCCGCGGCGCCACTTTTTCGCCGTTGGTTTTCAGAATGTCATCTTTGCGGGCGACAAAATAAAGCAGGCCACGCTCATCCAGCCGGCAGATGTCTCCGGTATACAGCACGGATTCGCCGGGCAGCGGGCCGGGACGTAATTTCTTTTGCGTCTGTTCTTCATTGCGCCAGTAACCGCGCATGACCGTCGCGCCACGAATAACCAGCTCGCCCGTGGCATTGCTGCGGTGCGGGACACCGTTGTCATCCACCACCCAAAGTTCGGTATTCGGGATGGCGTAACCGACGCTCTCTTTATGTGTCGACAACATCGCTGGCGGGAGCCAGGTGCAGCGATGGCATTCCGTCAGCCCGTACATAGAGAAAATTTCTGCCTGAGGGAACAGGGCAATCAGCGTATCAATATCATTGGAATGCAACGCGGCAGCCGTATTCGTGATTTTACGCACGGATGAAAAATCATAACGTTTTGCCAGAGGGGCAATGAGGGCCAGCATCGTGGGGACAATCGGCAAAACCGATGCCCGCTGTTTCACCAGTTGTTTGAGGGCAAACAACGGACGGCTGAAATCTTTTTCGATAATCAGCGTCGCGCCCACTCTGGTGGCCATGATGGCCTGATAAAGCCCGTAGTCAAAACTCATCGGGATCGTGCAGAAAATCCGATCGCTTGCCCTCAGATCCAGATAGGTGCTGACGGATGTCGCCGCGCTCAACATATTGCGCTGGGTCAGCATGACGCCTTTCGGATCTCCGGTGGAACCGGATGTGTAAATCAGGCAGGCCAGATCGATATCCAGCGCGTCTTCCGGCACAAGCGGTGTGACGTCTGCCTGCGCCGCGATCTGCTGTAATGAAAGTAACGCCGGGCGGATCAGACTTTCTGTGCCCGGCTTGTCAAACAGCACCGGATACGGGGCGTGATCTGCACAAGCCGTGACCCGCGCATCCGCCTGATCTGCACTGCTGATCAGCAAACTGGCTTCGGCGTTGTTGCATATCCAGCCCACGCGCGCGACGGGCGTGTCAGGGTTAAGAGGGACAAAAATGGCTTGCAGGTGCTGAACCGCCCAGAAGCACACCACAAAGTCGATACTGTTCGGCAGCCAGACCACCACCCGATCGCCCCGTTTAATGTGATGCTGTTGCAAACAGGTGGCCGTTTTCATGACCCGCTGGAACAGTGCTGACCAGCTTATCTCTTCATCACCGGCAACCAGGGCGGTTTTCTCGGGAAAAGCCTGTGCAGCACGGGCCAGCCACTGCGTTAAATGGGTTGTGCTCATGGAATATCCTCATTGTCTGATTCGAGAACCATTGCGCCAAAGGTGCCCGCCACGCCTGAGGCCAGAGCCAGAATGCACCGCGCTCTGACGGCATTATCCCCACAGGCAAGCAGGCTTTTGATATTGAGAAACGCATCGCTGCAAAAGCAGTGACCGAGTGTGTAGAGGTTATGGCGGAATACGATGTCCCGGCTAAACCCGCTGCGATCAGCAAGGCGGTCAAAGGTCACCGGGCTGATGTGGTAAGGGAGCACGGCGCTGAGTTCTTCCGGTTTACGTCCCGCGCACGCCAGCGTTTTTTGAATGGTTTCGGTCATCACCGGCAAAAATGCGTGGTCATAGGCATTTTCACTTTCGCGATCCGTTTCCCGCATCCGCGTGCCATAAGCCCCAAGTTGTTGTAAATGTAGTGCGCGCAGATGCAGCGAATGAGGAGAAGGGGTCATGCCAACCAGCGTGGCGCAAAAGGCTTCGCCAAAATAACCATTCTGATCGACATATTGCACCGTGCGGTGAAAACATTTTTCACCGGTGATCAGCACCCCGCAGACAGAGGCCTGGTTCTCAGAGCCACAGTTCTCAGAGCCATTTTTCTCAGAGAGAGTGTTCTGCTGTGCGGCGCGCATTTTCGCCTGCAAATATTTCAAACTCACCAGACCTGAAGCGCAGGAAGCCTGTGTCGCAGAAAAAAATTCGATCTCCTGATCGCCAAAAAACGTCTGAAATACCGTGGACAGTTCTTCCATCCGGTCAAACGGGCTTGTGGCGTGCAGAGAATGCGCCCAGGCGACATAGCGGATTTGGCGAAATAAACCGGGGTCGCATTCAGCGCGTAATTTTTGCAGAAGGTCGGAGAGCAGATCCGGCAATGTTTCATCAGCAAACAGACTGGCAGATTGCATCTTATGAAAACGGCTAAAAATTTTATGATTCCGTTCTCCCCAGCGGTATTTTTTTTCCAGCAGGGAGAGCGGGGTAAGAACCGGAGCTATCAGGCTTGTGATGGCATGGATATACACCTTCAGTTCTCCATCACAAAACTGGCGAAGATCATATTCTTCCCTTCCGGCATCATTAATAAGAACCGCGTATTTTCCTGTGCCAGCTTTTTTAATAACACCCAGGGTGCTGAAGACAATAAAGCATCGTCCCAGGTTTCTATCCTGACACCCGAGAAGTTGGCATCCCGATGCAGAACCTGTGAAAACGATTTGCTGGTCAGAATAATCAGCGGCAATGCGTTTTCAGCGGCACTGAACATCTTCAGCGTGGAAAGCAGGGGATAAATGTCCGCCGTTGAAACCGGCAGCGAGGTTTTCTGATAATTTTTAAAGGTAATATTACCGGCGACCTTATGGGGTTCGTGGGTCGCGTTGCTTTGTAAAAGGAGCAAACAGCAACTGGCCGCGGGGTGGAAATTGGCGAGATAAGGGCTGTCATACAGAATCGCATCCTGATCTGCCATCATCAGCAGGGCTTTACGCGGACGTTTGTCCCCGCCGATATCTTCCAGGTAATCTTCAATGATTTGCAACGCGACAAATCCACTGCTTAAGCCATGATCGCTGATGGCAATACCAAAAGCGTTATGAGAACCGGTTTCATAAATAATGGCATTGGTCACTGAAGCGCCAATTTCAGCATCGGGCGTCCAGTGGGTCAGCACCACCAAATCCAGGTCATTGACGAGCGCCTGCTCTTCCAACTGGGTCACCAGTTTTTTGAGCATCGTCGTGAATGTCAGGTTTTGAGAGTTAACCCAACGGGAGACGGGCTGAAGCTGGGCTTCGCTGGTGCGGGAATGTGACTGAAAAAAAGCGTTAACAAAACTTTTAACTTTATCCAGTTGTTCACTCTCCACCGTAGCAGAAGGATTGTTATTTTTTTCAAACTCATGCCAAAGAATATTGGATGCTGAAAATTCCAGAGACATACAGATTCCTCAGGCATTTCCGACAGATAAAGGCTGATATATCTGAGGTGCCAATAATGTCTCAATGCTATCTGCGGTTCGGATAAGGAAAGCCTGACCTTTCTCCACCAGAATTTCGGCGGGATGACCAAAACTTAAAAAGTTGACGGGTGAAGCACTGGCCCCGTATGCGCCTGAATGTCCGATGCCGATCAGGTCACCCGGATGCAGTTCCGCCAGCATAATGTTTTCACCTAATATATCGGTGGGGGTACAAAGCGGGCCGGTGACCTGATAACGATGTTGTGTCCCGGCACGGGTTTCACCCAGACGGGCCATCGGAAAATTACGCCGGATCAGTGAGTTGATGCCAGCGGCGCTGCCGTGACAGTTGGCTCCGCCATCACACACCGCGAACCATTCGTCCCGGGAGGGTTTAAGATAATTAACGCGGGTGACGAAAATGCCTGCGCGGGCAATCAGATATCTGCCCAGTTCGACGATGATCTTACAGCGCGGAAATTTGTCATGATAATTGCGGATAACGGGCGCTAACGCGCCACCGAGCGCAACAATATCCAGTGGCTTTTCTTTATCAAAATACCTGACGCCAAAACCCCCGCCGACATCGACAAAATCAAAATCGACCTTGTAGATCTCCTGCAAAGATCCCGCCAGTGACAGAATATTCAGGGTATTTTTAGCCAGCGCTTGCCAGTCGAGGATCCGTGTACCGAGATAAATATGGATCCCCGCCAGTCGTAAATTTTCCTGCTGCGCGACGCAGGCAAATGCCTGCGGTAAAAGTTGTTCGTCGATGCCAAATTGCCGTGGTTTGCCGCTCATCACCAGTTTGGCTTTTTCGCCCGTAAACTCAGGGTTGATGCGCAAGGCGATGGTTTGTATAACGCCCATGCTGGCAGCAATATCATTCAGAAGTTTTATTTCTTCAATGGATTCGATGACGACAGCTTTAATACCGATGCGACAACATTGGGTTAATTCAGCAATGTATTTTCCGGGACCCACAAAAATAATATCCTCCGGGGGCACACCCTGACTTATCACTGTTTCCAGTTCTGCCAGAGAACACACTTCACAGCCTGTTCCTTCCCGGTTTAACAATTGAACCAGTGTTTTATTGGGATTAGCTTTGAGCGAATAAAAATAATGAATCTCATCCGGAAGTGATTTTTTTAATGCTGAAAAGTCGGCCTTTATTTGCGAGGCGCTGTAGGCATAAAACGGCGTCGGCACCCTGTCAGCCAGACGCTGATAAGGAATGTCATCGATTTTTTCTGTACTGATAAACTGGCTATCAGGAGGAAAAGCTGACATCGCTAAACCTCCGGGATAACAGTGATTCAATCTGATTGATATTTTTGAAGTTTTCGAAAAGATCGCCATCGAGGATATCAAAAAAACTCCCGGAAACCTCGGTTCTGGCTTCCATCCATTCGCCCATCTCTGCGATAAAGCCCACTAAATGGATTGAGTCCAGTAACCCTTCAGGCCCGTAGATATCAGCTCCCTGTGCAATAGCCGCCAACTTTCTATTGTCAACACCCACTTTCTCTAAGCATGAGAGTATAAATTCTTTCGTTGTCGATGAAATAGTCATTGGTTTCGCCACTTTAAAAACTTCGAACTGACATGATATCCGCCGTATCAGGAAAGATTTGCTTGAAATTGCGCCTGCAATAAAAGAAGAAAATCATAAAGCGGGAGAAGCACACCGGCGTTGTGGCAGGGCGCTGACATAATAATTTCCGGCCATTCGGAGTATTCGTACCCGGTTATTTTTATGACAACAGTAAAACCCGGCATGATTGCCGTTAAGACGGTTTAATGTAAGACTCTGTGGGGTAATGCTTTATTTTTATAAATCTCATATTGAGAAGGTCTTATGTTCAAAATATATCTCATCCTTGCTGTTTCTATCTGCGCTGAAACACTGGCGACGACCATGATGAAGGCGTCTGATGGATTCACCCGGTTAGTGCCGAGCGTCATTGTGGTCGTCGGTTATGCCATATCCTTTTATGGACTTTCTCAGGTCGTTAAAGTGATGAATATCGGTATCGCCTACGCTATCTGGGCAGGCATGGGGATTTTCCTTGTTTCGGCCATGTCATTCTTCATCTACAAACAGCGGCTTGATACTCCGGCGCTGATTGGCATGGGCTGCATCGCTGTCGGCATTATGTTCATCCAGCTTTATTCTAAATCTGTGTCGCATTAACCCTGAAACGCCCTTTCCCCGTCACGTTATTCGCCGCCGCATCCGGCGGTTGATCTCTTTTTGTGTAATTTAGTTACAACATACTTATATGTGGAGTCATTTCCTGTCCGCGTTATCTGTATGTGCCTTTTCCGTTTGAACCTCCGCGCGCCTCTGCAGCCTGCATCGCAGGCGGAGACTGGCTTATCTGGCAGGTGCATAAGAAATACCCCGGCAGTCATTATGAAAAGGGCTTGACCCTGTGATGGTGATCACGTTTATTACGTTCAAATACTAAAACAACACCTTCGAAATAATTCACCTTGCTAAGGATCATAAAATGACTGAGTGCTCATCGCTGGACACCCGGCCAGAAACTTCTGCATTCCGCCGCTGGCTGGCGGTTTTCTCACTGGCCTGCGGCACCTTCGCGCTGGTTAATACCGAATTTCTGCCGATCGGTTTACTGTCGCCCATCGCGCAATCTCTGGGTGTCACTGAAGGGCATGCCGGTCTGGCAGTGATGTTGCCCGGTTTAGTTGCCGCGATTTCTGCGCCACTGATCATGCTGTTTGCCCGAAAAATGGATCGCCGCACCTTATTATTATTGCTCTCCGCGACGGTGATCGTGGCCAACGGTATCGCCGTGATGGCGCAGTCATTCAACATTCTGCTGATCGGACGCATAATTCTGGGCATCGGTGTCGGTGGTTTCTGGTCATTTGCTATTCCTTCCGGGCGGCGGCTGGTGTCAGAGGAGCAGGGCGCCCGGGCCATTTCGCTGATCACTGCGGGCGTGGCGGTCGGCACGGTCGCAGGTGTCCCGGCGGGCGCCTTTATCGGGGATCTGTTCGGCTGGCGCATGGCATTTATGCTTAACGCCGTGCTGGCGCTGGCGTTTTTCGTGCTGCAATGGCTGGCGCTGCCTTCGCTGCCGGCACAACACTCTATCGGCCTGCGTGCGATGCTCAGCGTCACGAAAGTCGCGGGGATCCGCTACGCACTGATCATTGGCGTATTTATGGCAGGCGGTCATTTCGCGGCATATACCTACCTCGAGCCGTGGCTGCGGTTTAGCCTGCATCTTTCAGCCAGCAATATTTCTTTGTTACTGATGGGCTACGGTGTGGCGGGGTTATTAGGCACGCTTACCACGGAAATTACTGTCCGTGAGCTCGGTGTAAAGAAAGCGTTTATGCTCAATATGCTGCTGCTCAGCGCCTCGGTACTGGTGTTGTCGCTGTTCCCGGTGCCGCTGGCACTGGCCTGTGCACTGGTGATCCTCTGGGGACTGGCGTTTGGTGCGCTGCCGGTGTGTCTGAATATCTGGACGTATCAGGCGTCGCCTGCGTTGTTTGAAACCGGTTCGGCGTTGCTGGTGTGTGTCTTCCAGACGTCGCTGGCGCTGGGCGCATTGTTTGGCGGGATCCTCGCTGACAGCGCGGGCGTCAGCAGTGCCTTCCTGCTCGGCGGTGTGCTGACATTGCTGGCGGGCATCACCATTTTCCTGTCCCGCCCGCAACCTGCGGTATTACACGCGGCGGGCAAATGATCGGTTTACGATCAGGAAATCTTTCCACATAAGAAAATCCTCCTGCCGAAACCTGCGTACAGCGGGTTTTGTCAGAGATAAGGGAAATAAAACTCAACTGTTGTTGAGTTTTATTTCCGGCAGCATTCCCGCTCTAGGTTATTTCTTTTTCGTATTTGCGCATCCCGACAGGCTTTGAAACACTGAGATCTTCAGCGATGCTGTTTCAACCTTTTAATTATTCACGGAAAGAGTAAAACCGTTATGCGCATAACACTAAAATTTTCAGTTCTGGCATTATCTCTGGTGGGCGCACTGGCGCTGAGTGCCTGTGATCAAAAATCGCAGGAAAACCACATTAAAGTGGGTATCAGCGCGGGTATCGATCAGCAGATGTGGGAAACCATCAAAAAGACTGCTAAAGACAAATATAACCTTGATGTGGAAGTCGTGACCTTCAACGATTTCGTGTTGCCAAACTCGGCGCTGAGCAGCGGCGACATTGATGTAAACTCGTTCCAGCACCGTCCCTATCTGGATAAGCAGATCAAAGAGCGCGGCTATAAGCTGGTGGAAGTGGGGAAAACCTTCGTCTATCCGATTGCAGGATACTCCCGCAAGATAAAATCCATTGATCAGCTCAGTGATAACGCGCAGGTTGCGGTGCCTAATGACCCGACTAACCTTGGCCGTTCGCTGTTATTGCTGCAAAAAGAAGGGTTGATCAAACTGAAAGAGGGCGTAGGTTTGCTGCCGACGTCTCTGGATATCATTGAAAATCCAAAGCATCTCAAAATTGTTGAGATCGAAGCGCCGCAACTGACACGCGCCATTGATGACGACAAAATTGAACTGGCGATCATCAATACCACTTATTCAGGACAGGTCGGGCTGACGCCGGGCAAAAATGGCCTGTTTGTCGAAGATAAAGATTCACCTTACGTGAATATCATCGTGGCACGTGAAGATAACAAAGACAGCCAGGCCGTAAAGGAACTGGTTGAGGCTTATCAGACGGATGCCACAGTGAAAGCGGCGGACGCTATCTATCACGGGGATGCGGTGAAAGGCTGGTAATGCGGGCAGGATGGTAGAGTAATCATTGAATCCTGAGATTATAAAATCCCAGGATTCAATGTCTGATTCTGTTAGATATCGTTGAGCATCTGAGAACGCTGATTCATGTTATTGAACACGGCGCTTTTAACTCGGGCACAGATAAGTGTCTGCTTATCTTTTAATTCAAGCGCAAACATTTCTTTGGAGTCTTTGTTAATCAGCGAAGCATTGGTTTTATAAACTGCATATGCGTCGTTGAGCTGACTAAATTGTTGCTTATAAACATTGAAAGCTTGTTTATCCAGCGTCTGAAGTGCCCTGAACTCACTGTAGCAACGGGTATTCAGTGCTGACTGATCCTGCTCAGTGTTTTTAACTGTTGGCTGCGCGCATCCGCTTAAAAATGCGGCGGCAACAAACACAGACATCCACGCAAAAGGCTTATTCATTATGGCCGGTCCCTTGATCAGATTATTCTCAGTAATTTCCGACCACTATATTCAGAATTTTACATAATTGGAAATTATGATTGAGGATATCCATCCGCAACCAATGAATACTTCCAGTCACAAAAAATGCATGATTATTCAAAATAGAACCAGGCTGTCTTAATCAGCCCGTTTTCGACTTCAAACACGGCAATGCTGTTGACGGGGGTCTCATAAATTCCGTAGATCATTTCATGGTCAAATACTTTATTGCCCAGCACGGTTCGTGAGATCAGCTCAGCACGTAATGCGCTGTTGTTGAACCGGTGGTTTTTATAGAACGTTCTGAGTGCGTCTATCCCCTCTAAGGAAGGCAGCATATTGGGCATGCGATAGGCGGTAAAGTCTTCGCTGTAGCAGGCGGAAAAGGCATCGAGATCGTGGTGGTTATAGGCCTGAAACTGTTTCTCTACCGGAATGCTGGCGTCCATGTATCATTGTTCTCGTGAATTATTATTTAATAATATCGAATATTAATTCATGTTTTGCTTTTTGGCAATCTGGCGAAAACAAAAAGGCCGCCGTGGCAGCCTTGAGGGATAAATTGATGGAGTGATCAGCACACGCCAAAATCGCCGTCTTCGTGATACAGATCCACGGTGTCCGCTTTTACTTCAATTTCAGTGGCAGAAAAGTCGTCCGTACGCGAGCACCACAGCGTGTCGCCTTCAACACGACGGACGATCATTTTCGGGCCGCCGGTTTTGGACTGAACAACATCTTGCGGTTTAAACATGCTTTATTCCTCGGTTATCTATTTTGTTGTGATTTATGGAAAAGTTACCCGCAGACCGCATAGCCCGGCCATCCTCGCGGATCACCGATCAGAAGCTATACTTAACGTTAATGTAATGCAAACCGGAGGAAAATATGACCATTCATAAGAAAGGACAGGCACACTGGGAAGGCGATATTAAACACGGTAAAGGTTACATCTCTTCTGAAAGCGGTGCCCTGAAGGAACAACCCTATGGATTCAACACCCGCTTTGAAGGTAAGCCAGGCACTAACCCGGAAGAACTGATTGGCGCGGCGCACTCAGCCTGCTTCTCCATGGCGCTCTCGCTGATGCTCGGCGAAGCGGGGCACACGCCGGAAAGCATCGATACTGTCGCAGATGTTTCACTCGATAAAGTGGATGGCGGCTTTGCGATCACCAAAATCGCGCTCGACAGCAAAGTGAAGTTGCCAGGCATCGATAAAGATAAATTCGATGAAATCATCAAAAAAGCCAAAGCTGGCTGCCCGGTTTCACAGGTTCTGAAAGCCGAGATTACGCTGACGTACCAGCTGGAGAACTGATGATTTAACAGATGATGACGTTCTGAAAAAAGCCACGCGATGTTTGCGTGGCTTTTGCGTTGTTAGCCCATGATCAACTTTTTAAACAGCAGCGCCTGAACATTTTGCCGCTGCGAAAGCAGCACATAAACAGAGATCAAATTTGCCGGTTCATCATAGGTATATATGATGCGATAACCGCTCAACGTATTGCATTCTCGATACTTGATAATCCCCAGCGCTGCAAGATCAGGTGAAACCGGGCAGGACAAAGGAAATACTTTCACTTTTGTTTCAAACTCATCTAATACAGCGTTGATGATCTTTAAAGGGTCGTTTCCCTGTGAGGTCTGGAACGAAGCGATTTCATCAATGGATAGCTTTACAGTTTGCAGGTACTCAATCGTAATTTTACTTTTCGTGGCAGACATAAATTGATCCCAATAATGAGCCGATGAGATGAGTGACTCATCAGTAGAGATCTGCTAACAACTGTTCCCTCGTCAATGTCCGGCCTTCAGCTTTATCATTTTCTGCCAGTGTCAGCAGCTTGAGTAAAGCGATGGTTTCATCCCTTTTTTGCCTGTCTTCATAGGATTCAATCACATAAGCCGGTTCACCATTCTGAGTGACCAGTATAGGTTGTGATAAATCAAGCGCAGCGGCATGCTTCTTCACGAAGCTGATGGTCTGTATTTGCATGTTTTACTGCTCCTGTCGAGGCTTCGGTCTAAATATAGGTCTTTTACAGACTGCTGACAAGGCGGAATTTCTCCGTCTCAGGCTATGCCAGCCGGATGCTGGATACCCTTAACCCTGATAGAAAAATGCGATCCCGGCTGTGCCCGAATTTCTGACAAATGGCATTACATCAGCTATAGATACTGAGCGTTATCTGAAAAATTCGAATAATTTACCGGGGTCATCATGAAGGACGAAAGCGAAAAGACAGGCCTGATCGGGCTGGCCATTGGTGCGGCTGTTATGGGGTTAATTTCCAGCGGAACGATTATTAACCGGGAGAGCATCATTGATGAACTGCGGCGGCTCGGGCGTAAAAAAGGGGACGGTGTGGAAGATGAAATTTTCGTGAAAGCCGCTCAGCTGGTCGGTAAAGGGCAATGATTCACGCAAGCTGGCGAAAAAATACCCGTCAGGGGAGACGGGTATTGGATTTGCTACAAGGGGAATGTCTGAATAATCTGTAGATTGCTACAGAAGACAAGATCATACCCTTTTTTTGTGAATAATTTGTGTAGGAGAAATCTGTTTCTCCCGGACGGTTATTTGCGGCCTAAAAGTAGCCCCAGAACCACGCCAATCGCACCGGCAGCAATCAATCCCGACAGCGGATTTTCTTTGATTTTATCCGCCACGTCAGAAACTGCTTCACTCGCCTGCGCGGAGTATTTGCGTGCAGCACCTTTAAGCTGATGTTTCGGAGAGTCAACAAAATCTCCAAATTGCTTTTGCGCTTCACCGGCAAACTGGTTAACCGTGTTTTCTACTTTATCTTCCACACGGTTAGGATCTTTATCAAAGTCTTGTGATGACATATCGTGCTCCTTTTTGGGTGGAATTTAAGTTTAGTCGAAAAGCCAGGGTATGCAGGGTTTGCCTGCGAAGGACTGATGGATATCAGATTTTTCTTGCCAGCAGCGTCGCAAACCGCAACTTGTAACGGTCTCCGTTTTCGTCGCGTTTATGCAGTTCGCCGACATCTTCGTTGTATTTCACGATTTCCCAGCCGCGATAATAATCACGCAGTTCTGACGGCTTGAAGGTGAACGGGAAGGGCAGCGGGCACGGATAATCCGGGCTGTCCATGGCGGCAACAATCAGGTTATAACCGCCCGTGTTGGTGGCCGCATGCATGTCTTCAATAATGTGCGGGATGCTGTCGCGTTGCAGAAACATCATGACCACGGTGGAAAAGATAAAATCATATTCACCGCTGAAACGGTGCGTGTTCAGATCAGCTTCGCTGATATTGATGTTATTCAGTGATTCCGCCGCGATAATATCATTCACTTTTGCGACGCTTATGGCGTTGTTATCCCAGCCCGTCACCTCAAACCCTTTCAGGTTCAGATACAGCGAGTTACGCCCGCTGCCACAGCCTAAATCCAGTGCTTTACCCGGCCGGACATGCTGTGCGGCGTTGATGATTTCTGAATGGGTACGGGTCAGGCCGTATTTTTCGCTGTAAAAATCTTCTGGTGCGGGTTGTTGAGTCATGCCCTGTTTCCTGTAAATGAAGAGAATGTCAGCGATTATCCTCCAAAATGACAACCGCGCCATTACTCTTAATGGTCACAGGCCTGAGCATCACGGCATTTTTTCACCACAATATGTTAGCGAAGATAATCAATTGAGATTTTTCCGTAAATAAAATTTCTGTTATCGTGGGGTTCATAACTGAAGCCTGCCCTGGAATTTCTTAATGCTTTTAACCCTCGTCTACCGCAGCCACATCAGTGACTCTGTCCTGCCTGCTTCTCTGGAAGAGATGGTGTCGCGAGCCAACATCGGGAATGAACGCAACAGTATTACCGGTATTCTGCTTTTTGACGGAATGCACTTTTTCCAGTTGCTGGAAGGGCCGGAAGCGGCCGTCGATGCTGTTTATAATACGATTTGCAGCGATCAGCGGCACAATAATGTCGTTGTTCTCATGCGTGATTACGCGCCGTCGCGCCGCTTCGGTAATGTGGGGATGGAACTTTTTGACCTCAGGCACCATCACGAAGATGTTGTCCTTCAGGCCGTGCTGGATAAGGGGACGTCCAAATACCGGCTGACCTATGAAGACCGCGCGCTTCAATTTTTGTGCACCTTTGTACAGGCTCGTGAAAAGGAAAATTATCTCGAAATTCTTCCGGCGGATTCCTGGTCTTTTATCGCCGATGAGTCACTGAAACCTGAAGCAGGATTTATCTTTCCCGAGATGAAGGATTACAGCTTTACGTATCAGCCCATTGTTGATCCACTGAGTCGCGAGATTACCTCTTACGAAGCCCGTCTGTGCGGTCCAGGTGGCGGTTCTCCGATGGAGTACTTTTCTGCGCTTTCCAGAACAACCATTTATGAAGCTGACCTGAAAACCAAAAAGCTGGCTTTTGCACTGGCACAGAAGATGGGGATCAGCGACAAAACGCTGACAATCAAACTTTTGCCTATGACGTTAGTCCGGGTACCTGATGCTATCGGATTTTTAGTTCATGAGATTACTGCTCATGGTCTGGTTCCGGAGCAGATTGTCGTGGCAATCACCGAGAACGGCGTCGTGACACGCGAAGATAATTTCGTTACAGCGTTGCAACAGCTTAAAGCCTCAGGAATGCGACTGGCGATTGATGATTTCGGCGCAGGATCAGCGGGATTGTTGTTGCTGACTCAATGCCAGCCGGAAAAGATTATGATTGACCGCAATATGATTTGTGACATTCATACCAGCGGACCCAAACAGGCCATTGTTCAGGCCATTATCAGGTTTTGCTCTTCTTTGGAAATATCGGTTATCGCGACGGGTGTTGAAAAAGCAGAAGAATGGATGTGGCTCGATGCGGCAGGGGTGTGTAATTTCCAGGGCTCACTGTTTGCTTCACCAAGGCTAAATGGAGCACCGGTTGTCGCGTGGCCGGAAGTTAAGCAGGAATATCTGTTAACAAACCGAAATCTTTAAATATCAAAAGGCCGATAAAAGATTTCAGTAAGATTAAATGAATCCGCCGGAAAAATATAAAATATTTGTCCGGCGGATTCGCAAAGTCTTAACGCTACGCAGGTGATATATTATACGACATCATCATCAGGAGTGCGGTATACGACGTATTCAAGTGCCTCTAAGTATACATCCTGTTTACCCGAATCACTTTCCTGCTCAATTTTTTGAATCAGGTAAAGAATAATATCTTTGTGGGTTACCCGTTCTTTCCGATTTTTTAAATTATTATAAATACGGATGACAGTTTCATTTCCGACCAGAAGTTCCGGGTCTTCTGTCAGAATATAATCAGCTAATTTGACATGAGTATAAGACACATCTTGCATTTTGATACCCTCCGCACTTGCTGTTTATGAGTGAAGTCACGTTCGGTTTTCAAAAATGAACGTGAAATTATTAAATATAATAAATCTAATCAGCCGGGATCAGACGCCGGAATTTTCGGGTGTCATACCCACAACCATTTCCAGTGCACTACGCAGAATATCCAATTGCACCACATCGGATGTGCATTCAAGCTGTGTAATCAGGTGCAATATAATGGCTTTATTTGTCACTTTGCCTTGTTCGGCCAGAATGACGCGAATAGCGGCACCCAACACTTCGGTTTCACTCAAAAACAGTTCGCCCGCATTGTTGAAATAGTTATAAACATCTGAGTGATAAACAGAATCTGTCATCGTCTGGGATGGGTTTGAATTCATCGCATCGCCCTGATTTAGCGAATGATTCTTTGATGAATCAATGTCTTTTCTTGTCATCGGACGGCCCTTCAGCATTGAAAAAGTGTCGTACATTATCGACATCCCGCACTTCGTAGGTAATTCGCGCACGTTTATCAGCCAGATCATGGCGGATCTCATTAATAATCCGCTCGCAGGCACTTTTTCGATTTATGTTGTCAGCACTTGCAGCCATAAACTGTAATTGTGCAATGAGTCTGTCAGTCGATATCGGGTTCTTCGATTTAAGCAAGGAAATTACGGCCTCACCTATCAGCTTATCAGTCAGTCTTTCTTCATTACTTCTGTACATATTAGCAGCCTCTGAATATATGCCGGCCAAAGTTCTTGGGCAGATTAGCTTCAGGTTCAGAGTTAGTACTTTACGCCTGAGGGCATAAAATTTGGTAGGCTGTGAATTAATCAAGCCCGCATAATATGTCGAACTGAAATGCTATGAAGCCAATCGTTGCACTATGATCTTAATCAGGGTGGATCATGAATCTCGTTCAAGTACCAGACGGATAAGCTTCATATAATGCTTTTCCTCTTCTTCACTTCCAGCCGCTTCAACACGATTTAAAAGTTTTGAACATAAAGCTTTGCGATTGAGGTTCTTTCCTGCCTCAAGAATTTCAACAACAACGCGCCCCATTGTTTCCTCTTCAGAAAAGACCTGACTGTATAAGGAATGAGACGTGTCCGGGGCCATTCCGTTGTGCCTGTTCTGACGCATAATTAACCCTTATGTTAATAGATGTGTGAGTAATGATTGCCTGTGTGACTATAAAGTTATACAAGATATGGAAAGTTGTACAGGTATTTTTAGAAAAAAGAAGCCAGCAATGCCTGAGACTCAGAATTTTCCGATCTCAGGCCGGGGACGATCGCCCAAGGTGGTTTTATGTCAGCTGAACGATGGGCCGCTGACCGTGCGCGGGTTGGTCTGCCGGTAAAGGTAACTGCCCGTGCCATGGAGCGGATCGCCCTCAAAACCCACTTTCTGCATGCCGATTTTTTCCAGAACGCGCTGTGAAGCCAGATGATTTTCACGTACGGTAGCCGAAATCCGCGGTATGCCCAGTTTCTCAAAACCGGTGGTGAGCGCTGTGCTGGCAAACTCCGTTGCCAGTCCTTTTCCCCACGCTGTTGTCGCAAAGCGATAGCCAAGAAACACACGGTGATTTTCGTAGCCTTCACGGATACCCAGCCCGCCGAAACCGATAATCTGATCCGGTTGATGATTGTGCGCAATGGCCCAGTGCCCGTAACCATTATCCGGCCATTCCCTCAGCCAGCCGTTCAGTTTTTCCTGTGCTGCCGCGATGTCCGGCAATGGCCCGCGCGGGTTAAAAAGATTGGTTTGCGGATCGCCGTAAATAGCAAATAACGTGTGAATATCCTCAGCCGTAACAGGCCGGAGCAGCAACCGTGATGTCTCTATGATCATAATGAATGTTTCCTCCCGTGAGCTGAGTTAAATCTTAGCTTGGGCGGGGAACTCCGCCAGCCGGCTTTGCAGAAAATCAATAAAGCTTCGCACCTTTTCAGGCACGTGACGGGTGTTAGGATACAGCGCGAAAATGCCCTGTGGGGGAAAACGGTGACCGGGCAGCACATGGCATAAACGCTGTGCGTCGATTTCCGGCTGCACCAGCCAGTCCGGCAACAGGACGACGCCTGCGCCTGCCAGCGCAAAGGCTAACAACGCCGAGGCGCTGTCGGCCACAATGGCGGGCGGCGTCGTCACGCGAAACGGGTTTTGCTTTCCCTGAGCATCAGTGACCGGCCAGCTCATAGGTAACGGCAGACGGCTGTGAGCGATCCACCGGCTTGCGGCCAACTGGTCCGGCGTACTGATGTTTCCGTGTTCGCGCAAAAAGGCCGGAGATGCCACCGGCAGTATACCGAAACGCCCGAGTGCGGCGGCGTGATGACTAGAATCAGTCAACTGGCCGAGACGGATCGCCAGATCAAAACGTCCGGCGATCAGGTCGTCGTGATGTGAAGAGGCGACGTGCTGAATGCGCAGTTGCGGATGCAGTGCAGAAAACGCCGCCAGCGCCGGAACCACCACGCGCGCGCCGTATTCCGGGGTACTGGTGATCCGCAACTGACCGCTCAGGCCAGCGTGATCACGACGCACGTCGTCGAGCACCGCTTCGGCTTCCTGCAGTAAATCCTGACAGCGTTGATAAAAGCGTTCGCCTGATTCCGTCAGTGCCAGCCGCCGGGTACTTCGGGTCAGCAGTGCGACACCAGTTTCACTTTCCAGTTGCTTCACATTAAAACTCACTACCGCTTTGGTGAGCCCGAGGGAGACTGCTCCGCCGGTGAAACTGCCTGCGTTAACCACCGCGACGAAAATCTCCAGCCGCTGTAAATTCAGCATCCTGTGTGTCCTTACTGTCAAAATAATTTTGACAGTGTAACTGCACCGCGTCCGTTTATCCGTAAGAACTTCTCCGTTACATTGCCCGCCTTTACCCATTGTGGATACGTAAGAATGAGTCACAGGGCGCGGGTTGCCGCAGTGTATTTGCTCGGTTTTTTCGTTGATCTGATCAACATGTTTATCGCCAATGTGGCGTATCCCGGCATCGCACGGGAATTTCATGCACCGGTCAGCGCGCTGGCGTGGGTCAGTACCGGATATATTCTGGGGCTGACACTGGTTATTCCGCTCAGCCGCTGGCTGGCGGGGCGTTTCGGTGCGCGGCGGGTGTTTATCCTCTCGCTGACGATTTTTATGCTTGCCTCACTCGCTGCAGCGGGCGCGGCAAGCCTGACCACGCTGATTGGCTGGCGGGTTTTGCAGGGGCTTGGCGGCGGATTGCTGATCCCGCTCGGGCAGACGCTGACTTATGCACTGTACCGCAGCCATGAACGCGCCCGGCTGTCTGCGGTGATCATGCTGGTCGGGCTGCTGGCACCGGCGCTGTCTCCGGCTCTCGGCGGCATTATCGTGGACAGTTTTAGCTGGCGCTGGGTGTTTATTGCCAGCCTGCCGCTGTCGTCGCTGGCCTGGGTTCTGGCACTGTGCTGGCTGCCGCAAACGCCACGTGAACCGGCAGGGAGGTTCGATCTGAAAGGATTTGCGCTGCTGAATGGCGGGCTGGCGCTGGTGCTATGGGGGTTGACGTCTCTGGGCGAAAACAGTGAATGGCTGAGCGGCAGTGCATTATTCGTGGCCGGTGCAGGGCTGATGACGATGTTTGTACGGGCATCGCGAAAACACCCTGAGCCGCTGCTGGATCTGACGCTGATAAAAGATCCGTTATTGCGCACCGGCATGCTGATTTATCAGTGTATTCCCGGCGTGTTTACCGGCGTCAGCCTGATTGCCATGCTGTATCTGCAGAATGAACACCACTTCTCGGCGGCGCAGTCGGGCGGGCTGATGTTGCCGTGGTCGCTGGCGTCATTTGCTGCCATCAGTTTTACCGGCAAAATGTTTAACCGGCTCGGGCCGCGGGCGTTATTTATTCCGGGCTGTCTGATTCAGGGCGCGGGTATTGGTTTGCTGGCGCTGCTCAGTGTGTTTCCTGCAGCGCCGTGGCTGGCAATCGCGGCGTTTACGTTAATGGGGGCGGGCAGCAGTCTGTGCAGCAGCACGGCGCAAAGCGCTGCGTTTTTACATATCCGTACTGAACAACTGGCTGACGCCAGCGCCCTGTGGAACATCAACCGCCAGCTGAGTTTTTGTCTTGGCGTGACGCTGGTCAGCGTGATGCTGAGTGCCTGGCAGCTTTCTGTTCCGGCATTCGCCTATCCGCTGAGTTTCACCGTTGCGGCGTCCAGCGTCATTATTCCCATCATGTTGTGTCTGCGGTTACCGGGGCACGCCATTATTCAGGAACGGCTTCTACAGGAACACCAACAGGAAAAGTTATGAATCGTTTTGTGAAAGAAGTGTTTGATGCGCATGGGTTAATTCAGCGCTGGTTTTCAGACTCCGCTGCACCTGGGCAGGTTTGTGATGAACTGCTGGCGCGGTTTAGTCCGGCCTATTCGATGGTAACGATCACCGGCCACCGGCTGGATCATCCGGCATTGTGTGCTTTTTTCGGGGCGCAGCGGGGCACGAAAAGCGGGCTGAAGATTGAGGTTGAAAAGCCGGTGGTGATTGCTGAAAGTGAAAAAGGCGCGGTAGTCGCGTATCAGGAACGCCAGCAGTTGCCCGGCCAGCCGGAAACACTGCGTTATTCGACGGTGTTATTTGTGGTGGATGCAGAAGGGAAAATTCTGTGGCGTCATTTGCATGAAACGCCCGCTGCCTGATCGCCTGTAAAAAAACGGCCTTCCGTGAGGAAAGCCGTTTGAGCCTGCAAAAGTGATTACTTCGTCAGGGTTTTTCTGACTTCGCTGACGTCTTTCGCCGTCACTGCCGGTGCGTTGTTGCCCCAACCTTGACGGATAAAGGTCGACAATTGCGCCGCTTCTTCGTCCGTCAGACGGCTGGCAAAGCCCGGCATCACAAGCGTTGACGGCGCCCGTGCCGTTGACGGTTGCTGCGCGCCCGCCAGAATGGTGTGGATCAGCCCGGTCGGATCTTTCGCGTTCACAATCGTTGCCTGATCCAGTTGCGGGAAAACGCCCGGTGCGCCTTTGCCGGTGACAAAGTGACAGGCGCCGCAGTTATCCAGATACAAACGCTCGCCTTCGCTGAGGTTTTTCGCCGCCGTCAGTCTGGCTTCGGTCGCGCTGGCTTTTTGCGTGTCCTCTGCCGGAACCGGCGGGTTACCGCCCAGGAACTTGATGTAGGCCGCGATGGCTTTGAGGTCGTCATCGGTCATGTGTGCGGTACTGTTTTCCACCACAGACGTCATTTCGCCGCCAACTGCTGCTTTGTCATTACGCCCTTTGCCCAGATAATCGACAATTTCCTGCTCGTTCCAGTGCGCGACACCGCGCAGGGAAGGGACGTCCCAGTTATTCAGGCTACCGCCCGCCAGGAAATCAGAGTCGCTGCTGTCCAGCGCCTTTTCATTCATGCCGAAACCGCGTGGGGTATGGCAACTGCCGCAGTGCCCGAGACTTTCCACCAGATACGCACCCCGGTTTACCTGCTCAGAAGCGCCGCCGATTGGCTGGAAAGGTTTGTCAGACGCGAATGCCCAGTTCCAGAAACGCATGCCCCAGCGCTGGCTGAACGGGAAGCTCAGATCGGTTTCAGGCGGTTGTTCTGCGCTCGGTTTTACGCCCTGCATAAAGTAAACGTAGAGCGCGTGCATATCCTGATCGTTGATTTTAGCGTAATCCGGATAAGGCATTGCCGGATACAAACGGGTGCCGTCCGGCAGAACGCCTTTGCGCACTGCATCCGAGAATTGTGCTTCGCTATAACCGCCAATACCGTGGTCTTTATCCGGTGTAATGTTGGTGGAATAAATGGTGCCCAGATTGGAGTTGATCGCCAGCCCGCCTGAAAACGCCGGTTTCCCCGCCACCGTATGACAGGCGCCGCAGTCGCCCAGACGCGCCACATATTCTCCCTGTTTGATCAGCGCTGCGTTGTCGGGTTGTGTATTGGTATCCGCCTGCGCATTCGCCATAAAACCCGCACCCAGCAGCAAGGCGTTAGCGATAAATAAACTTTTGAGTTTCATCCTGTTCATCTCCGCTTATGCCTGAACCAGTGGACCAGGGTTTTTCAGGTACTGATCTTTAATCGCCTGCGCCGCCATCAGGGTGATCGCGCCGATGGTGTCCGTCGGGTTAGCCTGGAAGTTTTGCGGGAAAGCGTTACCGCCCGGCACAAATACGTTATGCACATCCCAGCTTTGCAGGAACTTGTTCAGCGCCGAGGTTTTCGGGTTATCGCCCATCACCGCGCCGCCCACGTTGTGGGTAGAGACGTATTTGGTCAGGTCAAAGTGCGCGTCCATCGGCAGGAAGCTTTCGCTGTAACTGTCCGGGTTCAGCTCTTTGGTGATATTGCCCACGATGCCTTTCAGGTATTGCTGCAATTTGAGTTCGTTCTGTTTCCAGTCGAAAGTCATGCGCAGCAGCGGATAGCCATATTCATCTTTGTAATTCGGATCCAGATCCAGATAAATATCGCGGTAAGACTGGCAGGTGGTGGTGATGCTGATTTTCATCGAATGGCCGTACCATTCTTCCATGCCTTCTTTCCAGCCGGTGCCCCACGCAGGCGTGCCTTTTGGCAGCGAGGTGCTGATTGGCGTGCCGGTGGCCTGCGAACTGTGAATTTTCGCACCGCCGATAAAGCCAAGGGAAGGGCCGTCGAAGTTGCCCGGAGAGATATCGTTGAACATCTGGCCGGTGGCGCCTGCGGTGGCAAACGGATTGAAGTTTTTGTCTTTGAAGAACAGCGTCGAACCGCCGTTACTGAGGAACGCATAGTTGCGGCCAATCACGCCTTCTTCGGTGATCGGATTGTAAGGCTTGCCGATCCCGGACAGCAGCATCAGCCGCACGTTGCAGAACTGGAAGCTGCTCAGTACCACGATTTTCGCTGGCTGGAAGCACTCGTTGCCGTCTGCATCCATGTAGATCACGCCTTTGGCGGTTTTCTTATCATCATGCAGTTCGACTTTCAGCACATTGGCATGCACTTCATAAGAGAAGTTATCCATGCGTTTCAGCGCGTCCATCACCGCCGTTTGCGGCGACGCTTTCGAGTAGTTCAGGCACGGGTATTTACTGCAATAACCGCAGTAGTTACACGGCGCGATCTGGTTACCGTACGGGTTAGTCCAGGCGCGGGACACGCAGGCTGACGGGTTCGGGAACGGGTGGTAGCCCATTTTTTTGGTGACTTCAGCAAACATGCTGCTGTTGAGCGTGTCTTCCAGCGCAGGAAGCGGATACGGCTCGGAACGCGGCCCTTCGAACGGATCCCCGCCTTCCATAATCTGACCGCGCAGGTTGCCGGTTTTGCCGGACTGACCGCAGATATGCTCAAACTTAGTGTAATACGGCTCAATTTCATCCCAGGAGAAAGGGAAATCCATGATCCGCATGTCTTCCTGCAGGATGCCTGGTTTGTAGGCTTCGTCAGCGTAAGTTTTGAGTTTTAAATCGGTCGGCGTCGGGCGAATCAATACCGCCGTCCAGTGCAGACCGGAACCACCCACGCCGGTACCCGGCGCGAATGCACCCCATTTACGGGTTGGCAGGGCGGTTTCACTCATGTTGTAACGCACGGTGACAGCGGCTTCAGCCGGCGTCGCCATGACTTTATTGCGTACCGCGTAGGCATATTCGTCCGCCGGTTTCGGGTAAGCAAATTCTTCGTAGCCGCGATCGCCGCCACGTTCGAGCGCACGAACGGTCAGGCCCGCCATCGCCAGCTCGATACTCATCAGCGAGCCAGCCCAGCCGAGGCCGACAACAACGACGTCGACTTCTGGTTTAGTTACTTTTGCCATCTTTAATCCTGTCAGTCATCAGAAAACGGTAATAGGGTGAGGCACTCAGGCACGCGCGCCCTGCAGGCTCACAGGCCCCAGCGGATACGGGACATTGTGCTGCTTAACCCACTCAGTGAAACTGGCGCGTGCGCCGGGGAAGCCGATGGCAATCCACGCCTTCATCCCTTTGTTCCCGCCGTAGATCGGGTCTGCCAGATAGCCGTGTTTGGTGTCTGAAAGCAGTTCGCTGAAGAATTGCGAGGCGACAAGATTTTCTTCGCCCGCATCGGCAAATTTGATGCCGTTTTTCTGCAACTGCGTCAGCACATTGTCTTTGTCCTGATCGGCCAGTTCATGGAAGGCTTTCTGATGATTTTGCTGACACCAGGCGTTCGCAATACGAATGCCGGTTTTGTAGATTTGCTGCGGACGGAACGGGATCTGATACCCCATTGTCGCCGGAGCATGCACGTTGAACGGGCCCTGCATATAGATTTCTTCGCCGAAATCGCCGTGCATTTGCTGATCGATAAAAATCGGCACATTGGTTTCGAGTGCGCCCGGTGCTTTGCCTTTGCCACCCGCAGGGATCAGGCGGTCAGCGGCGGCCATAATAAACTGCCACTCATCGGCGCTGAAAAATATCGGTTTATATTCGAGTAAATCCGGGGCAGCCATTTCTGCAGCTTGTGCCGCTGACAGCCCTTTCATCATGATGGTCCCGACAGGCAAAGCCATCAGCGACCCAAGTAAAAACTTGCGACGGGTTGTTTTTTTTTGAAGGAGCATAGAATTACGACTCTCACATGCCTGATGTTAAGTTTGGGTTAATTATTATTATTTTTTGGGTACAAATCGATAATATCACCGCTACATCTAAAATAAATGAATAAATTCCCCATGAACTATAAGGCGGGAAATGCATTAAGGAGTTACACAGGTTTAATTTGATTTAAAATATCATTAAATCAATGAGATATTGATTGTTTTTATTGTGAATGGCTAAGGGGGAAATAGCATTGTTTATCAAAGTATTCTTCATGATTTTGTGGGTTGAATTTAGATCAATATAATTCCGCACGGAAAGTTTCTGTTATTTGTTGTTATGAATGTTAGCTAACATTTTTAACAAATAAGAATGAGTTTCAATTGTCGGGGTTATTTATAACCGGGAAAAATATAAAGTTGAATTAATTACGCGGACAACTCACTCCCCTGCGAAGGGGAGGGTTGGGGTGGAGTATTATGGTTAAAACAAAAGCTGAAGTGTGCAAGGCGCTAAGCTGATTCCCGAATAACCAGTTTGTAACCCATATCAACAATAGGTTCCTCAACCGCGATGCCTTCAATTTTATCCGCCAGCATATCTGCCGCGCGGATGCCTAAATCCCATTTTTCGACGCTGACGGTGGTAATGGCAGGGCGGTTATGGGCGGCAAAATTCAGGTCCGCGAAACCGATCACCGAGAAATCATCCGGCACGCGTAAACCCTGCGATTCGGCTTCCATGATTGCGCCCTGCGCCAGGGTGTCGGAGCTGCAAATGATGGCGTCAAAGCGGTGATCGCTGGCGAGCAGTTGGCGCAATGCCTGGCGTCCGACTTCCATATTCGCCGGACGGGAAACAATCACTTCTTTAATGTCGTGCTCAGGAATGGCCCGCAACACGCTGATTGCCCCGTTTTTACGCACCATTGCGCGGCGATCGGAAGCACAGATAAAGCCAAAACGCCTGAAGCCTTTGCCGAGGAAATAGTCACCGATGGCATTGCCGACTTTTTCGTGCGAGAAGCCAATCAGCATGTCAATCGGTGTGGGCGTTAAATCCCAGATTTCTACTACCGGGATATTGGCGTTAAGAATGATTCTTTTCAGTTCCGACGTGTGATGAATGCCGGTCAGCACAATCCCGTCCGGTCGACGCGAAAGCAGGGTGGCGACAATATCGGTTTCATCTTCCGGCTCATAGCCGACAATACACAACAGCATGTGATAACCCCGTGCCGCCAGTTGGTCGCTGATGGCCTGCACGGTATCAACAAACATATTGTTGTTAATCTGCGGCACGACGACGGCAATGAGTTTCGTGCGGCTGGTCGCCAGACCACCGGCCAGCATATTGGGGATGTAACCGGTACTTCTCACGGCTTCCATCACGCGGGCAATGGTCGCCGGGCGCACGACTTTGGGATTGTTTAAGGCGCGGCTGACCGTCATGGGTGAAAGGCTGGCGGCCTGAGCAACATCTTCGAGCGTAGCCGTACGGGAACGGCCTTTCTGAGCATTTATTTTATTATTCAAAGCGTTGACCACTGAATTATGGCGTCAAAATAGTAATGTTTGCGCAATCATTGCCAGTTTCTCATATTGTCCCCTGCTTGGGTAAGTGTAAATGTTAACTTCTTGTTGCGTGGCCGTGCGTCTTTATCTTATTTATCCTCGCGAGTTATTTACCCAAAACGTGAAGGGAGTCATAAGGGATGGTCAAGGAGAGACAATTTCTATAAGTTCCGAATTATCGCGCCCTGAAGTGATGCCGTATACTGCTTTCAGGCAGAGACGATTCGTTATCTTCAATTTATTTGCTCTGAATACATTCTCGCAGGTGAAGGAAAAACCGTTGCCTGAGCTGCAATTTATCGGGATATGAGGGTTTTATCATGGAAAAGAAAGTCATTTATTTGTTTTGCTCCGCCGGAATGTCAACCTCGTTACTGGTTTCTAAAATGAAGGTTCAGGCTGAGAAGTATGAGGTCCCGGTCATTATCGAAGCATTTCCTGAAACACTGGCTGCAGAGAAAGGTGCGGCAGCCGATGTCGTTCTGCTTGGGCCGCAAATTGCCTATATGCTGGATGAAATTAAAAAAGTCTTGCCGGGTAAACCGGTTGAAGTGATCGATTCTGGCCTGTACGGCAAAATTGACGGGTTAGGTGTTCTGAAAGCAGCCGTTGCTGCGATCAAAAAAGCAGCAGCACAGTGATCTTACGTTTTTCCTTATTTTAAAATTGAACGTCTTTATATTGAAATTTTTAAGTCAAAGAGAACTCCAGTCAAAGAGCGAATTTCTTCCCCTGGCCGCCAGATGGCGGCATTAAAGGAAAATACCAATGAGCAAAGCCATTGATTCACTTGAAAAGATACTTCTTCCTTTTGCCGTTAAAATAGGTAAACAACCGCATATTAATGCCATTAAAAATGGCTTCATAAAACTCATGCCGCTGACCCTCGCGGGTGCCATGTTCGTTTTAATTAATAACGTGTTCCTGAACTTTGGTGCCGGTTCTTTCTTTTATTCTTTAGGCGTGCGCTTAGACCCGTCAACTATCGATACGCTGGCCGGTCTGAAAACCATCGGTATTAATGTTTATAACGGTACGCTCGGTATTATGTCGCTGATGGCGCCATTCTTTATTGGCATGGCATTAGCGGAAGAACGTAAAGTTGATTCCCTCTCCGCCGGTTTATTAGCCGTTGCAGCCTTTATGACCGTGACGCCATACAGCGTCGGTGAAGCTTATGCGGTGGGCGCAAACTGGTTAGGTGGCGCGAATATTATTTCCGGTATGGTAATAGGTCTGGTTGTCGCAGAAATGTTCACCTTTGTGATTCGCCGCAACTGGGTCATTACCTTGCCGGCGAGTGTGCCGTCTTCGGTTTCCCGATCCTTCTCCGCGTTAATTCCGGGCTTTATTATTCTGTTTATCTTCGGGGTTATTTCCTGGTTACTCGGATTATATGGCCACAACTTCCACCAGATTATTATGGATTCAATTTCCAAACCTCTGGCGGCAATGGGCAGCGTGGTTGGCTGGGCGTACGTGATTTTCAACTCACTGCTGTGGTTCTTTGGTGTACACGGATCTCTGGCGCTGACCGCGCTCGACAACGGCATCATGACCCCGTGGGCGCTTGAAAATATCGCGCTGTACACCGAATACGGTTCCGTGAGTGCCGCGATTGATGCAGGGAAAACCTTCCACTTCTGGGCCAAACCGATGCTGGATTCCTACATCATGCTGGGCGGTTCCGGTGCAACCCTCGGGCTTATCATCGCCATCTTTATCGCCTCACGCCGTGCCGATCATCGTCAGGTGGCAAAGCTGGCACTGCCGTCAGGCATCTTCCAGATTAACGAGCCCATCCTGTTTGGTCTGCCGATTATCATGAACCCGGTGATGTTTATCCCCTTCGTGCTGGTTCAGCCGATTCTGGCCGCCATCACGATCGCCGCGTACAGCATGGGTATCATTCCTCCGGTCACTAACCTGGCGCCGTGGACCATGCCGACCGGGCTTGGCGCTTTCTTTAACAGTAACGGCAGCATCGCGGCACTGCTCGTCGCATTGTTCAATCTCGGTATTGCCACGCTGGTGTACATGCCATTCGTGATCTTGTCTAACAAGGCGCAGGCGATTATTGAAGAAGAAGAAAGCGAAGAAGACATTGCCGCTTCACTGAAATTTTAATCTGAACGGAGGGCGGGCAGAGGCCATCTTCCCGCCGTTATCCGGCCAATCATGGAGAGACAGAGATGATGGATTTAGACAGCATTGTTGAAACTGAAAGCGAAATGCAGGATCTCGAAGAAGTGGTGATGGGGTTGATCATCAACTCCGGACAAGCACGCAGCCTGGCTTACGCGGCGCTCAAAAAAGCCAAAGAAGGTGATTTTGAGCAGGCGCGTTCGGTGATGGCGCAGTCAAAAATGGCGCTGAATGAAGCGCATCTGGTGCAGACTCAACTGATTGAAGGCGATCAGGGCGAAGGAAAAACCAAAGTCAGCCTGGTGCTGGTGCATGCACAAGATCACCTGATGACGTCAATGCTGGCCCGCGAACTGATTGCGGAACTCATTGAGCTTCATGAAAAAATAAAATAACGTAGGGAGCCATAATGCAGCCACCGGTACTGAGCATGGAAATCAAGACAGCGCGCGAAAATCAACTCTTCGACGGTCAGAATTTCCACATGTTCATCTACAACAAAGTAGAAAGCATTTCCGGGCTGCATGAACATGATTACTACGAATTTACAGTGGTGCTGACCGGCCGGTATTACCAGAACGTCAATGGTAAGCGGGTGTTGTTAGAACGCGGCGATTTTGTCTTTATCCCTCTGGGATCCCATCACCAAAGTTTCTATGAATTCGGTGCGACGCGGATATTAAATGTCGGGATCAGCAAAGCGTTCTTCGAGCAACACTATTTATCTTTACTGCCATCCCGTTTTGTGGCGTCACAGGTTTATCAGATTAAGACTGAGTTTCTGGCTTATATAGAATCTGTGATCGCTTCTCTTAATTTCAGGAACGGGGAATTTAATGAGTTTCTGGAAATGGTGACGTTTTATATTGTGAACCGTTTACGCCATCACAGAGAATCAGAAATCACGACAGATGCGCCAGGCTGGCTTAAAAATACCATCGAAAAGATGCACGACAAAACGCAGTTTAGTGACAAAGCATTAACGAATATGGTGGCCCTTTCCGGCAAATCACAGGAATATCTCAGCCGTGCCACGCAGCGACATTATGGCAAAACACCGATGCAGATTATTAATGAAATCCGTATTGATTTTGCCAAGAAACAGCTGGAGATCACCAATTATTCGGTCACGGACATCGCGTTTGAATCCGGTTACAGCAGCCCGAGTATGTTTATTAAAAACTTTAAAAAGCTAACTTCTTTTACCCCCAATCATTACCGAAAGAAGTTATGCAGTATTAATTAAACCGAATCATTTATTTCTCTGTTTAAATTTGCAGTGCATTATTATTGCACGGGAGTTCCTATGCGTAAAAAACTGAAAGTCGTCACAATTGGTGGCGGAAGTAGTTATACCCCGGAATTACTGGAAGGCTTTATTAAACGCTACGATGAATTGCCTATTACCGAATTATGGCTGGTCGATGTGGAAGCCGGAAAAGAGAAACAGGATATTATTTTCAATCTTTGCCAGCGTATGGTGGAACGTGCAGGTGTGCCGATTGTAATGCATAAAACGCTGGATCGCCGCGAAGCCTTGGTGGATGCCGATTTTGTCACCACGCAACTGCGTGTTGGCCAGCTCAAAGCACGCGAACTGGACGAACGTATTCCGCTCAGCCACGGTTATCTCGGGCAGGAAACCAACGGCGCTGGTGGCCTGTTCAAAGGCTTGCGTACCATTCCGGTGATTTTTGACATCATTAAAGATGTCGAAGAGATCTGCCCGGACGCCTGGGTGATTAACTTCACCAACCCGGCCGGAATGGTAACGGAAGCGGTATTCCGGCACACCAGATTCAAGAAATTCATCGGCGTGTGTAACATCCCGGTTGGCATGAAAATGTTCATTCAGGATGTGCTGCAACTGACCCCGCAGGACGATTTATCCATCGACCTGTTTGGCCTGAACCACATGGTGTTCATTAAAGATGTTCTGGTCAACGGCGAATCACGTTTCGCCGAACTGCTCGACGGCGTCGCGTCCGGCACGCTGACCGCCGGTTCGGTGAAAAACATCTTTGATTTACCGTTCAGCGAAGGCCTGATCCGCTCCCTGAATTTGCTGCCATGTTCTTATCTGCTGTATTACTTTAAGCAGAAAGAGATGCTGGCGATTGAGATGGGGGAATTCTACAAAGGCGGTGCACGCGCCACGGTGGTACAGAAGGTTGAAAAGCAGCTGTTCGATCTGTACAAAAACCCTGATCTGAACGTCAAACCGAAAGAACTGGAATTGCGCGGCGGGGCCTATTATTCCGATGCCGCCTGCGAAGTGATCAGCGCAATTTACAACGACAAACAAACCGAGCAGTACGTCAATTTCCCGCATAACGGCCATATTGATAACATCCCGTCTGACTGGGCGGTGGAAATGACGTGCACCATCGGGCGTGACGGCGCAAAACCACACCCGCGTATCACGCATTTCGACGAAAAAGTGCTTGGCCTGATATACACCATCAAAGGCTTTGAGATTGCCGCCAGCAATGCCGCACTGAGCGGTGAATTCAATGATGTTCTGCTGGCGATGAACCTCAGCCCGCTGATCCATTCCGATAAAGATGCTGAGATACTGGCGCGCGAAATGTTGCTGGCACATGAAAAACTACTGCCAAATTTTGCTAACACCATTGCTGCGCTGAAATAAACCCACGGCCTTCCCTGAAAAGGGGAGGCGTTCAACCGGGACATTTATGGATAAATTACTGATAGTGAACGCCGATGATTTCGGGCTTTGTAAAGCGCAAAACTACGGGATCATCGACGCATTCAACCACGGTGTGGTGCGGTCGACGACGGCGATGGTGAATATGGCCGCTGCAGAACATGCCGCGGTGCTCAGCAAAGAAAATCCTGATCTTGCCGTCGGCATGCATTTCGTGCTGACGCTCGGACGTCCCTTGTCATCCATGCCGGGGCTGGCCCGCGACGGTGAACTGGGAAAATGGATTTGGGAAATGGCAGAGCAGGGCACGTTACCGCTTGATGAAATCGCGCAGGAACTGCAATGCCAGTTCGGGCGTTTTGTGTCTCTGTTTGGCCGTTTGCCGACACATCTCGACAGTCATCATCATGTGCATATGTTCCCGCAGATTTTCCCGATCGTGGAAGCGTTCGCGAAAGATCAGGGCATTCCTGTACGCATCGATCGTGACGAGATCCGCCGGGGCAACATTGCGCTGTGTGGCGCGAAGAGTACCGACGGTTTCGACAGCAGTTTCTACGGAGAGACGGTTTCAGAAGCCCTGTTTGTGCAAACGCTGGACAACGCCACGCAGCGCGGTGACCGCTCGGTGGAAATCATGACCCATCCGGCGTTTATCGATAACACCCTTCTGGCGAGCAAATATTGCTATCCGCGCCTGGCGGAGCTGGATGTACTGACGTCGGCCTCGCTCAAAACTGCGATAACTGAACGCGGATTCCGGCTGGGATCGTTTAAGGATTTATAAGCTGTCATACGTAAAGCCCGCCGCTGGCATGACGCCTGCGCCGGGCTTTTTATTGGCGTCAGCCGGGCCCCTCACTTCCTGCCGCCAGCAGCGGTACCAGAATGTCGCTAACGGGCGTAGGAATACCCCGCGCGAGACCGTAACGCTGTATGACACCGTTGCGTATATCCCATTCCAGCGGGCGGTTAGCCTGGCGGTCGGCGAGAATAGAAGTGCCCAGGTCCGCAGGCGCACGATGAAAACCGTCAACGATCTCTTTCGGAACGTTATCGCTGAGTACCGCACCTTCCGCACGCGCGACAGTCAGACACTCACGCAGATAAGCCAGTGCCAGTTGCGTGATATCCCCGCGTGAGAACATTCCGGCACGGCGGTTAGAGAGAACCATCAGACCCGCGACCGCATTTTGCAGCAATTTTCGCCATGCGATCGTGAGAAAGTCGGATGACAATTCAACCGTACAGCGTGTGCCGCTGAGCGCATCAGCGATCCGTTTTGCCTGCGGCACATCCGGCAGCGTAAGACGCGGTTTTGCGCGCAGCCGGACAGAGGCATCCGGCTCACGTTGTGCTGGAAACCAAACAACGGAAGGCAGCACTGTTGCTCCGTTGACGTAGGGTTCCAGCGAGGTTTTCTGTTCGACGCCGTTTTGCAGTGCACAGACAACGGTATTTTTATCGCACAATGCGGTAAGCCAGCCGGCGCTGTCAGCCACCTGTGTGGTTTTCACCGCAACAAAAACCAGATCACACGGAGAGTGGACCTTCGACGGATTGATTAATACCGGGCCTGGCACCACCACCTCGCCGTCATCATGACGCAGAATTAATTGCGGATGCGCAGTGCGCCCGCAAAGCAGCGGCGTGCGGTTAACTTCATGCAGTGCTGCAGCGATGGTCGTACCAATCGCACCGGGACCTATCAGAGCAATAGCAGGGCGGTCAGACATCTCGAGTTCTCCTGATTTGATTAACCTATCAACAATCGCAAGCATCAGAATACCGCCAGAAAAATAATATGAGCGGGCATGTACTGATGCTAAACAGCCTGTGCCCGGATTAACAGTGAAGTGTTGTCATCGTGGTATGAGCAATAACTCATACTTTAACGATAACTGCGCTGCGCCTGCAGTGATTCGGCCAGCAGCCAGTTACGGAATTTCAGGATGTGCGGCTGCGTCTCGATGCCTTCCGGACAGACAAAGTAATAGGCGGCCGGAGAGGGGAAAACGACGTCAAAGAGCCTGACCAGACTGCCATCATGGATTTCTTTTTCAACGTGGCCGCTGCGCGCTAACGCAATGCCCTGACCCAGTAACGCGGCTTCGATCGTCATATTTGTGTCGGCGAAGCGGACGCTTTCGTGCAGTACATCAGTATTCACGCCAACCTGCTTAAACCAGGCATCCCATTTCGGTACCAGATCAGCCCCGTCACGTGTCAGCAGCGGAAAACGCAGCAGCTCCGCAGGTTCAGCGGGTATACCAAAACCGGCTAAGAATGCGGGGCTGGCAACGGGAAATAATTGTTCGCGAAACATAAACTCTGTATGCAGCGCCGCATAATTACCGTGTCCGAAACGGATCGCTACATCGGAATCTGCGCTGGCGAAGTTAATGGCTTTATCCGTACTTTCCAGCGAGACCAGAATTTCCGGATGCAAACGTGCTAATTCCGGCAGGCGCGGTAACAGCCACTTTAACGCGAAAGAATAGGTGGTGCTGACACGCAGCCGCACCCGTCCTTTTTGTTCACGCAGATCGGCAAGTGTCGTTTCAAGCTTACTAAAGAATTCCCGTACCAGAGGGGCAAGCGCTGCACCGGCAGGCGTCAGGCTCAGGGTTTTACCACGCTGAAAAAGCTGCAGGCCCCAGCTATCTTCCAGTTTTTTCAACTGATGGCTGACCGCACTTTGTGTAATAAACAGCTCCTCTGCGGCTGAGGTAAACGTCGTGTGGCGGGTGGCGACTTCAAAGGCGCGAAGTGTGGCTGTAGGGGGAAGGTCACGCATCATTCAGTTCCTGTTAATGAGCTAATGCTCATAACAGGGTATGCCGGGGCGTGTGCAAAAGATACGGTGACAGAAAAAAATGGCCTGCAATGCAGGCCATTTTCATCTCGTTCTCAACGGGTCAGAACGAGAAGCACGAACATCCTAACGCACCCCAGAAAGCGTTGTCATCGGACACCGGGACATCAGAACCACGGGCAATATCATGGCTGTGTTTATGCACGCCACACGGGCCGACGCACTGATGCCCCTGACGAACCAGCCCGACGCGCGCTGCACCTTGTGGCGGCGCAGAGCGGTAATGCCCAGGCACTGTGGTGACCGGCGACCAGTCCGGCAGCACCGGGATGGCTGGCGGCGCGAGCGGCGAGAAACTGCCTGCTGCGTAAACCACTTTGCCATCGACCACGGTCATCACCGATTCGATGCCCTTGATACGTTCTTCCTGCACGCTGAAGAAATCTTCGGAAAGAACGGCCAGATCGGCCAGTTGCCCGACTTTGATCTGACCTTTCTTGCCCTGTTCGCTGGAGAACCAGGAACTGCCCTGCGTCCACAGCATCAGCGCGGTTTCGCGGTCAATACGGGCGTCGTCGTCATACATCGCCATGCCGCCGACGGTGCGACCGGAAACCAGCCAGTACAGTGCCGTCCATGGGTTATAACTGGCAACACGGGTCGCGTCGGTGCCCAACCCGACCGGCACGCCTGCGGACAACATTTTCGCCACTGGCGGCGTATGTTTGGTGGCCTCGATACCGTAGCGTTCAGCGAAGTATTCTCCCTGGAATGCCATACGGTGCTGTACCGCAATGCCGCCGCCCAGCGCTTTGACGCGCTCAATGTTGCGTTCGGTGATGGTTTCCGCATGGTCAAAGAACCAGTGCAGCCCGTTGAACGGGATATCGCTGTTCACTTTCTCAAAGACATCCAGCATCCGGCTGATCGACTCGTCATACGTGGCATGCAGGCGGAACGGCCAGCGGTGCTCCACCAGATGACGCACCACGCGTTCAAGTTCGACCTCCGTTCCCGGCGGTAAATCCGGACGCGGTTGCAGGAAATCTTCAAAGTCTGCGGCTGAAAATACCAGCATTTCGCCTGCGCCGTTATGACGGTAGAAATCAGTGCCCTGGCCAGGTTTGAGCATGTCGGTCCACAGCTCGAAATCTTCCAGTTCATGTTGCGGACGCTGGGTAAACAGGTTGTAAGCAATACGTACCGTCAGTTGATTTTTCTGATGAAGCTCATCGATGATCTGATAATCCTCAGGGTAATTCTGGAAGCCGCCGCCTGCATCAATCGCGCTGGTGAGGCCGAGACGGTTCAGTTCACGCATAAACTGGCGGGTAGAGTTCACCTGCTGTTCCAGCGGCAGTTTCGGTCCTTTCGCCAGCGTTGAATATAAGATCATCGCGTTTGGCTTGGCGATCAGCATACCGGTCGGATTACCATTGCTGTCACGCTGAATTTCACCGCCTGGCGGATTGGGGGTGTCTTTGGTGTAGCCGACCACTTTGAGCGCGGCGCGGTTGAGCAGGGCGCGGTCATATAAATGCAGGATAAACACCGGCGTATCGGGTGCGGCCTGATTAATTTCATCCAGCGTCGGCATGCGGCGTTCGGCAAACTGAAATTCAGTCCAGCCTCCTACCACGCGCACCCACTGCGGGCTTGGTGTCCGCAGCGCCTGTTCTTTCAGCATCCGCAGGGCATCGGCCAGCGAAGGCACGCCTTCCCAGCGCAATTCCAGATTGTAATTCAGACCGCCACGGATCAGATGCAGGTGCGAGTCGTTCAGGCCCGGAATGGCGGTGTGTCCGTGCAAATCCACCACCTGCGTCTGCGCATCAGCAAACTGCATCACTTCATTTTCGGTACCGACAGCCAGGAATTTACCGTCTTTGATTGCGACAGCATTTGCCAGCGGTTTTTCTCTGTCAACGGTGTGGAATTTGCCGTTAAGCAGGATCAGTGAAGCAACATTATTTATTGAATTCATTGGGAAATCTCCTGTTATTGCGCGGAAGCACGCATCAGCCATGAATGGAACACTCGTGTAACGATTGGCATCCAGAGGAAAACCACCAGCCCTACGACCGTGGCGTCATTGAGTAAATGACCGCCTTCGGTGCCTTTAAGCTGTGGCAAAAACTGCCCCCAAAACCAGGGCACAATATGAGTCGATGGATAAATTACCCCCAATGTCAGCAGATACTGTTTCCAGCGGGCGGGCGGGCGGACATTCGCACTTGGCGGGGTGAACCAGAATTCGGCACCGGGACGCACCTCGGTGCTGTCGTTTTGCAACAACAGCGGGCTGACTTCCGCCACCAGTTGTTTACGCAGATCCGAGTTGTGCCATGCATTAAGATTTTCCAGCGTGTCGAAACGCACCAGAATGGTATAAGCATCGCCGCTGCGGCTCGGGCGGATGACGTTGACGCCAAGATGCCCCGGGAAGGTACTGGCCTGTGGCATAATTTTATTCAGCCAGGCTTCATATTGCGCTTCGCTGGCTGGCGCAATCTTATGGGTAATGACGAGCGTGACATGTTGCTTGTGGGTCTGGGACGGGGACATACATCACCTCAGCTGATTAAAATAAAAGGTTTTATCGAATCAATGAAATGATGTTAGTCGGTGGATAGAGTCAATGATAGGTGAGAATTTTTGGGGACTTGTTAAGTTTTTTTGTTAATTACTCTGCACCTACGATACGCAGGCTACGCTGTTTCATAACGCGATGCAGATTCGACTCAAGCCAGTCTGCAAGTCCGGCAACCTGATCTTTTACTTCGATGCCGAGGGGGGTCAGAGAATATTCCACATGCGGCGGCACCACCGGATAAGAACGGCGGTCGATGAAACCGTCTTCTTCGAGGGACTGTAAAGTCTGCGCCAGCATTTTCTCGCTGACACCGCCGACTTTGCGGCGCAGTTCGCTAAAGCGCAATGTGTTATCGCTGAGCGCGATCAGGATCAGTAATCCCCAGCGGCTGGTGATGTGACGCAGGATTTCGCGCGACGGGCAGTTGGGATTCAGGACTTCGCCCCGGCGGATTTGTTCTGACAGTGGCAAACGTTCAGCGGGTTGCTCAGAGGAAATTATTTTCATACTAACCTTAGGGTACGTACTTACGAAAAGTTAGTGTATCGCATAGGATGTGTTTACGGCGACATTTTTAGCGCCTTGAAAGCATAAATCATCTGTCGAATACTTTTTGGAGAAACCATTATGATCGCAATTACCGGTGCTACCGGCCAGTTAGGCCGCCTTGTTATTGCTGCACTTCTGAAAAAAGTGCCTGCTGATCAGATTATTGCCGCGGTGCGTAATCCGCAAAAAGCTCAGGATCTGGCAGATCTGGGTATTGACGTGCGTCAGGCCGATTACAGCCAGCCTGCCACACTGGATTCTGCGTTTAAAGGTGTCGAAAAACTGCTGCTGATTTCTTCCAGTGAAGTCGGTCAGCGCGAAGCACAACATAACGCGGTCATCGACGCAGCAAAACGTGCAGGCGTGAAACTGCTGGCCTACACCAGTCTGCTTCATGCAGATAAAAGTCCGCTGGGACTGGGTGTTGAACACCGTGCGACCGAAAAAGCATTAAGCGAATCCGCCATTCCATTCGTGCTGTTGCGTAACGGCTGGTACACCGAAAACTATGCGGCGAGTATCGCCCCGGCGCTGGCGCATAACGCGTTTATTGGTTCAGTCGGTGAAGGAAAAATCTCTTCCGCTGCGCGCCAGGATTATGCTGAGGCCGCGGCGGCAGTACTGACGCAGGAAAATCAGGCCGGTAAAATCTACGAACTGGCCGGGGATGAAGCCTACACGCTGGCGGAATTCACTGCCGAAATTGCCCGTCAGTCCGGTAAAAAAGTTGATTATATCAACCTGCCGGAGGCGGAATTTGCCAAAGCGCTGCTTGGTGCCGGGTTACCGGAAGGTCTGGCGAATATGCTGGCAGATTCTGATGCAGGTGCAGAGAAAGGGGGCTTGTTTGATGATTCTCATACATTGAGCAAACTGATTGGTCGTCCGACCACGCCGGCTAAAGATGTGATCGCCGCGACACTGAAATCGCTTTAACAAAACAGTTATTGCGCTCCGGCCTGTTAACATCATCTTTAACAGGCCGGTAATATTTTTTAAATCACATCGTCCTGCGTGGAAAGTAACACCAGTTCCAGTAAGTTACGGCAACCTTGCTGATTACTGATGTTGGTCTCCTGTTCCAGATGGCGCACCAGACCTTCAATTATGGCCTTATTACTCACCGGATAGTGGCTGGAGAGAAGTCCTGAAACAATAGTCCCGAGGATCTCAACTTCGCTTAATGTCGGCGTTTCCCGCACATTTAAATAATCACTGATTTCTGTAACTGTTTGTTCTGCTTCGATTTGCATGTAGACCTCCTTAAACTTTTCAGCGGATTCGTCTCACGTGAAAAGTGCCTATTGCCAGTCAGAAAAGAGAGTATTGTGAAGTTTTTCTTCACAATTTCCGGCCCTGACTCATCTGATCGTTGTGTTATGCATCACGAAAACCCCAGCCATGAAAAAAACCTTTGGAAGAAGGGAAATCCAATTTTTCTTCCAAAGGTCAGGCTGAATACGCCCGTAAAAGACGGACTGATGATGAAGCAGGGGTAACAGAAAGTTATACAAAGATTGCCAGTCTGTACAGGTATGGCTGCAAGATATTTTAGATTTTGTTGCTAGCAATCGAAAAAAAGCACAAATAGTTCATCCATTCGCAGCGGTAATACATTCACACGACAACTTAGTTCTGTGCGTAATGGTTGCGGGCGTTAATTCATGTGCTTGTACAAGTGAAATATGTTGCGGCATAATATGCGCCCTTTTTTCAGGCCAGATGCAACATCCGGCAGCGGATAAGGATCATGTGGTGAAAATCAATGTTATTGGTACCAGCGGAAGCGGGAAATCAACGCTTGCCCGCAACATTTCTCAGAAACTGAATATTCCTTATATTGAGCTGGATGCGCTGTTCTGGAAGCCGGACTGGCAGGGCACACCGGATGAAGAATTTTTTGCCCGTCTGACAGAAAAACTGGCGGCCAGTGACGGCTGGGTGATTGACGGAAATTACAAACGTACTCAGGCCGTGAAATGGCGCGAAATCGACATGATCGTGTGGGTGGATTATTCGTTCGGGCGTACGTTATATCAGGCGGTGAAACGCGCCGCCACGCGGGCATGGGCACAAAAGGAAATCTGGGCGGGAACGGGGAATCGCGAATCGTTTCGTAAAAGCTTCTTCAGCCGGGATTCAATTATTCTGTGGACGCTGAAAACTTACGCGAAAAATCGTCGCCAGTATCAGGCTTTGTTTAACGATCCTGACTGGCAGCATGTCCGCTTTGTGCGCCTCACATCACCCCAGCAGACTGAGGTTTTCCTGCGTGATCTGACCCAGTTGTAACACCATCCACGGGCTGAATGCCCAGGGTGTTGCCCGAACGCTGTTCAGCAAATCTTCCGGCTTAACCCACTGATAATCCATGACTTCAGAAGCACGCGGCACTGGGGGCTGGCAGGTGAAAGCGGCAAATATCGGGCAAAACTCGTTTTCGACAATCCCGGATGCATCGGTGGCACGATACTGAAATTCGTCAACCAGCGACGTGATTTGCTCCACGTATAAACCCAGTTCGTACTGACAGCGACGGCAAACTGCCGCCCGCAGGGATTCGCCCGGCAGCGGGTGTCCGCAGACAGAATTGGTCCAGACGCCGGGCCAGGCCACTTTGCTCAGGGCGCGTCGTGTCAGCAGGATTTCGCCGCGATCGTTGTGAATATAGCAGGAAAAAGCAAGATGTAAGGGTGTCTGGCCGGTATGCACCAGCGCTTTGTCCATGGTGCCCGCCGGTTGATTTTTACCATCAAGTAATACGACTTCTTCAATCATAAAAACTCCCGTTAGTCCTCCATCATAGACCCTGTATAACCTCCTTCCAACCGTTCACTCTCCGTTGACATCCATCCCCTGATGCGGCCTGAGTCAGACATCCTGATCGATGGCGGTGGTTTCGAGGGACGACAATAATTTTCGGTGTTGTTACGCATAGCTTCAACGGCCACTACGGATGAGTTTGATGATCTTCCGTGCATGTAAAAACCCGGCATTTACCCGTCTTATTCCATCCTGAGTTATACCAATCTATACATCCTGGTTATTCACCATAAGCGGTCCTTCCATGCATCACTGTATTGAATACCAGCCCGGCTTGCCGCCGGGCTTTGATTACTCTTTCTTTCTCAGTAAAAAGGCGACAAGCCAGATCAGTGAAATGTTCAACAGGAATGAAGTCAGATGGATAAAGGTCATAAAGATATTTGCCCATGATTCTTCTGTTATAAAACCTGTTTTTTCTGTCAAAAGTGAGTACGCGATATTTTCGGGTATTAAGGCGAAAATGGTGACGAGTATTACGACAAAAGACGCCGAGCCAGCCATCCAGATCAGAATATATTGGTATGGTTTCATTAGTACACCTGCACTGTGCCAAACGCTTTCATTGTTGGGCTAACCATCGTGGTTGGTGTCTTGAGTAATGCTTCTCGAAGGATATCGAAGTGTGACTTACTGGTAAATGTTATGCAGCCGTTACTTGTCCCCTGATATCCAGCCGGATGTAATCTGAAATTTCCACGTTCGACATCCTCAATGAAAGTCGTGTCATCAATCAAGCTATCATCGCGAAATAATGCAAACCACGCTGCATGATCTGAACCGCTGACAATTGACTTAAGCCAATCACGCTGCTTGTACATTAACCCCCCCACAGGGCGGGATACGATGTAGTACCTGCCTGGTGGTAGTGGTCCTATGTTTTTGACCGCTGTCTGTTCAGGATCGTTGCGCTGTGCGGGATTGCCTGAGTATGCAGGGAAAAAACCAATTCCCGGGCAACTTAGCGTTGATATACCCGCTCCGTTTAACCGAAACGTGCATTTGATCATCTGTCATTCCACGCATCTGAAAAAATGATATTCCCATCGCAATGTTTCCACGTGATCCGCTCGTAACGCAGTGAAATTGACTCAAGATGGTTATGTTTATCAGTGGCAGGGTTTTTGCAATCATGCATTAGCGGGCAAACAGAAACGACCTTTACATTTTCCATCAGCATATTGAAATATTCAGCTTCCTGACCAGCATCGTTGATCCTGTACCACCTTATCTCCGCAGATTTTAAGGTTTGGCCTTTTGCGACGGCCTTGTAAAGGTAGGGCGATGAGCTGTCGAATTCTTTTTCAAAAGTCAGCGCGGAATGTACACGAGTACCGGTGATCTTGCCTGTGTTGTTGTCAGTAGGTAAAAACAAGCCGTGCCCAAATCCTTGAACCTCGATACTCCCCTCACGCCCATTCACATCGACAGATCCTTTGATGTCAGCGCCGCCGTCATCTTTAAGCCATAGGTAAGCGGGTATTGCCATTTTGATAATTCCCTTTTGAAATTGAAGGTATAAGTTATGCCCATCAATCGCCGAAAACAATTAGCGAATATCGTAATAAGTTGATTTTCAGAGGTTTATTATCAGTGAGCGTTCACCTGGGGCAAGGCGCTGAATACCGATTAATGAATGGAATTATGGACCGAAGTGGGCCTTCACCTCATCAAGCCGCAAGGCTTTACGGCAAAGTTATACTGAATCCTCCGTCATAGACTTCAGCAGGCGGACTAAATGCTGTTGATCGTCTGGAGAAAGTCTTGCCAGAAATTCAGTATCTACCTCCTGACCGACGGGCTGGGTTTTCGCGAGAACCGTTTTCCCCTCCGCCGTCAGCGTAATAAAACGCCGGCGTTTATCTGCCGGATCGGCTTCACGGACCAGCAACCCGCGCGTTTCAAGGCGCGCCAGCATTTCCGCCAGTGTCGCTTTGCTGCTGACGGCGACATCCGTGAGCTGCACCTGCTCAATGCCGGGATTTTCAGCGACAGAGCGCAACACCGCATATTGCGGTTTGGTCAGTTCCGGGATGCACTGCTGCCATCTTGCGGTGTGTTGCTGGAAAACCTTGCGCATTAAGTGAAAGGCCTCCTGTCTCAGTTCTGTGCTCATCGTCCGATCCCAAATTTCTTATTGGTCTGCCTCTATCTTAGCAATCTCTGAATATCAAATGCGACTGACCATTGCGGGGCTCCCCCCTTCCTCCCTCATGTTACCGGTATCACACAAATCAAAAATCATAAGAAATTTATAACATCTCGTAATTGTGACTCGCTTTTAACCATTCTATAACAAGTCCTCGGGCCACGGACGGACTGACTTTTTTGTGTTTAACCTACAAAAGGCAGGACGAAAAATGACTGCGAAGTTATCCGTAAAAGAAAAAGTGAGTTACGGTCTGGGGGATATGGCGAGCCATATTGGTCTGGATAATGTGATTATATTTTTGACGTTTTATTACACCGATGTTGTGGGATTACCGGCAGTCTTTGTCGGGACAATGTTTCTTGTTGCACGCGTCGCTGATGCGATTGTGGATCCGGCGATGGGGCTGATCGCTGACCGGACACAAACCCGGTTTGGTAAATTCCGGCCTTATATTCTCTGGCTGGCGTTACCTTTCGGGGCAAGCTGCTGCCCGCGGAAACTCAGCCACAAGCAGACATCAGTCACAGCACAGAAACCCTGACGCTGCGCAACGGCAACATCACCGCGACGGTGAATATCAAAGGGCAACTGGCGTTTTATAACCTGCGTGGTGAACTGATCCTCGAAGAGTACTGGCGTCAGCGTTCGACTGTGGGCATTGGCGCAACGGAAAAGAGTCAGGATAAATACATCAGTGCACTGAAGATGGATGCCCGCGAATTTAAAGCCATTCCCGGTGGCAAGCATCAATTAACCGTGCGTTTTGAATCGCGTCCGGACGAGAAAATTTATGGTATGGGGCAGTACCAGCAGAGCTGTCTGGATCTGAAAGGCTGCACGCTGGAACTGGCGCAGCGTAACTCGCAGGCCAGCGTGCCGTTTATGCTTTCAAGCCTGGGTTACGGCATGTTGTGGAACAATCCGGCGATTGGCGAAGCGACATTCGGCAAAAACATTACCCGCTGGGAAGCGCAGGTCACGGAGCAGATGGATTACTGGATCACCGCCGGAGACACGCCCGCTGACATCCTGCATCAGTATGGCCGCGCGACCGGCACTGCGCCGCAAATGCCGGAATACGCGACCGGTTTCTGGCAGTGCAAACTGCGCTACCGTACGCAGCAGGAAGTGCTGGAGGTGGCGCGTGAATACAAGCGGCGCAATTTGCCGGTTTCGGTGATTGTCATCGACTTCTTCCACTGGCCGAATCAGGGCACCTGGTGTTTTGACCCCGTGGACTGGCCGGATCCGAAAGCCATGGTCGCGGAGCTTAAATCGCTGGGCATCGAAACTATGGTGTCGGTCTGGCCGACGGTAGACAGCCGCACCGACAATTATAAGGAAATGAAATCCAAAGGTTATCTGGTCAATACCGATCGCGGTGTGTCGGTGAATCTGGATTTTCTCGGCAACTGTACCTTCTTTGATGCCACACATCCCGGCGCGCGTCAGTTTGTCTGGGATAAGGTGAAGCAGAACTATTACGATCTGGGCATCCGCACCTTCTGGCTGGACGAAGCCGAGCCGGAATACCGCGCTTATGATTTTGATAACTATCGTTATCACCTCGGGCCGGTGCTGGAAGTGGGCAACATCTATCCGCAAAAATTCGCGCAAGGTTTTTACGACGGTTTACAGCAGGAAGGTGAGCACGAGATCGTGAATCTGGTGCGTTGCGCCTGGGCAGGCAGCCAGCGTTACGGCGTGCTGGCGTGGTCGGGCGACATCCATTCTTCCTTCCACGCGCTGCGTAATCAGATTGCCGCCGGTCTGAATATGGGGCTGGCGGGCATTCCCTGGTGGACGACGGATATCGGCGGTTTCCAGGGGGGGAATGTGAATGATCCGGCATTTCAGGAGTTGCTGATCCGCTGGTTCCAGTGGGGCGTATTCTGTCCGGTGATGCGTTTACATGGCTACCGCGAACCGCAAATCCAGCCGTCAGAACCGTGGCGTGACGGCATTGCGCAATGCAACAGCGGCGCACCCAATGAAGTCTGGAGTTACGGCGAAGAGAATTACCAGCTGATGAAAAGCGGGTTATTCCTGCGCGAAAAACTGCGCCCTTACATCAGCCGCGTGATGCAGGAAGCGCATGAAAATGGCGATCCGGCGATGCGCACTATGTTCTATCAGTATCCGGGTCAGGCTGAAAGCTGGCAGGTGGAAGATCAGTACATGCTTGGCGCAGATATTCTGGTCGCGCCGGTGTTGTATGCCGGTCAGCGAGAGCGGGAAGTGTGGTTACCGGCGGGAGAAACGTGGGTGGCATTGAATGGCGAACGCTATGAAGGGGGGAGGGTGATCACGGTTGCTGCACCAATGAGTGAAATTCCTGTGTTTGTGCGGGAAGGGGCAGACCCGGCTGCACGGGCGATTTTGTAATCGGGTTGCAGATGGCCGCTGCAACATGGCGGCTGCTTAGAACAGAAGGGTGGCAGTTTCGGTTTCTCAATAGCTGTGATCGCTCAGCGGTTTCGGCGCAGCGCGTTAAGCGATCACCGCACGTGAGAAACCGAAACTACCTCATTCCAGCCTTTACCCCAGCCCCGCAGTGCAACTGCAAATCGAGTTATCACAAAACCGTTAACTCTCCGCGAGGATTCCGTAATCCCTCCCCTTGTAATCTGATGCCATCGACAGCAACCGGATCGGTGGCAAAAATGATTAACAGACGTAATTTCCTGCTGGGCAGTGGCGCGGTATCTGCCGCGGCCATGATGGGGCTGGTCCCGTCACTGTTTTCCCGCAATGCCGGCGCGCAGGTAAAACCTGCGAAATTCGAAATCATGCTGACGGATGCTCAGTGGCACCAGCGCCTCAGCGATGATCAGTACCGTATTTTGCGCGAGGCAGGCACCGAACGTCCTTATTCCAGTCCGTTAAACAACGAACATCGTGCAGGCGAGTTTGCCTGCGCAGGCTGCAACCTTGCTCTTTTCTCCTCAGCGACCAAATTCGACAGCCATACCGGCTGGCCGAGCTTCTGGCAACCTCTTGCCGATGCGGCGCAAACCAGCCGGGACACTTCGCTAGGTATGGTGCGCGATGAAGTGCATTGCCGCCGGTGTGGCGGCCATCTGGGACATGTGTTTGATGACGGTCCGCAGCCGACCGGTCTGCGTTATTGCATGAACGGGCTGGCGATGACGTTCACCCCTAAAGCTTAATCTGGCAGGAAATTGACTATGAAAATTGCATCGAAAAACCGGCGTAACTTTCGCCACTACAGCCTGATCGCCGGGCTGATGCTGGCGTCTGCGTTCGTGTTCGAAAATAATGCCTGGTCATGGGGCGGGGGCGCTGAACCGGCGGTCGTGATCCCGGCACCGGCAAAAGATGAGCCAGCAGGCACTGCACACAGCGAAACCGCGCTGTTTGCCGGTGGTTGTTTCTGGGGGATTCAGGGCGTGTTTCAGCATGTAAAAGGCGTGACCAGCGCGGTGTCCGGTTATGCTGGCGGTGTGGCGCAAACGGCCAGTTACGAGCAGGTCAGTACCGGCGAGACCGGTCATGCGGAATCAGTGAAAGTGACCTTCGACCCGACACAAGTAACGTATGGCGAACTGTTGCACATCTTCTTCTCGGTGGGGCATAACCCGACCGAGTTAAACCGTCAGGGGCCGGATACCGGCAGTCAGTACCGGTCGGCGGTCTTTCCTCTGAACGCTGCGCAGGCGGAAGTGGCGAACGCGTACATCGCCCAGCTTAATGCCAGCCACAGTTACAGCGAACCGCTGGTCACCACAGTTGAAAGCAATGCACACTTTTATCCGGCTGAGGCTTATCACCAGAACTTTTTAAACGATAACCCGGACTATCCGTATATTGTGGTGAACGATCTGCCGAAGATTAAAGATTTGAAGCAGTATTTCCCGGCGGAATATCGTGAACAGCCGGTACTGGTGAAACAATAACGGATTTATTTTTTCAGCCCTGAAAAATAACAGGAGAGTGCACATGCCGGGTCAATGCAATGTGCACTCTTTGCAGCACATTAAACGTTAAATCAGAAATCCATCTCTGCGCCTAAATAGGCACCATCAATAATGCGTTCATTAGGATTTCCCGCAGTGCCGTCAAGGCCAACATAGCGGTAACCGGCTTTCACTTTTAATGGCGCGACCGGGATCCAGCTAAATCCGGCATCGGCTTCGGAATAAGATTTTACACGATTGCTTAATGCATCAGGTGCTGCATAACCCTCTGCATAAAATGCCAGACTGTCGGTGAAGGGGACGGTAATACCGCCGCCGACGGGAAATGCCACGCCTTCATTATCAGAAGTAGAACCCTGCATATAAAGCGCTTTCGCGCCCAGATTAATCATTGCCGGGCCCGCCGGAATATTAAAACCGGTGCTCACGCCACCAATCTGGCGGCCATTTTGAGTATTCTTCGCCCAGTTACCCTCGACATAAAGACCGGATGTCTGACGGCCCATACCGGCGTTCAGTTCAGTGAAATTTGTGCCCGCTTTTGCACCCAGTTCAACAGCCTGAGTCTGGCCAGAGAAAGCCATAAATACCGCAATTGCACTGCCAGCGACAGTCAGTTTGATTGTGTTAGTACGCATTTGTTTACCTATTTTTTAAATGATCGGCGCTGAGCGGTCTTTGCCACTCTGCCGCCAGACGGATACCCGTCAGTGAGTGGCTATAAAACACCCTTCCGGCCATTGCCATCAATTTATATGTCAGATTGCAACATAAATAGGTTTTTATTCTTCATTTTACTTTTATTGAAGATAAGTAACCTGAAAAATACGGGTGTGTTCAGTACGCGACACAAACAAATTGCGGGGAATAGGTACTGCTTACCACATACGCCTGGTCCCGTATCTTCTTAACACCAATGTTGAGTGAGGCATTATCGCCCGTGTTTTCCAGCCACATCTGGTCGAAATCAGCATCTGGCGTGGTATCCAAAGGTGACGGCGTCACTTTGTCAATGGTGAAATGATAGGTTTTATTATCCACTTTGACACCATGACTGAGATAGACGGTACGCTCAAGATAGGTACTGGCTTTGGCCGACTTTACATAGCCTTCGTATTGAATAATACCTTTGTCTTTATCGTAAAATTGCAGGCTTTCAACAATAGAAAAAACCAGTTGCCCCTGCTCAATATCCATATTCACTTTGCCGAAGGCTTTACATTTTAAGGTAGGAATATCTTTGGATGGCCATAAATAAAGAACGGTTGCTGCGATGACGCAAACAGTTGCGACGGTGGCATAGAACCACTTCTTTTTAATCATGATCATGGTTTGATCCACTTATAGTGATAGAAGTTATCACACGAAATAATCTCATTATTATTACCAAGAGTGCATAAGGACAGCAGTGTTCGGGCGTTGTTTTGAGATGAATAGGATAATTCACTGTTATAAATGAGCACGTTGGTTTTATTGCACGTCAGGTTATTGGTTTTTAGTGTGTGACTGACCCGTTCCAGTACCGCAGTTTTGGCATCGTCCGAAATATCTTTAAGGAAAATAATATCGCAGCCGGTGTCGGGCTGTTTTATTTCGGTCATTCCGTTGGTGGCGTCGTCGTATTTCCACGCGCCGAAAGACAGGCTAACCAGAACCAGCAGGCAGAGCAGAATAAAAAGAGCACGCCGTGCAGGTTTAACCGGAGCAGAAACTGAATCGGGTGTTTGCATTCTGAGCGGAGGCGGGGAAGCCGGTGCCTGCCCGGCAGGCGGTGGCGCTTCAAGGCGTTGCACACTGACCGCCGGATTCAGTTTAAAACCGACTTTGGGGAGGGTAATAATGAGTTCGTGGCATTCAAACAGCGCCAGATTGCGGCGGACAATACTGACGTACTGGTTAAGATTATTGCCGGATGCATGCAGACCGTGCTTGTCCCAGACTGTTTCCAGCAGATATTCCCGCGTCAGATCACGCCCTTCAGACGAAAGAAATTCTTCCAGCAACCGTGCGGCCGGGAGTGTCAGTTTGATCACGTCCTGGCTGGCAGGATAGTGCAATGTACCATCGTCTGAGTTGAATTCTATTTCTTTATCAATGAGATACTTCATCTGAACCTGACAGTAATAAGTAAAGCCACATCAAACCCGTTCGGATTTACACACCGCTAAGATTAATATTATACAGTCTACATTCCGCGATCAGAATCTGTGCAAGGTATAGGTAAAAATTTCAGCCAGCATAGGGAAAAAAGCCAATTATTATATCTGTCAAAGATACCATTAAGGAATAAAAACCTATATATACCCACTTTGGGCAATTAAATTGTCTGTCATCCTGAAATCCGGTTTCCTGCTCGCATTGTTGAATGAGTGGGAGTGGTTACGTGGACGTTACCTTTACGGATTTTCTTATCGGATTTTCTTCTGCGCTGGACTTGTTAAGCCCTGAAAACGGACATCGTGGTGTGCGGCGTGCTTATATCGTTATGAATATTGCCCGTCAGCGCCAGCTCAGTCTGTTGGCACAACAGCGGTTGTTCATTGCTGCACTTTTACGTGATATCAGCAGGGGGGCACATGCTCCGCACGATTGCGCCAGCCAACTTGCGGATATCCCGTTACTGGCCGACAGCGCGGGCCTGATCGTCGCAAGAGGACGGCAGCATTCAGAAAACCGCCTGCTGGATCTGGCCGATAATCTGGATTTACTGGCATTGCATGAATTTCCACGCGGTCATTATCCGGTGCGCGCGGTCGAAACCCTGTGTGATTCCATCGGATCCCGTTACCTGCTCGACGACATGCTGGCGTTACGCGAGCTTGGACTGGAAAAGGAATTCTGGGCGGAATTCGCCTCCGCCACGCTTATCAGTACAGCCGCGTCTTTTTCACCCTTTGCTGACCGTGTGTTAAGTGACAAGGAAATGACGCAACTGTCTGCCCTGCTGGCTGTCGTCATTGACCTGCATTGCCGTTCAGCCGCACAACATTCTGTTGTGGTGGCAGGTATCGCCGCCAGGCTTGCGCAAATGTACGGGTTTTCTAAAAAAGGTGTCGCGCGGATCCGCGTCGCCGGTTTGCTGCATGATTTAGGTAAACTGGTTGTCCCCGCCGCCTTGCTCATCAAAGCGCAACCTCTGACGGATTTCGAACGCCGCCAGATCCATATACACCCGCAGTTCACCTGGAAAATTCTTTCGCGGATTGCCGGCATGCAGGACATCGCCCGGATGGCCAGCTTTCATCATGAACGGCCGGACGGCAAGGGATATCCCTTCCATCTGCGCGGTGCACAGCTCGATCTCGGGCCGCGCATTATTTCGGTCGCCGACTGCTATGCCGCGCTGCGTGAAACCCGTTGTTACAAACCGGCGTATTCGCCGGAAAAAAGCCTCATCATAATGCAGGAGACCGCAGCGCGCGGTGGGCTCGACCCTGAAGTGGTGGAAGCGCTCCGTTCGGATTTGATGGGGGCGGGGCAGGATATGCTCAGTGCATCACTGCTTTTGCCTTAATACTGATTTCAACCGAATAGAAACAACAGCTGAAACGTTTACTCAGAGTCAACCTCTGGAGAACCCCTCATGCTGCGAGTGTTTTTATTTATTTTATCAATGAGTTATGCATCTTTATCTTTCTCCGGCACCCCGGAGCACTATGTTATCAACGCAGATCGCACAACCATTACGTTGTCGTGGGTCATGCTCAGCACACATCCCTCGCAGGCGAATTTATCGCAGGTATCCGGCGATGCTTTTTTAGATCATCAGCAAAACATGCAGAATCATATAGATGTCAGAATTCCGGTTTCCTCGCTGGAGGCTTCGAACCTGCTGCTGACGCATCAGTTAAAGAGCAGTATGTTCTTTGATGAAAACCGTTATCCCTGGGTCAAGTTCACCAGTCAAAAAGTCACGCAGTCGGGAAATGGGCAATTTAAGATTTTTGGCATGCTGACTATCAAAAATATCCAAAGACCGGTTGTGCTGGATGCTGTTATGAATGACGCCAGCGCGAAGTCCCTGATTCTGCACGCACACACGGCGATTTCCCGCTCTGCTTTCGCGATGGACAGTCTGCTGTCGTTGGTCGGTGACACGATTAACATTGATATTGATATTGCCGCGCAGCCTTATAAGGCATAACGCGGCGAAAGGGGAATTGACGCGCTTTATCGCAACAGTTTCGTCCGTGACAGGGGTAAAAAAGTGCACGGGCAAAACAACAAACAGGCGTAAAACGGGGCCGCTTACATCTCAGGCGGGTTTCCGGATAGTTGGCGATCGAAATGATCGCGCAACCCAGACAAAATTCTTTTTAAGTGATCGGCTATTTGGCGACGTTATTTAGCCAGCAGTTCTTTGCGGACAATTTCTGCGCCTGCACTTAATGCATCCAGCTTGCCTCTGGCGACGCTACGAGGTAAAGGAATCATGCCGCAGTTGGTGCAAGGATAGAGTTTATCGGCGTCTACAAACTGCAGCGCTTTACGCAGCGTCGCGGCGACTTCTTCCGGGGTTTCAATGGTATTGGTCGCCACGTCTATGGCACCCACCATCACCTTTTTACCGCGGATAAGCTCCATCAGTTCCATCGGAACATGTGAGTGATGACATTCCAGTGAAATGATATCGATATTAGATTTTTGCAGTTTGGGGAAAATCTCTTCGTATTGTCTCCACTCTGTGCCCAGCGTTTTTTTCCAGTCGGTATTGGCTTTGATGCCATAGCCGTAGCAAATGTGCACAGCCGTTTCACATTTCAGCCCTTCGATGGCTCTTTCTAACGTGGCAATGCCCCAGTCATTCACTTCATCAAAGAACACGTTAAAGGCCGGTTCGTCAAACTGGATGATATCGACGCCAGCAGCCTCTAATTCTTTGGCTTCTTCATTGAGAATTTTGGCAAATTCCCAGGCGAGTTTCTCGCGACTTTTATAGTGGTTGTCATAAAGCGTATCGATCATCGTCATCGGCCCAGGAAGAGCCCATTTGATCGGTTGTGTGGTTTGCTGGCGCAAAAACTTCGCATCTTCAACAAAAACGGCCTTTTTGCGACTCACCGGGCCAACAACTGTCGGCACACTCGCTTCATAGCGATTACGGATCTTAACCGTCTCACGTTTCTCGAAATCAACGCCCTCGAGATGCTCAATAAAGGTCGTGACAAAATGCTGACGCGTTTGCTCGCCGTCACTGACAATATCGATACCAGCCTGCTGTTGATCTTCCAGACACAAACGCAGGGCATCTTTTTTGCCGTCAATTAATTCCTGATCTTGCAATTTCCACGGGGACCAGAGCACCTCAGGTTGTGCCAGCCACGAAGGTTTAGGCAAACTGCCCGCAGTCGATGTCGGTAATAATTTTTTCATACACAGGTGACCTTATATTTTTTATGGTTAATCAGAGAGCGGAATGGGCAGACCATTGTTCAAGAACAGTTTGGTAAGGTTTGATGAAGCATTCTTCAGTAAACTTCCCCTGCTCAATAGCCAGATGGCTACGCTCTTCCCGGTCATAAACAATACGGGTTAAAGAATAATCCTGGTAATTCAGGCTGGGTTGATATTGCAATCCTGCCGCAGAATTAGCATTGTAAATCTCAGGGCGATAAATCTTCTGAAAAGTCTCCATCGTGCTGATGGTGCTGATAAGCTCAAGATTAGTGTAATCACTGAGCAAATCGCCAGAAAAATAAAATGCCAGAGGCGCAACGCTGTTTTCAGGCATAAAATACCGCGCCCGTAATCCCATTTTTGCGAAATATTCATCAGTCAGGGAGAGTTCATCCTGCTGATATTCTACGCCTAATACAGGGTGTTTATTTCCCGTGCGATAGTAAGTGTTTTTGCTGGATACACTCAGGCAGATAACCGGTGTTTTAGTAAAGTTATCTTTGTAAGTCTCTGATTTTAAAAATTGTTTGAATATATTCCCATGTAATTCGCCAAAATTATCCGGCAGGCTAAATTCAGGTTGGTCCTTATTATGCTCTGGCAGTAAAACGCTAAAGTCATAATCACGCACATAGGAGGAAAAGTTATTTCCTAAAATGCCTGCAATGCGTTGGTGGGTTTTTTTATCAACGATAGTTGTTTTCAGTATTTCAATCACCGGGAAGCTGTCGGCCTTGCCTTCAGCATCAATATTCAACTGAGCAGTAATAATATCGAGTTCGACAGAATACCGGTCTTTATTAGGATTATCCCAGTGCGCCAGAGAATTGAAGCGATTATCGATCATCACTAAGGTGTTGCGCAGGTTTTCCTGGCGTTTTTCACCCCTTGCCAGATTGGCAAAATTGGTGGTAATACGCGTATTTTCCGAGGGGTTATAATTCTCGTCGAAACGGATGCTTTTAAGGGTAAATGTCAGTTTTTTATTCATTGTTATCAGGTGTCCCGGCTGCTGAAAAATCTACGTTATTTCAGTCGTTTTCATATTTTTAAGAGTGAATCGCGATGACTCTTTTATGCCTGAGTCATTGAGTGAAAAAAAGTGATTTAAATTCACTGAACATGAGACAAATTCATGATCATGCCTCCCCGGATGCCGTTCCTGCCCGCAGGTAACAGACACACTTCGGTGTTGACCGAAGCATCTGATTTTTGCCGGTAATAAGCTGAACGAAATTCATGAGGGAGCAGAACGATGATCGTAGTACTTTTTGAGGCAGATGCAGTACCCGAAGCGCGTGAGCGGTACCTTGAACTGGCGGCAGAACTGAAACCATTGTTATCGGACACGCCGGGATTTATTTCCATTGAGAGATTCCAGAGCCTGACCACGCCCGGAAAAATCCTTTCATTATCATGGTGGGAAGATGAAGAGTCGGTGGCAGGGTGGAAACAGAATCTGATGCATCTGGCCGCGCAGAAAGAGGGTAAACAGTCGATTTTTTCATTCTACAGAATACGCGTTGCCCGTGTATTTCGTGACTATTCTTCCGACAAGTCTTCCGGTAAAGGAGCGCATCAGCATGTATGACATTCACGTGATCCTCGACCATTCACCCGGTTCGCTGGCCTCCCTTGGCCGTATTCTGGGCATGAACGGTGTGGGGCTGGAGGGCGGCGGCGTATTTTCCACGGCAGAAGCGGGGCATGCGCATTTCCTGATAGAAGACGGTGAAAAAGCCCGTCAGGTTCTGACTGATGCTGGCTTTGACGTGAGAAAGCTGTCACGCCCGCTGATAAGAAAACTACCTCAGAAACAGCCGGGCGAGCTGGGCGAAATCGCCCAGACGCTCGCCCGGAATGGCATTAACATTCTGGTACAGTACAGCGACCACGATAACCGGCTTATTCTGCTGACGGATGACGATATCCGCGCGGCTGAAGTCACTCAACAATGGGCGATACCTTCTGCATGAATTTTCTTCAAACCGAATACGACAGTGAGCCGGATGAGTCTCTTGAAAAATCCATGTCACTGGTGGCTTCAGCAATATCTGACCCGTCAAGGGTCAGTATTTTGTGTGCCCTGATGGACGGACGCGCGTGGACCGCGACTGAACTCAGTGCGGTGGCGGGCATTGCCGCCTCCACAACCAGCGGTCATCTTACCCGGCTGCTCCGCAACGGGCTGGTGATTTGCCTGACGCAGGGGCGCCACCGGTATTACAGCCTGGCGGGCCACCATATCGCCGGATTGCTGGAAAACCTGATGGGGGTTTCCATGCATAACCACAAAACTTTTGCGTCGCGGACGCCGGTCGTTCTGCGTTATGCACGAACTTGTTATGACCATCTGGCCGGAGAGCTGGCGGTAAAAATCTACGATTTTCTGCTGCAGGAAAACTGGCTTGAAGCGGACGGTAACGCGCTGACTCCGGCCGGGAAAGCCCATTTTCAACGACTGGGCGCGGTGCTCAATCCGCGCCCGCGCCGCAAGGCTTGCTGCCCTTGCCTTGACTGGAGCGAAAGACGCTTCCATCTGGGAGGCGATGCAGGGCAGGCATTAATGACGCTTTTTCTGCAAAAAGCGTGGATATCCCGCACGCAGGGTTATCGTGAAGTGAGCGTCACCGACAGCGGCAGAATTGCCCTGAGCCGCCTGTTCGGTTTGAGTCTGGCCTGATCCCGCAGGCTATGTTTACGCTTGCTTCGCCCCGCGTGACCGACGACTTAGCTTGTCTCCATACAAGACTGTGTTGAAAGTAACGGGGCATATCGCCACCAGATCAGCAGCCCCGTCAGGGCGATAACGCTCAGAACGCTGAACGCCGTAGCGAACGAGTAATGACCTGCAATCATACCCGTCAGGGCCGGGCTCATGGCCGCGCCGACGCCCTGCATCAGCATCACCACGCTTTGGCCCGCGTTGACATGACCGTTTCCGCGCAGCAGCACCACAATAAAGCTCGGCACTACCACGCCCAGTACGCCAGCCGCGAAACCATCAAGTATTTGCACCGGCACCATCATTAAAGGGGCGGCGGAACTCGCCGCCAGCGCTGCCCGGACGGGCATGATCAGCAGCGCCAGCATAATCAGCCGCCAGTAGCCGACTCTGTCGATGCGCCCGGCGGTCCAGATTGCTACCGGGATCATCACCATCTGAGAAATAATCACGGTTGCGGCAGCGTACAGGCCGGGATTGACGGAGCCGGGCGCCGCAGCGATTCTCATGCTGAGCATCGGTAACAGCGCCGCATTGGCCAGATGAAACAGCAGCAGTGTCAGACCGGTGATCAGCAGCGGTTTATTTTGGGCCAGCACCGAGAAATCGGGGACCTGTGCGGATGAGCCAGACTCCAGCCCACGCGCGGCATCATCGTCTATATCGCTGCGGCGGATGCCCGTCAGTGCAATGAGCGTTAATAACATCGTGCAGGTCATGAGAATGAAAATACCGCCGATGCCCCAGTACCAGGCGATCCCTCCGGCAATCAGCGCGGTGATAAAATTCCCGGCATGGTTAAACGCCTCATTTTTACCCATCTGCGCGCTAAAGCCTTTTTGCCCGGTCAGACCCAGCGTGATCCCGGTGATCAGCGGACCGACAAAAGCAGCACATATTCCGCTCACGATCTGCGAAAACGCCACCACGGCATTTGCCTGACTGAGCCAGAGCAGCAGCGTCGTGCCGGTGATCAGCACGCACAGCAGCGCCAGAATCAGCCGCTTGTTTTTCGATGCATCAGTCATGAAGCCCGCAGGGAGCGTTGCCAGCAACCCTGCCACGCCGCCAGCGGTCATCAGCAAGCCGATATCATCGGGCTGCCAGTGGCGTTGTGTCAGAAAAATCCCCAGAAAGGGCCCAAGCCCGTCACGAACATCCGCAATAAAAAAACTGGTTAAACACAGTGCCTGCAATGAACGAATCGACATTTTTTTACCCTTCAGCGTTATTAACCAGCTTTATACGCGATGAAGTATAAACAGGATTTTCCCCTCCGGGATGACAGGAATGTTAAAACTCATGACGTAGTTTTCAGGGTTGCAACCCCTCCCCGACACCCGAAGGGTATTAAGGAGGGGCTGTGTAGTGAGGGGTAGCAGTCAGATTGTTTTGTATGACAACGTTCTCAGATCGCTGCTTTCGCCCGCTGTTTCACGGCATAAATCAGCACCACGGCGAAACATACCATCGGCAGGGCGTAAGAAACGGCGGTGTTGTAGTGGTCGGCAATCGCGCCCATCAGATACGGCATCACCGCGCCACCGACAATCGCCATGATCATCACCGAGCTGGCGCGTTTGGTTTGTTTGCCCATGTTCTTGACGCCCATCGCGAAAATGGTCGGGAACATGATCGACATAAAGAAGAAAATCGCCACCAGTGCAATCACCGAGACGTTATCAATACCGGCCACCACCACGCCGCACAGCACAATATTGATGATGGCGTAGACCACCAGCAGCGTGGCCGGGCGGACAAAGCCCATCAGCCAGGTGCTGAAGAAACGCCCGACCATAAAGCTGATCATGCCGACAGACAGCAGATACGACGCGTTCTGGTTCGACAGCGTGTGCCAGTGTTCGGTGGTGTAGTTAATGAAGAAGGCACCGACGCCAACCTGTGCCGCGACGTAGAAGAATTGTGCGATGACGCCGCCGGTGAAATGGCCGTGCTGCCACAATCCTTTCTCGATACCGTGATCTTCCGGAGCGCTTTGCTCGCGGATGTCCGGCAATTTTGTGCGTCCGAACAGGAAGGCAATCAGCAGCACTAACACGGCGATGGCGACGTAAGTGGTTTTCACCGAGGACAATCCGTCCGTCGTGGTGCCTTGTGTGGCGGAGAAGAACAGTGAACCACCGATAATCGGGCCGATGAACTGACCTAAACCGTTGAAGGACTGAGAAAGGTTCAGGCGGCGTTCGGCTCCGGCCGGATCGCCCAGCACGGTAGCGAACGGGTTAGCGGCGGTTTCGAGACAGCCCAGACCGAGGGCAATCACGAACAATGCGAACAGGAACATGCCGAAGCTGCCTGCGGAGGCGGCGGGCACGAACAACAGTGCGCCCAGGGCATACAGACACAGACCCACCAGGATCCCGGCTTTATAACCGAACCTGTCCATGAAGAAACCGGCGGGCAGGGCGATGATAAAATACGCCCCGAAATAGGCGGCCTGTAGCAGACCGGACTGGGCTTTATTGACGTGCAAAACGTCCTGGAAATGCTTATTCAGGACATCCAGCAGCCCGTAGGATAAACCCCACAGGAAAAACAGCGTGGTGACCAGTATGAACGCCAGTCGGAAACCGGACGTCGTTTTGCGCTGCGCATAAGCGGGCGCGGCAGTTTTATCGGCGAGCATGTTGTATTCCTCAGTATCTGGTGACGCATGTAGGGGTTCAGCTCAGGTGGCTGATTTTTTATGTCAGATAACGTGAAAAACGGTTTCTCCCTCATAGCAGGGAGATGTATAGCTATTTCTGATCAGCCAGCGAAAAAATCCTCTCCATTTCCACCCACTTTTCACCGGCGGGCGTCCACGGCGTTGGGCGCTGATACTTCCACATCAGGGCTTCCCATTCGCAGACTTTCGGATCCTCCAGACTGCGGCGTTCGAACAGTCCGCTGTCAAAATCTTCCGTGGTTTCCATCACCATCATCAGGCGGTTGCCCAGCCGGTAAATTTCCATGTCTGCGATGCCATAGCGGCGCAGGTGCGCGGTAATTTCCGGCCAGATTTCGCGGTGATAACGCTGATATTCTTCGATAAGCACCGGATCGTCCGCCAGATCCAGCGCCTGACAATAGCGGCGTTTCATGTTAAGGCCCGGTCGAGATGCATATAACCGCCGTCCACGGTCAGCCACTGGCCGGTGGTGTGCGAGGCGCGGGAAGACAGCAGGAACACCACGGTGTTGGCGATTTCCTGCGGCGTGGTCATACGCTGTCCCAGCGGAATATGCGAAGTGATTTGTTGCAGCTTTTCTTCGGGATGGTCGAAGCTTTTAATCCAGCGTTCGTAGAGCGGCGTCATGACTTCCGCCGGGATCACCGCGTTCACGCGGATACCGTCGCCCAGCAGCGCCGCTGCCCATTCGCGGGTCAGCGCCAGAATGCCGCCTTTGGCCGAAGCGTAACCGCTGGTGTTGCCTTGTCCGGTGAGTGCGGTTTTCGAGCTGATATTGACGATAGCTCCCCGGCTGGCGCGCAGGGCGTTCAGGCTCAGGTGCGCCATCAGGTAATAGTGGATCAGATTCTGCTCGAGCGACTGCACAAAGGCTTCGCGACCGGCATCCAGCCCGACGCTGTCGTTGGCACCGGCGTTATTCACCAGCCCGTCGATACTGCCGTAGCGGGTATGCACCTCATTCACCGCCGCCTTGCAACTGGCTTCGTCGCGCAGTTCAGTCAGTACAAAACTGGCCTGTGGCGAAAGCTGTTGCAGTTTATGCATCAGTTCATTGGCCGGTTCGGTATTGCTGATGATCACCGGAACCGCGCCTTCTTCCGCCAGCGTCAGCGAAATCGCCGCGCCGATACCGGAACCGCCGCCGGTGACCATCACCACTTTATTTTGCAGATGCAGATTCATCAGTCATTTCCTGTAATCGGTAAAGGCTGTAATCGGTAAATCGTGCAGGCATTGCCGCCATAAATGGCTGCCTGCTCGTCAGAACTGAGTGAGGCCGTGGCCTGTTCACATAAATCCCACGGATTTTCATCCCCGTCTGCCAGTAAACATACCGGCCAGTCGGAACCAAACATCAGGCGTCCGGCACCGAAAACGTCCAGTGCGGCCTCAAAATACGGCAACAGATCGCGGGCTGACATGCCTGCCGGACGCGGCTCGGTCAGCAACCCGGAGAGCTTGCAACTGACGTGTTTTAACGCCGCCAGCGGTGCAATCTGCTGCTTCCAGTACGCCGCCCCCAGGCTGAGATCCGGCTTGCCGAAGTGATCGAGCACCAGAAAATAGTCATCATGACGTTCGGCAAATTTTATGGCGTCAGTCAGATGGCGATGCGTCACCAGAATTTCATAGACATAGTCCTGCCGCTGAATCTGGCGAATACCGGCATTGATCGCCTGATCTTCCAGCCACTGCGCAGGTGAAGACTCGTCCTGAACCTGATGACGAAAGCCGCGCAGCAGCGGGTGTGAAATAGCCTCCAGATCCCGTTGCAGCGCGGGTGACGACAGATCCACCCAGCCGGTCACGGCATGCACAAAGTCGGTGTGCTCTGCGATCTCCAGCAGCCAGCGGGTTTCCTGCACAGAGGAACAGGCCTGAACCAGAACCGTGCCCTGAATATCGTGACGTTGTAACGCAGGCCGCAATATCTCCGGCAATAAATCCTGTTTCAGCACCGCCATGTCATCGCCTATCCAGCGGTAATCCTGCGGGGTGTAGCGCCAGAAATGCTGGTGGCTGTCGATTCGCATCATCGGCGTTCTCCTTGCTGCTTTTTCGATCATTAAGGTCAGGCGTGATGGCGGTATCTTTCGATCGACGCCTGATGCATCTCAATGGAGAATCCCGGTGCCTGCGGCGGCATATAGGCCGCGCCCCGGACGTCGCACGGATGCACAAAATGCTCGTGAAGATGGTCAACGTATTCGATGACGCGACCTTCGTGCGTACCTGCGATGCACAGATAATCAATCATCGACAGATGCTGCACGTATTCGCACAGGCCGACGCCGCCCGCGTGCGGACACACCGGCAGATTGTATTTGGCCGCCATCAGCATCACCGCCAGCACTTCGTTGACGCCGCCCATGCGGCAGGCATCAATCTGCACCACGTCGATGGCTTCGCGCATAATGAACTGCTTGAACATGATGCGGTTCTGGCACATTTCGCCGGTGGCGACTTTAACCGGTGCAACGCCCTGACGGATTTTGCGGTGGCCTTCGATGTCGTCCGGGCTGGTCGGTTCTTCGATAAACCAGGGGTTGGCAAAGGCGAGGGCGTTCACCCAGGGGATGGCGTCGTTGGTTTCCCATACCTGATTGGCGTCGATCATCAGTTTGCGGTCCGGGCCGATCACTTCGCGGGCGATGCGCACACGGCGGATGTCGTCTTCCAGGTCGCGCCCGACTTTTAGTTTCAGATAATCGAAACCGGCGTCGACCGCTTCCTGACATAAACGGCGAAGTTTATCGTCGGGATAGCCGAGCCAGCCCGCTGACGTGGTGTAGCACGGGTAGCCTTCCGCCAGCAGTTTCTCCGTGCGCCGGGGTTTGTTGTCGGCACGTTGCTGCAATAAGGCCAGCGCTTCCTGCGGCGTGATGCAGTCCGTGATGTAACGAAAATCGATGCAGCGCACCAGCTCTTCCGGCGACATATCGGCGACCAGTTTCCACAGCGGTTTACCGGCGGCTTTGCTCCATAAATCCCACACCGCGTTAACCACCGCGCCGGTCGCCAGGTGGATTGCGCCTTTGTCAGGACCAATCCAGCGCAACTGGCTGTCGCTGGTGAAATCGCGCCAGAACTGGCCCATATCGGCGGTAATGCCCGCCAGTTCGCGGCCCACGATCAGATGTTCCAGCGCTTTAATCGCCGCACAGCAGATTTCATTGCCGCGCCCGATGGTGAAGGTCAGGCCGTGGCCTTTCAGCGCCGGAGTGTCAGTGTCTAAAATCACATACGCAGCGGAATAATCCGGATCCGGGTTCATGGCATCCGAACCGTCCAGCGCCAGCGAGGTCGGGAAACGCACATCTTCAACACGTAAAGCGGTAATCGTTGTCATCGCAAAATTCCTTTAGCTGTAAAGGGTTATGCCTGCACTGTCTTCTGGCGCTGCTCACCCAAACCTTCAATCCCAAGCCGCATCACCTGACCGGCTTTCAGGTACACCGGCGGTTTTTGCCCCAGTCCGACGCCCGGCGGTGTGCCGGTAGAAATGATGTCACCGGGTTGCAGGCTCATGAAGCGGCTGAGATAACTGATGATTTCTGGGATCTGGAAAATCATGGTGCGCGTATTGCCGTTCTGCCAGCGCTTGCCGTCAACTTCCAGCCACAGATTCAACTGGTGCGGGTCAGGGATTTCATCCGCTGTCACCAGCCACGGACCGGTCGGGCCGAATGTGTCGCAGCCTTTACCTTTGTCCCAGGTGCCGCCGCGTTCAATCTGGAATTCGCGCTCAGAGACATCGTTGATCACGCAGTAACCGGCGACGTGCGACATCGCATCGGCTTCGCTGATATAGCGCCCGCCGGTGCCGATCACCACACCGAGTTCCACTTCCCAGTCGGTTTTGACAGAATCACGCGGGATCTCCACGTCGTCATTTGGCCCGACCATCGCGCTGGTCCATTTGCTGAAAACCACCGGTTCTTTCGGGATCTCCGCGCCAGTTTCGGCGGCGTGGTCGGCGTAATTGAGGCCGATACAGATAAATTTCCCCACCTTGCCGACACAGGCACCCAGACGTGGTTCACCGCCGACCAGTGGCAGCGTGTGCGGATCGAGCTGGCGCAGTTTATCCAGCGTTTCAGGCTGCAGAAATTCGCCGCTGATGTCGGCAATATGTGCGCTGAGATCCCGCAACGTGCCGTTGTCATCCAGCAGGCCGGGGCGCTCAGAACCTGCGTTGCCGTAACGTAATAATTTCATGGGGCAGTGTCCTTCTGTGAAAGTCAGATCGGTGAAAATCAAATGTTTAAAGCCGCTGGCGTGTCAGTTGCTCCAGCCGCCGTCAATAATTTGAACCGTGCCGGTGGTGTATGAACTGGCGTCGGAAGCCAGATACAGCGCAAGCTGGGCGATTTCTTCGGTTTTACCGATGCGCCCGATCGGCTGGCGGGAAACAAACGCCGCATACACCTCGGCTTCGCTGCGGCCTTCGGCCTTTGCCTGTGCCGCGATGCGCTGGCGCAGGGACGGCGATTCCACCGTGCCCGGACAAATCGCGTTACAGCGAATGCCGCGGGTGACGTAATCCGCGGCAACAGAACGGGTCAGACCAATCACGGCCGCTTTTGAAGCGCTGTAAGCAAAGCGGTTCGGCACACCTTTGATGCTGGAGGCGACGGAAGACATGTTGATCACTGAACCGTGGTTGCGCTCAAGCATGGCGGGCAGAAAAGCGCGGATCATGCGGAACATCGCGGTGACGTTAAGATCGAGCGCAAACTGCCATTCGCGTTCGGTGCAGGTCAGGATATCGCCGCTGTGCACCACGCCAGCGCAGTTGAACAGCACATCGAGCGCGCCGGTTTCTTCTGCCAGCGCAACAATCGCCTGCGGGTCGGTCACATCAAGCAGGCGCGGGGTGATGCCGGGAATATTGTGTAATGCGTCGATGTTGATGTCGGTGGCAATCACCTCTGCGCCTTCACGGGCAAACAGCGTGGCGGTGTTGAAACCGATGCCTTGTCCGGCGGCGGTGATCAGAACTTTTTTCCCGGCCAGGTTCATAACTATTCTCCCTAAAAGGTGCTTTAAAGGCCTAATGGTCAGGCCATTGGAGGTGAAAAAAACGCGTTAAACGCAGTGCTTTTTGTTAAGATGTTCGGCAAGCTTCTGCTTAAAACGCCATTTCGGTTAACCAATTTTTTACATGTATAAAACAAATCAGCAAGATTTTTGTCCGGAAAATGCTAGCTGAATCACTTAATGAGAATTGACCTCAGGTGTCCGATGCCGATAAAAAAATTAGAAAATCCCAGAATATACAGGCAGATAGCTGACCAGCTTAAAACGTTAATTGATAACAAAGAATTTCCGCCCGGCAGTCGTCTTCCGGCCGAGCGTGAACTGGCGAGTCAGCTACAGGTCAGCCGCGCGTCGGTGCGTGAGGCGCTGATTGCGCTGGAAGTGATCGGGCTGGTGGATGTGCGGGTGGGAAACGGCGTGATTGTCCGTCAGCAACCTGCCGTTCCGGCCACGCCTTCGCAGGAGCCGGTGATGTCGCAGGCGGGGCGTAATCAGTGGGCGGATGTGGATGATGAGCTGAATATTGAGCTGGATTTTACGGCTGAACTGCCGCCGTTTTCGCTGTTGCAAACCCGTCGTCTGATAGAGCCGGAAACCGCCGCGCTGGCGGCAAGAAATGCCACTGACGCCGAACTTGCGGCGATCAGGCAGGCATATGAACAAAACTGTCGCGATAACCGCAATGGCTCGGCAACGCATCCCGGCGACCGGTTGTTCCATATCCGTATTGCGCAGGCCAGCGGAAATCCGGCTTATGCCTTCATCATCGCCCATCTGCTCGGCCACCGTTATGGCACCATGTTCCGCAGCCTGCAATTACACTACACGCCGCAGGACATGCCGCACCGTTCTGAGATTGAGCACCTCGAGATCCTGACAGCGCTGGAGGCCCGTGACAGTCGTGCAGCGAAGAAGGCAATGAAGGAACATCTGGATGCGGTGATTAAGATTTTCGGGCAAGGGTGACAACGGTCGCTGCATCTGACATCGCATTTTTAATGCGACTTCATTCCGGCTGCCGTCATCATCATTCTGAATAAGAATGCCACCACGGCCAGTGATAAAACACTCAATGAATAAATGACGATCAGCCAGACGACGCGTTTCCAGAAGGGCTTCTTACTATTAACGGTCATATCCTGCATCAGGAACCTCCGGTGATAACCGGGCGAAATGCGGTCATTTCGCCCGATACTGTTGCGATCAATGGTAGCCTTCGTTTTCCCTGATTTTCCCCCGGAAGACGTAATAGCTCCAGAAGGTATAAATCAGGATCACGGGGATGATGAACACCGCGCCAACCAGCATAAATGCCAGGCTTTTCTCTGACGATGCCGCATCCCAAATCGAGATGGCCGGCGGAATAATATTCGGCCAGATGCTGATCCCAAGCCCCGAAAATCCGAGGAAAATCAGCGCGAGAGTCAGCAGAAACGGCATATAGTGCGCGTGACTTTTTATCGCCCGCAAAATTCCCCAGGTACAGGCTAAGACCAGTACCGGCACCGGCAGAAAGGCGATCAGATTCGGCATGCTGAACCAGCGATGCGCAATATCGGCATGGGTCAGCGGCGTCCAGATACTGATCACACCGGTGATCGCCAGCAGCGTTATCACCAGGGGTTTAGCCAGACGGCACATCTTCTGATGCAGGGCATTTTCCGTTTTCATGATTAACCATGTACAGCCCAGCAGCGCGTAGGCGACCACCAGCCCGATACCACAAAAAATAGGGAAGGGGGCCAGCCAGCTTATTGCGGAGCCGGTAAACGTTCTGCCTGTCACCTCAAAGCCATTAAGCACTGCGCCGACCGCAACGCCCTGACTGAAGGTGGCCACGATGGAACCGGTAATGAACGATTTGTCCCAGAACGGACGGTGCTTTTCGGTCGCCTTGAAGCGAAATTCAAACGCCACGCCGCGAAAAATCAGACCGAAAAGCATCAGGGTTAACGGAATGGTGAGTGCATCGGTGATCACCGAATAGGCCAGCGGGAAAGCGCCGTATAAGGCCGCGCCGCCCAGTACCAGCCAGGTTTCATTACCGTCCCACACCGGTGCAACGGTGTTGACCATCATGTCGCGTTCGGTTTTGTCTTTATTGAACGGGAATAAAATACCGATACCCAGATCAAAGCCATCCATTACGATGTACATCAGGTTCGCAAATACGATAATTCCAAACCATATAATAGTGTAATCAATCATATTTTTTACTTCCCTCAGGATTGCTCAGCCCTTCCTGCGCCGCAGACAGCGGACGCGCCGGTGTGTTTGGCTTACCTGGCCCGCCGTGAGAAACCTCATCACCTTCACCTGTCACCGGCCCTTTTTTGATAAGACGCATCATGTAAACGTAGCCAATACCAAACACGGATGAGTACACCAGCAGGAAAGCTAACAGGCTGAGGCTCATGTGCATTTCACCGTGCGCGGAGACGGCATCGCGGGTGCGCTGAACGCCATAAACCACCCACGGCTGACGGCCAATTTCAGTAGTAAACCAGCCCGCAAGCAGGGCAATCAGACCGGAAGGTCCCATCAGCAGCGTGAACCAAAGGAACGGGCGGGACTGATAAAGCCGTTTTTTATAACGCAGCCACACACCCAGCACGCCTGCCGTGATCATCAGCAGACCGAGCGCGACCATGATGCGGAAAGACCAGAAAACTACCGGCGAATAGGGACGATCTTCTTTCGGAAAATCCTTCAGCGCGGGCACCTGTTTTTGCAGGCTATGTGTCAGGATCAGACTGCCCAGATAAGGGATCTCCAGCGCATATTTCGTGCGTTCCTGCTCCATATCCGGGACGCCAAAAAGAATTAACGGTGTGGCTTCTCCGGGCGGATTTTCCCAGTGCCCTTCAATGGCCGCAATTTTGGCGGGCTGATATTCCAGCGTATTCAGGCCGTGGGCGTCACCGACCATTGCCTGAATGGGGGCGACGATCAGCGCCATCCACAATGCCATGGAAAACATTTTCCGAACCGCTGGCGTATCGTTGCCGCGAAGCAGGTGCCAGGCACCGGAAGCCCCCACAAAGAACGCACTGGCGAGGAAAGCCGCGATGGACATATGGAACAGACGATAAGGAAATGACGGGTTAAAAATGACTTTAAACCAGTCCGTCGGCACCACGACGCCATTGACAATTTCATAGCCCTGCGGAGTATGCATCCAGCTGTTCGATGCCAGGATCCAAAAGGTGGAGATAAGCGTGCCCAGCGCCACCATACAGGTCGCAAAGAAATGCAGGCCAGGCCCCACCCGGTTCCAGCCAAACAACATCACGCCCAGAAAACCGGCTTCGAGGAAAAATGCGGTCAGCACTTCATAGGTCAGTAAAGGGCCGGTAATGCTACCGGCAAATTGCGAGAATCCGCTCCAGTTGGTGCCGAACTGATAGGCCATCACCAGACCTGACACGACCCCCATACCAAAGTTAACAGCAAAAATTTTGGACCAGAAATGATACAGATCCCGGTAACTGCGGTTGCCGGTTTTCAGCCACATCCCTTCAAGCACCGCAAGAAAACTGGCCAGCCCGATCGTAATGGCAGGAAATATGATGTGAAAAGACACGGTGAATGCGAATTGTATTCTTGCCAGGTGAAAAGCATCTAATCCAAACATTGCTGACATCCCCTATGGAGAAAGTGGGACACGTTAATTAAAATTAACATACAGAGTACACTTGTGATTTATACGTGATTAAGATGAAAGGATTGTGCACTGATATTATTTTGCGGGGTAGATACAGTTTGGTGAAAATACACTATAACAGTTCAGGTTGTTTTCATTTTTATCATTAAAATTCAATGGTTTATTTGTTGTTTTTTTCGTGCAGCGGAATTTATGTTATTTCCCGCCTGCGCATGATAAAAATTAAAAACATTGTCGCCAGCATGGTATAGTTTATTGATTTTTAAGGTTTTATATTTCACCTGTATTTTTTACTCCGCCGGGAGTAAATGTTATCCCTAAAACGTATATTCAATTTTAATAAAACTGTTATAGCTCAATCCGGTTCGGGGAAATGAACCGGAAATAGTTTTAACATGATGATAAATTGAGTATTCGGATATGATGGTAACAATGTTTGTGTGGAATTAATTTTAGCTGTTTTTAGGAATTTACTGAATGATCATCAGCGTATTTCCCTGACGCTATTCGTGCTGAAGGGACGGGGTTTCTGCGCCGTCACCGGACAGGCCAACCCTGACGCACAAGGCAATGATCAGCGCAGCACTTAACATCACAATACCTGCCGTGATAAATACCCCGGAGATCCCACCCAGTCCGAACATGACGCCTCCCAGTGCCGCACCGGCCGCGATAGAAGATTGCACGGCAGCCACCACCATGCCTCCTGCGCTCTCAGCCTGATCGGGCACCGAGCGGGTTACCCAGTTTGACCAGGCGACAGGTACACCGCCGAATGCCAGCCCCCACAGCAAAACCAGCAGAGTGAGTCCGGTAATCTGAACGGGCAGTAATATCATCCCCAGCGCCGCGATACCGACTAAACAAGGCATCACAATCAGCGTCAGGCGAAGGCTGTAAGTCATTATCCATCCGGCCAGCAATGTGCCCGCAAAATTTGCCACTCCGAATCCGAGCAATAGCAGGGCCAGTCCGCCCGCATCTACATGACTCACGCTTTCCAGAGAAGGGCGAATATACGTAAACAGGGCATACTGGCCGGTATGTGCCAGCACGCAGCCGGACATCCCCGTGGCAATGCCGGGACGGCGCAGCAATGTTAAGACTGATGCTATATGTGTAACCTGACGGGGCGCCATGCGCGGCAATGTGAGCCACTGAAAAGCAAGAGTGACTCCTCCCACCAGAGCCGCGGCAATGAACGCGCTGCGCCAGCCATAGAGTTCACCGAGAAAGCTTCCCAGCGGCACGGAAACGACGGTTCCCACCGCAATACCACTGAAGATAACCGACAGTGCCCGCGGCACGAGTTTCTCCGGAACCAGCCGCATCGCAACCGCTGCGGCCATACTCCAGAATCCGCCCAGCGCGACGCCAAGCAGGATCCGCATCACCAGCAACACGGCAAGGCTGGAGGAAAGGGCGACCAGCAGGTTTGAGGCGATCATCAGCACAGTAAAACTTAACAGAACGGTTCTGCGGTCAAGCTTACGGGTCAGGCCCGGTACCAGCAGTCCGGCGAACAGCGCGATCACCGCGGTGACCGTCACCGCCTGACCGGCTAATGCTTCTGTCACCTGCAGGTCTGAGGCCATGGGCGTTAACAGGCTGGCTGGCAGGTATTCTGCTGTTAACAAACCGAACACGCCCATGGTGAGGGAGAAGACTGCCATCCATGCTGGCGGAGCCTGTTGCACATCTTGTTGGGTCGCGGGCGCAGAGCCCTCTGTTTTATGATTCATTTCAAATGTTCCTGAAGATTAACGTAGCGCAGAGTCTAGGCAGGATGGTTGAGATGATCTATGATTCGAAATCCTTGTTTTTTGACTATTACTCCTGAAATGACCCAGCACGATCCCTTTGCCCTTTCTTCTGACCTGATCAGTGAACTCCTGACAGGAATGCGTCTGCGCGGTGTGCAATATCGCCGTATCCAGACCGGCTCTGAATTTGGCATGGCGTTCAAACCGAGGCCCGGACATGCTTATTTTCACTATCTTGCCGTCGGTTCCGCTGTTCTTAAAACCGGGGATGGCGCGCTTCATCCATTGTCTGCCGGTGATGTCATTTTTATGCCGCACGGAATGGCACATCAGCTTCTTTCTGAACCCGGCCATACCGCTCAGGACATTGACGACTTCGATGTCGCGCCATTAGGGGAAGCCGTGAGTGGTGTGGATACCTGCCCGAGCAGGGATACGATACCGGGCGCGATTCTTTTTTATGGCTGCATGGCGTTTGATCTGGGTGGAATGCAAAGTCTGGGTAAACTGATGCCGGAAACCATGGTGGCGGATGCCAAAGGCGAACGCTATCCCGGACTGTTGCCGGTGATGGATTCGATGAAACGTGAAATATGCTCCGGCCGCATCGGCTTTGCAGGCATTCTGGCCCGGCTTGCGGAAGTTGCCGCGGCAATGATTGTTCGCGGGTGGGTGGAATGTGGATGTGAAAATGCCTCAGGCATTGCCGCTGCATTGCGGGAACCCCGGCTGGCAAGGGCAATTCTGGCGCTGCACCGGCATCCGGGCAGGAACTGGACCGTCGCGGAGCTGGCGGCAGAGTCGCACATCTCGCGCTCGGTTTTCGCCGCGCGTTTTCAATCGATGATTGGTGTATCGCCGTTGCGTTACGTGACGGAACTGCGCATGCAACTCGCCACGCAGTGGCTCTCAGACAGCAAGATTTCTATCGAGAACGTGGCATTTCGTCTGGGTTATACCTCACAGGCCGCGTTTAGCCGGGCTTATAAGCGCATTACCGGGCAATCGCCCGGTGTCAGCCGTTAATGCTGTGAGTCATCGGGGCATAAAGAATATTCCCTCAGGCTGCTTCGGGATAAGCCAGAAGCAGCCTGTATACGTCATCAGCGGGAGCTGTTGCTCTCCAGAAACTCCACGACGCATTTCATACAGGCTTCCCGTTCCTCGACGTGTGGCATGTGACTCGAATTCTCGAAAATCACCCATTCAGCGCCTTTGATTAAATCCGCGAACGGCTGCACCACGTCGGGAGCGGCTTCATCGTAGCGGCCGGAAATCAGCAATACCGGCACGTTAATGGCGGGCAGGCGGTCGATCACCGTCCAGTCTTTCATGCTGCCAATGACATGGAATTCAGTCGGGCCGTTCATGGCGAGGTACACCGTCGGATCCTCGTCCATCGCCGCAAAGGTACGTTTTACCTCCTCCGGCCACGGATCGAGACGGCAGACATGGCGGGCATAGAATACCTGCGACGCCGCTTTGTATTCTGCGCTGTTGAGGGTTCCGGCGGCTTCATGTGCCAGTAAGGTTTCCTGAACCTCCGGCGGCAGTTCGCTGCGCAGGCGGGCGGCGGCCTGCAACCAGAGTTCCATCGAGGCCGGTGAGTTGGCGATGACCAGCGCTTTCAGGCCAGGCGGTTGCATGACGGCGTGCTCGGCACCGAGCATGCCGCCCCAGGACTGGCCGAGCAGCGCGTAATCTTTTTCAATGCCCAGATGGCGCAGCAAATTATCCAGTTCCGCCAGAAAGAACGAGGGCTGCCAGAAGCCGGCGGGTTTGTCGGGAAGGTGGGTCGAGCGGCCATTACCAATCTGATCGTAATGGATCACCGCGCGGCCGGTTCCGGCGATATCGCGGAAGGCATCAACGTAATCATGGGTGCAGCCGGGGCCGCCGTGAGCAATAACCAGCGGAGTTTTGCCGTTGTGTAAATCGCCACAGATGCGGTACCAGGTCTGGTATTCCTGAAACGGCGCATAGCCTTCAGTGATGTTGTACATTTTGTTTCCCCTGTCGGTGAATAATAACCACAGGGTAAACATCGGGGCGGCGTTGAACAGCTAGTAAAAAAGATAGAAAACAGGGCAGATCAACTGTCGAGTAAACGGTAATGCATCGCGCGAACCACGGCCTGCACACGGTTACTGGCCCCCAGTTTGCGGGCGGCGGTATTGAGATGGAGCGTGACGGTGGCAATCGACCGGTTGAGTTTGCGGGCGATCTCTTTGGCGGTTAAGCCTTCTGCCGCCCACGTCAGACATTCGCGTTCGCGCTTGCTTAAGCGCACGTGGCGACAGGTGAGAATGCTGCTGTCGAACAGCGGAAACACGCACTCCTGAAAGGTCAGCGCCAGCAGGCTCAGTTCGGCCAATACATCATGAATATCCAGCTCATGTCCCGCACCGGTGTGAATGCCGGTGACCGTCACAAATCCACCATTCGGCAAATGCAACGGCACCGTCGCGCCGCTCGGCATGTTGTTATCGCACATGTAATGGGTAACCGGTTTGTTGAGGTCACTGAGGCGGTTTTGCAGCGAGGTATTGTCCGGGCGCTGATAAGACCAGACAAACGGTGCGCAGCTTTCGAGAGCGTAATGCTGCACCGGATCGACCTGATAATACCCGTTCTCCAGCCATAACCGCTGCATGTCGCCGGGCACATTACCCATCCGCAACAGCGACGGTGTGATCAGCTCTCCCTCAAGCGAACGCGGTACCGGCGTGTAGTCGTAAATCAGGGCGTCAAACCCCAGGCGCGAGGTCTGAGCGAAAAGCTGATCAAACGCACCATCAACGGTCGTTTCCCGCAAAGACACTGCACTCTCTTGCACCGCGAGCTTCATGAATTTATCTCCGCATCACTGTTTGCCAGTCTGAATGGGCTGATCGGGCACCGGTTTTGCTCAATCTCACCTGGTAACGAAAATTTATGCAATCGCGGTGCCACATCGCTGGCGGTGCAAACCTAGTATTTTTGCTAACTACCGGCGGGGCCTGACTGCGGATAACGTAAAGCCACAGGGGAAAAGACTCTCGCTCTGCACCAGAAACTGTCATTAAGAGGATTGTCATGCACCGTTACCGATTTTTGCTCTGGCGACCGCTGCAACTGCTGCCGGTGTTGCTGGGGATAAGTATTCTGACTTTCGTGATGGTGCGCGCCATACCCGGCGATCCGGCGCGGATCCTGCTCGGGGTGCGCAGCACACCGGAAGCCATCGCCCGAATCCGGGTGCAGTACGGACTGGATCTGCCGGTCTGGCAGCAATATCTCTATTTTCTGCGCAACCTGTTTCATGGCGAGATGGGCAGGTCACTGATTTACCGTGTGGATACGTTAACGCTGATCATGTCGCGTATTGAGCCAACCCTGTATCTGGTGCTCGGCAGCGTGCTGCTGGCGATGCTGTTTACTGTGCCGCTGGCGGCCGGCGCGGCACGACATCGCGGGCAACTGGCGGATCAGGTGATCCGTTTACTTTCTACTATCGGCCTCGGATTACCGGCGTTCTGGCTGGCGATCATGATGATTTTACTGTTCAGCCTGTCCCTCGGCTGGTTCCCGGTGTCGGGTTATGGCAGCGATGTTGGCGAGCGTATTCATCACCTGTTTCTGCCGTGCCTGACCGTTGCGCTGGCGCTGTCAGCGGTTCTGACCCGTAACCTGCGCGCCAGTCTGCTGATGGAATTACAGAATGATTACGTCACCGCCGCCCGTGCGCGGGGGCAAAACGAAAACCGTATTTTCTGGCGACATGTGATGCCCAATTCACTGGTGCCGACAGTCAATCTGCTGGCAGTAAATATCGGCTGGCTGATTGGCAGCACGGTGGTAATTGAGAGCGTATTTGCCATTCCCGGTATGGGGCAGTTGCTGGTGAAAGCCATTATCAGCCGCGATTACATGGTGGTGCAGGGTGTGGTGCTGGTGTTCGCCCTGGCGACAGTCCTCGTGAACCTGATTGCAGACTTACTGACTGTGGCGCTGGATCCGAGGGTGAGGCTATGAGCATGACCGAAAAGATAGCGACACAACGCATGGGGCATTTTCACTTGCGCTGGTTGCCACGCCAGCAGGCGTTGCGGCTCGGCATGCTGATGCTGAGTGTCTGGGTTCTGATTGCGCTGCTCAGTCCGTGGATCGCGCCGTTCGATCCGATTGCGCAGGATGCATCTGTGACACTGTCACCGCCAACGTTCGCCCATCCGTTTGGCACCGATAACTTTGGCCGCGACATTCTTTCCCGCGTGATGTGGGGGGCACGGATTGATCTGCAAATCTGTCTGATTGGTGTGATTTTTCCGTTTACCTTCGGCACGCTGATCGGCGCGTTTGCCGGATATCTCGGCGGCGCAGTCGATACCTTTTTCATGCGGGTGATAGACGTGGTGCTGGCGTTTCCTTTTCTGGTGCTGATGCTGTCGATCATCGCCATTCTCGGACCGGGACTGGGCAGTTTTTATATCGCGATGGCGATGGTGGGCTGGGTGTCGTATGCCCGTCTGGTGCGCTCGCAGGTGCTGACGCTTAAACACCGGGATTTCATTCTGGCCGCGCGCAGCCTGGGCTACAGCCATCCGCGTATCTTACTTTTGCATCTTCTGCCCAACGCGCTGACCAGTTCGCTGGTGTTCTCGATGTCCGACTGCGTGCTGGTGTTACTCAGTGGCGCGTCGGTGAGTTATCTCGGCCTGGGCGTCCAGCCGCCGGTAGCGGAATGGGGCGTGATGGTCGCCGAAGGCCAGAGTTTTATTACTACGGCGTGGTGGATAACCACCTTCCCCGGTTTGGCGATTGTGGTGCTGGCGATGAGTTTCAGCCTGCTGGCGGACGGACTGGGTGACAAACTGGGGGAACGTCCATGACGTTAATGCAGGTTTCCGGCTTAACCATTGAAGACCGGCAGGGCGTGGCGCTGGTGGACAGACTCTCGCTGACATTGAATGCGGGCGATATTCTCGGGCTGGTCGGCGAAAGTGGCTCCGGCAAAACCCTGAGCTGTCGCGCCATGATGCGCCTGCTGCCCGGTGAAGGGCTGCATATTCGCGCCGGGGAAATCCGCCTCAATGGCACCGATTTACTGACGCTGAATGATAAACGCATGACGGCCATTCGCGGGCGGGAGATCGGCATGATTTTCCAGAATCCGGCCAGCCATCTGAATCCGGTGATGACCATCGGTCAGCAGATTGCTGAAAGCCGCCGTCTGCATTTTGGGGCCAGCCGCCGTGAAGCGCAGAGTCAGGCGGTGGAACTGCTGCGTCAGGTCGGTATTCCGGATCCGCAGCGACGGGCAGATAACTATCCGCACGAGTTTTCCGGCGGCATGCGTCAGCGGGCAATGATCGCCGTGGCGCTGGCCTGCGAACCCAAAATGCTGATTGCTGATGAACCGACCACGGCGCTGGATGTCACCGTGCAGATGCAGATTTTGCGTCTGCTCCGCGATCTGCGCGACCGGCTGGGTATCGCCATTATTCTGATCACTCACGACCTTGGCGTGGTGGCGCAAACCTGTGACCGCATTGCGGTGATGTACGGCGGGCGTTTATGTGAAACCGGTGAAAAACGGCCGGTCCTGGCCCAGGCGCAGCATCCTTATACGCGCGGCCTGATTGACTGTCAGCCGGTCAGTGAAGGCGGTAGCGGACGGCTGATCACGCTGCCCGGTCAGCCACCGGTCGCAGCACATTTTCCCAGTGGTTGCCGTTTTCATCCCCGCTGCGCGCAGGCGTCCGCGCTCTGCCGTGAAAATCAACCCGCGATGTCAGCGGGCGGCCACGCAACGGCCTGTCATCATCCGCTGAACTACGGGAGGCACAATGAGTCATTCGTCTGATCTCACGCCGCAGCCGTATCCGCTGCTGGAAGTGGAAGCACTCTCCGTGACATTTCCGGTCTCCGGCTTTGGCCTCAAAAAGCGTCACGTTCAGGCGGTAAACGGTGTGTCCCTGCATATTCACGCAGGCGAAACGCTGGGGCTGGTCGGTGAATCGGGCAGCGGAAAAAGTACCCTCGGGCGGGCGATGTTGCAGCTGGAAAATGCCAGCGCCGGACGGGTTCGTTTTAACGGGCAACTGATTACCGACGGCATGAAACCTGACATTGCCCGTCTGCGACAGCAAACCGCGATGATTTTTCAGGATCCGTTTTCCTCACTCAACCCGCGCCAGACGATTGGCGAAAGTATCGGCGAGGTGTTGCGGGTACACAACAAAGTGGCAAAAGCGGAGATCCCGGCGCGGGTCAGCACGTTGCTGACGCTGGTCGGCCTCAGCCCGGAACATGCCACGCGCCGTCCGCAGGCGCTGAGCGGTGGACAATGTCAGCGCGCCGGCATTGCCCGGGCGCTGGCTATCGAGCCACGCCTGATTGTCGCTGATGAATGTGTTGCGGCGCTGGATGTGTCGATTCAGGCGCAGATCATCAATCTGCTGATGGATCTGCGCGAAAGCATGGGGCTGGCGATCTTATTTATTGCCCATGATCTGGCGATTGTGCGCCGCCTGTGTGACCGCGTGGCAGTGATGTATCTCGGACGTATTGTCGAAAGCGGGCCGACGCAAACGGTGTTTAACGCGCCGCGCCATCCGTATACCGCCGCGCTGGTGGCGGCAATCCCTGAAATCGACCCCGACCGGCCGCTGCCGGAGCATCCGTTACAGGGAGAACCACCCAGCCCGGTTTCGTTGCCTGCGGGCTGCGCTTTCCATCCACGCTGTGCCTTTGCGCTGCCTGAGTGCAGGCAGGGTGCGGCACCTGAAACCCGGCATATTGCCGACCATGCCTTCGCCTGTGTTCTTGATAACCACAAAAGCGACGGGATCAATCCGATGACTGAAGGAATGTTACATGAAGCAAAAGCATTTTAACGTTGTGGCCGCCGGGGTGCTGCTGGCGTTGAGTCTGGTCAGCGAAATGGCGCAGGCTGCGGGGGTACTGACCATCGGCCGTCGTGAAGACAGCACCACATTTGACCCGATCAAGTCGGCGCAAAACGCCGATAACTGGGTGTTCTCCAACGTGTTCGATCCGCTGGTGCGCGTTGATAACACCGGCACCAAACTGCTGCCGGGCCTGGCTGAAAGCTGGACGATTTCGCCGGACGGTAAAACTTATACGCTGAAAATGCGCGACGCGAAATTCTCTGACGGCACACCGGTGACCGCCTCTGATGCCGTGTTCAGCCTGACGCGTATCCGTGATGACGCCGGATCGCTGTGGAAGGATTCATACAGCATTATCGATACGCTGAAAGCCCCCGATGCCCATACGCTGGTGATCACCCTGAAAACGCCGTCGGCAGCATTCCTTTCTCAACTGGCACTGCCGAATGCCTCGGTGATTTCGCAGCAGGCGCTGACCAAACAGGGCGCGGATGATTTTGCTGAACACCCGGTGGGTTCCGGCGCGTTCAGCGTGAAAGAGTGGACGCGCGGTGAGAAAGTCGAACTGGTGAAAAACCCGTACTACTGGGACGCCGCAAAAGTGAAACTCGATGGCGTCGAGTGGCTGACGCTGCCGGACGACAATACCCGCATGCTGAAAGTGCAGGCCGGAGAAATTGACGCGGCACTGTCGATCCCGTTCTCGCGCATTTCATCGCTGCAAAAAGACCCGAAACTCGCCGTCGAACTGGATACGTCAACCCGTGAAGATCACCTGCTGATCAACCATTCTCACGGTGACCTGGGCAAAGTGGAAGTGCGTCAGGCACTGGACTTCGCCATCGATAAAAAAGCCATTATTGATACCGTGACGTTTGGTTATGGCAAAATCGCCAACTCCTACATCCCTGATGGCGCGCTGTATCATTACGCTGACAACCTGCAACGCCCGTACGACCCGGAAAAAGCCAAACAACTGCTGGCCGCCGCCGGAGTGAAAAATCTGACCCTGAAATATCTGGTGAATGCCGGTGATGAAGTGGATGAACAGATTGCGGTATTGCTGCAACAGCAACTGGCAAAAGCCGGGATCACTGCCAACTTGCAGAAAGTGGATCCGAGCCAGAGCTGGGACATGTTAGTGGCGGGGGACTATGACATTTCGGTGATGTACTGGACTAACGACATTCTCGACCCTGATCAGAAAACCACCTTTACGCTGGGCCATGACTCGAACATGAATTACATGACGCGTTATCACAATGACAAAGTGAAAGCGCTGGTGGCCGCCGCACGGGTGGAGATGGATCCGAAGAAGCGTGAACAGATGTACATCGATTTGCAGAAAATGGCGAAAGCCGATGTGAACTGGATTGATCTGTATTACAGCCCGTACCGCAACGTGACCCGTAAAAATATCAAAGATTTCCACCAGAATCCGTTAGGGCGCTTCACACTCGAGGAGACGGTGAAAGAATAAGAAATCCTGCACCAGGGAGATAATAAGAAAGTTGAGACAAAAGTCTGTTTTGCCCTTTTTAGCCCGCTTCCGAGCGGGCTTTTTTATTGCCTGTAAATCTGACGTTTTCCCCCGTTACCTCTTCAACGCTTCATCAACTGCCAGGCAGATGCTGCTTGATTTTGAGCGGTTGCTCAAGTACCTTGCTGGCCTTGAGCGTTTGCTCAAAATCTATCTGAGGCACTTTTTATGTTCGTCAATAACCGCTGGCTGATACTTGCGATTGTCACCAGTACACTCTTTTTGATCATCATTGATATGACCGTGCTGTACACCGCGTTACCGCGTCTGACGCAGGCGCTGGGTGCCACGGCATCGGAAAAATTATGGATAGTGAACGCCTATCCGCTGGTGGTCGCCGGTCTGTTACCGGGCGCGGGAATGCTCAGTGACCGCATCGGACACAAAAATCTTTTTATGAGCGGGCTGCCGGTATTTGCGTTCGCTTCCCTGTGCGCGGCGTTTTCTGCCAGCGCTGAAATGCTGATCGCCTCCCGCGTTTTCCTGGCGATTGGCGCGGCGATGATGATGCCTGCGACGCTGGCGATTGTGCGCCACGTATTTACCAACGAACGTGAACGTGCGCTGGCGATCGGCATCTGGTCGGCGGTGGCTTCCGGCGCTGCGGCGCTCGGGCCGGTCATTGGCGGCGTGCTGCTGGAATATTTCTGGTGGGGCTCGGTGTTCCTGATCAACGTGCCGATTGTGCTGGCCGTTTTCCCGTTTGCACAGGCGCTGATCCCGCGCGGTGAAGGTAATAAACAACGTCCGTGTGATTTTGCCGGTTCTGCGCTGGTGATGGCGGGGCTGGTGGGCGTGATTTACGCGCTGAAAGAGCTGAGCCAGATTAATTCGTCGTGGCTGGTGATCATGGGTTCTGCGGCCGCAGGCGTCCTGTTCCTCGGCTTATTCGTCAGAAGACAAAAACGCGCGGTACAGCCAATGATCGACTTTTCACTGTTCCGCAACCGTGCGTTTGCCTGTGGCGTGGGCGTGGCGATCACCTCAATGATTGCACTGATCGGCATCGAACTGGTACTGAGTCAGCGGTTGCAACTGGTGCTCGGACTGACGCCGTTTATGGCGGCGATGTTTATCCTGCCGATCCCGGTGGCGTCTGCGCTGGCCTCGCCGCTGGCGGGTATGCTGATCCCGCGTGTCGGTGTGCGCAAAATGATGCTCGGCGGCTTTGCGATATCTGCACTCGGCATCGTCATTCACGCCCTGGTCTACGATGGCAGCGCGGTGATACAGCTGATCAGTCTGTTTATTTTAGGTTTTGGCCTTGGCGGCGCAGTGACCGCAGCCTCGACGTCGATCATGCTCAACGCCCCGGAAGACAAGGCCGGAATGGTGGCCGCGATAGAAGATGTGTCGTGGGAAATGGGCGGCGTGCTTGGCGTGACCTTGCTGGGCGGCCTGATGACGGCGGTTTACAGCCGCAGCCTGACACTTCCGCAAGGACTGGTCAGCGGTGAAACGGCGTATGACAGTCTTGATGAAGCCTTGACGCTCGCCGGGCATCTCAGTCCTGAGCATGCTTCGTTACTGACCAGTCTGGCGCGAAGCGCATTTGATCAGGCGTTTCTGGCGGTGCTGATTTCTGCGGCTGTGCTGGTGATTACCAGCGTCGTGGTGCTGAAAATCGTGCTGCGTAAGTCCGTGGGCACACGCCAGGCTTCCTGATAAAATGCCGGTCTGAGCAACTGCTCAATGCCAGTACAGGATAAATTATGAAAGAAAACCGGGAAGCGTTAAGGGCTAAAATTCTTGACGGAGCCATCAGTCTCTTTATCGAAAAGGGGATTGAAAAAGTCACGACGCGCGAGCTGACGGAGTACGTCGGGATTTCCCGCAGCCACATTTATCATTATTTTCCTGACTGGCAGACGCTGTGCATTGAAGCGCTGTCGGTGGTGATGATGGCGGAGCTGAAAGAGTTTTCCGCTGAAATTTCACCGCTTGAGCCCAAAGCAAAATTACACACGCTGGTGTGCAATTATCTGCCCGATACGCAGGGCGATATCTGGCAGTTGTATGGTTCGCTGTGGCAACTGGCGGCGCATAATGAGGCTTACGCCGAACTGGCGCGGCTGATGGTGCATAAGTGGCTGGCGCTGCTGGCTGAAATTATCCGTGCGGGGATCGACAGCGGCGTGTTCCGCCCGACCGATGCCGGACGCGTTACCCGCCAGTTGTCCGCCATCATGAATGGCTATTCCGATCAGCTGATCGTCATGCCTTCCGCCGCCGCACGTCAGGAAGCGATGGACGATATTCTCGATTTTATCGGGCGGGTGCTGGAGAAATAAAAAAGGGAGAGGGTATAGCAGAGTTGTCTGCTAAACCCCCTCCCAGCCTCCCCCTTCGCAGGGGGAGGAGCAAGGCAAACCGACCCTTAATCTCCCGATGCTGAGGAAGACAGCGCCCGGCTCCCTCCCCTGCGAAGGGGAGGGTTGGGGTGGGGTATTACAGCAATTTTAGGGAGTTGAAGCTTGCTTCGACATTGCGTGCACCAGCAAAATTCCTCCCAATCGTTTTCATTTAATGACTTCTCATTCCCGCCGCAAACATCAGCAGATGAAACACCGATGCCACAACAAATAACGCCAGCACGCTGCCGCCCCAGATGACGGCCATCCAGCCGACACGTTTTAAGAACGGGGCTTTAGTGATGTTGCTGTCATCCATTTTTCTGATGAGATTCATAACGCGATTCCTCAGTGATAACCCTGATCCGGTGTGACTTTCCCGCGGAACACGTAGTAGCTCCAGAAGGTGTACACCAGAATGATCGGGATGATGAACAGGGCGCCGACCAGAATAAAGCCCTGGCTTTGCGGCGGTGAAGCCGCTTCCCAGATAGAAATGGACGGCGGAATGATGTTCGGCCAGATGCTGATCCCCAGACCGGTATAGCCGAGGAACACCAGCGCCAGCGTCAGCAGGAACGGCGCGTGATGCGCATTTTTGCTGATGGCGCGATACATCCACGCGGAGACCAGCACCACCAGCACCGGTACCGGCAGGAACCAGTAAAGATTAGGGCGCGAGAACCAGCGGGTGGCGATATCGCTGTGGGTCAGTGGCGTCCACAGGCTGACTGCAAGCGTCACCAGCAGGAATACCAGCAACAGGGGTTTAGCGATTTTGTGCATCGCTTCCTGCAATTCGCCTTCGGTTTTCATAATCAGCCAGGTGCAGCCGAGCAGTGCATAAGCCACCACCAGCGCAAAACCACAGAACAGCGTGAACGGCGTCAGCCAGTCCAGTGCGCCACCGGCATAAGTCCGGTTCACCACCGGAATTCCGTTGATCACCGCGCCCAGCACTACGCCCTGACAGAAGGTGGCGATCACCGAACCCCAGATGAAAGATTTGTCCCACACGTGACGTTTGGCCGGACTGGCTTTGAAACGAAATTCAAAGGCTACGCCACGGAAAATCAGACCGAACAGCATCAGGGTCAGCGGGATAGTCAGTGCATCAAGAATCACCGAGTACGCCAGCGGGAATGCGCCATACAATGCCGCGCCGCCGAGCACCAGCCAGGTTTCGTTGCCGTCCCAGACCGGCGCAACGGTGTTCATCATCACATCACGGTCGTGTTCTTTTTTCACCAGCGGGAATAGCAGGCCGATACCCAGGTCGAATCCGTCCATCACCACATACATCATCACGCCGAAGATGATGATCAAAAACCAGATCAGCGGTAAGTCGATACCCATTATCAAGCTCCCTTATTTTCGTCAGTCAGTGATTCTGAAATCGCAGACAGCGGACGCGCTGGCGTGCGGTGCTGGCCCGGACCACCGTGATCAACACTTTCACCTTCGTGCGCCTGCGGACCCTTGCGGATCAGACGCATCATGTAGCCGTAACCGACACCAAACACCGAACAGTAAATGACGATGAACAGGATCAGGCTGACGCTCATCTGGATGACGTTATGGTTAGATACCGCGTCTTTGGTACGCAGCAGGCCATAAACTACCCACGGCTGACGCCCCATTTCCGTGGTGATCCAACCCGCCAGCAACGCCAGCAGACCGGAAGGCCCCATCAGGAAAGCAAAACGCAGGAACGCTTTAGAGGTATACATTTTGCCGCCACGGCGCAGGATCAGGCTCAGCACCCCCAGCAAAATCATCAGCATGCCCAGACCGGCCATGATGCGGAAGGTATAGAAGATGACGGAAGAGTTCGGGCGGTCTTCTTTCGGGAAGGATTTCAGCGCCGGGATCTGATGCGTCAGGCTGTGGGTGAGGATCAGGCTGCCCAGATACGGGATTTCAATCGCGTAACGGGTTTCTTCACGGTTCATATCGGGATAGCCGATCAGCACCAGCGGGGAAGGTTTGTTGTCTTTATTTTCCCAGTGGCCTTCGATGGCCGCGATTTTAGCGGGCTGATATTTCAGGGTATTCAGGCCGTGCGCATCGCCCAGGAATGCCTGAATCGGAGACACGATCAGCGCCATCCACATTGCCATCGACAACATGGTACGGATGGCTGGCGTATCGCGACCACGCAGCAAGTGCCATGCCGCAGCAGAGCCCACGAAGAAGGCAGAAGCCAGAAACGCGGCGGTGGTCATGTGCATTAAGCGGAACGGGAAGGACGGGTTGAAGATAACCTTCATCCAGCTGACCGGCACCACCAGGTTGTTAACAATCTCGTAGCCCTGCGGGGTTTGCATCCAGCTGTTGGAAGCGAGGATCCAGAACGTCGACATCAGTGTGCCGAGCGCCACCATGCAGGTAGAGAAGAAGTGCAGGCCCGGTCCGACGCGGTTCCAGCCGAACAGCATCACGCCGAGGAAGCCAGCTTCAAGGAAAAATGCAGTTAACACTTCGTACGTCAGCAGCGGACCGGTAATGCTGCCCGCGAATGACGAGAACATACTCCAGTTGGTGCCGAACTGGTAAGCCATCACCAGACCGGAGACCACGCCCATACCGAAGTTAACGGCAAAGATTTTCGACCAGAAATGATACAGGTCGCGATATGCCTCTTTCTTTGTTTTCAGCCACATGCCTTCCAGAACAGCCAGAGAACTGGCAAGCCCGATAGTAATAGCGGGAAAAATGATGTGAAAAGAGACGGTGAAGGCAAACTGGATCCGGGCCAGTTCTAGCGCATCAAGACCAAACATAACAACCTCTTTTGTGTGTCAGGTTACCCTTCCAAACAGCAATACCGGTACGGGAACCGGCGATGTATGACATTCGCAGGTGAAGTCATGAATGAAAGGGTGGGACTGCCGGGGTTTTGCGAGAAGCCGATTTAAGCACATCGCGCGAAGGGATTAACAGGGACCGTTCCGTGGGGAAATTAGTCGCTGAAACACTTTCAGTACGGGTAAAAAGCAGGGGCGGGAAAACTAAATTCGGAGAAAAGCGGGGGAAGGGAATTAACCACAAAAAGTGAGAGGTCATGTTGTTGCATTGATCTGGATCAAAAAGTTGTGATGTTTTTCAAATGTAATTTCCCTGCATTCGGTAATGGCTTGTTGTGTGCAAAATTGGTAACAAGAAAGTTAAATTTGCAGGAGCGGCAGCGCATTCTTATTTTTAATGCAATGTAAATTTATGTCATCGGTTTTGGTGAAAAATGCAGCCGGAAGGTAATTTTTGTAGCATTTTTTTACATTTTAACGGAGGTCTGCCCGGGTGACAGAGGAAAAAAGACGCCCGAAGGCGTCAGGGTAATAAGCCTTCTATCAGCGCAAAAAAGGCATCTTCACTAAACGCCCGCTCTGGCCCGGTGAAGGGATTTGCAGGGCGCCATGTCCAGTCCCTGTTTTCGCCAGCACGCATAAACAACCGGCACAGGACAGTGACGCGACCCTGAACGCAAAGACTGGTTTCCACACAGCCTGTGACGCCCTGGCCATATAAATAGACCGGCGTGAATTTCACCTGCCTGTCTTCATAAAACAGCCGTATACCCGGAACGCTGAATGATTTCCCGCCCATCAGACATTCAACCAGTGAGATAGTGGTGCCTTCGATCCGTATACCGGTGCCTTCCAGCCATTCTTCCATGTTTTCCTGCAGCAGGCTGATCCGCTGCCGGAACTCGGCGATATCCGCCTGACCTTTATTTTCAAAAGAGCCAGTGCGAGGCTGGCTGTCTTGTAATTTTTTTAGAAACCGTTCTTTTGCTGACATACTTCCTCTGTAATTCAAGGTGGCTGACGTCCGCCGCCACAAACATCAGTCAGTGATCTGCCTGACCATTTTTTTCGGTTGTCGCCGGTAAATTCTGGAGGAGCAACACATACCTGTTCAGCAACTGCGTGAACTGGTTATCCAGTTGCATAATCCGCTGCGGGGATATGCCTTTTTGCTGTTGTTTATCCTGCGCCAGCTTGCGCAGCGATTCTTCGACTGGCGGCGAACTGTTCAGCGCCTGCTGGATGGCAAACACCGAGGATTTTAGCTGCGACACGGTCATGTATTTACCGCGTTGTTCATCCAGCCCGTTGAGTTTGTCCGCCAGTTGCTGTAACTGCGTATTCGCCTGTTGCCAGCCATCGAGGTTTTCCTGCGGTATCGCACTGGCGTTAAGCTGCTGTGTCCAGTTTTTTGCCAGTTGTTGAGATGCGGGGTTATCCGGCCAGAGGATTTGCGCCTGTTTTACCAGTTGTGCTCCGGTGTCCTGTGCCCAGCGCGGTGACAATGCTGCCAGCTGGCGTGTTTGCTGTTGGGTGGCGGCCAGAAATGCCGGTGCCTCGCGGTGGAGCATCTCAGCCTGCTGGTTCTTAAGTGTTTCCATCGCCTGTGCGTTCAGCGATTTTGGTAATACCGGCAGCGTCGCCATCAGTTGCTCTGCCGTTTGCGGATGATAAAAAGCATCTATCCCGGCTTTAAAACCGGTACTGGCCAATGCCGTCACCACGATACCTGCGATAAACCCTTTCCACTGCACCGGACGTTTCACTGGCGAAGGCGGTGCAATCACGTGCGGTTCGGCAGGTCCGCTCTGCGCAACATACACCCATTGTTCACCGGGTTGCGCGGTCCACTCTTTTTCCGCTTTTTGTGCCGCTGCCGCCGGTAAAACGATTGCTGCATCGCTGGTCGCGTGCATATTCTCCAGCCTGACGGCAGTACCATGCATGAAACTGCTCAGTGCTTCCAGCTGGCTGACGTGTTTCAGTTCAAGGCGTTGCAACACATTGCAAAGCGAAGCGATCAGTTTTTCTGCCTGATAAATCTGCGATAAATCATGATATTCCAGTGACATACCGCGCAATATTTGCTGAAGACGCTGACTCAGACCCGAAAGAATTTCCATCCGCGCGTGCACCGGCTGCGGCCACAGTCCCGGCCACTGCCGTGAAATTAATGCCTCGAGGATCGCCAGCCCTTCATTTAATCCCTGCATGCCCGCTAGCCGCGCTCTGGCCTGTGTGTACCAGGAGGCCGTTTGCAGCTCGATACCGTTTTGCTGGAACAGGTTCAGACACAGTTGTTCCACCTTTTTCCAGTCCACATCCGGACGCGCCGGATGGGTTAATTTGCTCAGTTCTTCGCGTAAAACCGCATAATCAGCCAGCGCACGCGGGTCATCCCCGGTGCGCAACTGGCGGTTTTTGTCTTGGGTTATCATCTTGTCTTACCTGAGAAAGCTTTATTTGGCGGTAAAGTTTGTGCACCCGATTTTTTGGGTGCACATTGACTAGCATTGTAAATTAATAATTATCGCCACCTAAAAATGCGATGCGTTCATTTGTCATTTTTGTCTGACAATCATAAATATTAATCCTGTTTTGAATTGGCGTAATTTCCATATCCGCATCCGATAATTTTCCGCATTTAAGCGCTTTTTCATTCACCCACGCTTGTTGTGATTTCTTCATGGAAGTTTTAATCGAGTCCGGGAGGCTTTTCCAGATATCATTCAGGTTTCGGTCGCTTCTTGCATAGTTATTTTTTGAGTTGGATAATTTTACAGTGAAATTAGAAGTGATGATATGATCTTTATTCACTGCGAGTGTGGACATTTTATATATAGAGTTCTGAATGTAATTAACTCTGCTTACAGATATATCCTTTTTGTTATCAGCCAGACTGAGGCTGTAGGGATAATTACTCCATACAACTTTACCGTTATTCATTTTCCCATTATCTGAAATGATACTGGACAGATACTCCGGGTTGTTTTTTAACACTTCAAGGGTTTCTGGTGGAAGTTGTGCCGCTATTGTTGCACTACAGTTCAGCGTTCCGTCGGTTGTTGATGTTGTTGAGACATTAGAAATCGTCATGGGTATTGAATCTATTTTACTCTGAAATTCCTGGATGTCTTTTTTATAGAATGCTCCGGAGTTGATAATATAATCGTTCTGCAGTTTCGCTCCTGCTTCACTTTTGATGTAATCCTGAACAGCTTTGACAGCATCATCTCTGCCACATTTGAAGTCTTCGCCTCCAAATAGCCCCGCTTGCGCGCTTAAAGAAAATAATGAGGCGGTGGTCAGTAAAAAAATACCTTTAAACATATATAAAAACCCTTTATTAATTAAAATGACCAGACATTGCGCCTGGTTAGCTTTTCCATGCATATGATCTGTTTTATTTAGAGGCTATTTCATGATTGTGGGTTACTCCTCCCTGTTGACATTAAATTTTAAAAAACAGGAATTAAAATATTTTAAATTTGTCACACGTAATTCTGTTGTTTCATATGACGCATCAGCACGCGGCCTTCCGGCATAAACTCGGTACCGAATCGCACTAAGCCAAGCTCTTTCAGTTCGGCGTCAATGGCGTATTCGAGATGTCCGGGGCTGGACTGGGGCAATAAAATAACGTGCAGTTTTTTGATGCGTGGCTCGTATTTCAGCAAGGTCTCTGACAAGACATCCAGCAGGGAATGCGCCGTACCGGGCATCCCTTGCAGGATTTTGCTCATGTCCGGCAGACCGTAATCCGGCAGATGGGTAAGCGTTCCGGCTCGGCAATTGAGGATGCGCTGCATGTTATCAAGCACAGAGAGGATCACCTGATTCTCTTCGCTGACGTTGTGCAGGTCGAGGCCGCCGGCAAAGTTGCCAGTGAGGATTTCATAAAGAGAGGGGGATTTTGAGTTCATTCGCGGTTAAAGTCCTTTCTTAAGCACAAAGCACTGCCGCGCGCGCAGGATCAATTGAAACCAATCCGGCGAGTAGCGTGTCCATTTCGAGGATGAGTTTTGCTTTATCAGTATCGCCGCGCTGGAATTGCATTCTCAGCAGTTTGAGTCGTCGTGCTTTTACTTCAAACAGCAGGGCAGGCTCCCATTGTTTCAGCGTCAGGCGATTTCCTGTGCTGTCCAGTTCTCCAAGTAAGTGGAGTGCCATTTCATTTTTTCCATATTGTTCAGCAACACGAGCCATGAGCAGCCGTATTAGCCAACGCTGGCGGGGTGTAGTGATCCCCGGGCGAATCTGCAACCAATTGAGTGCAGCTTCAATACCTTCACCGTCTGCCTGCGCCAGTGCTTCGGTTTCAAGCTGAAGAACATCTTCATCGCCACTTGCAGAGACTGCATTGGGTTCAGATTGCCATCGCCCGTCATTGTCCTGAATATCACGAGCGATCCAGCCTGCGGTCACTTCGTCTGCAAAGGGTGTACCGTCACTGTAGGCCAGCGTTTCCAGTCCCGGTAAACGAAGCAGCAATAACCGCAGATCCTGTTCGATAAATTCTGCCCAACTATCATAAGGCGCCCCCGACTTGCTGAGTGCCTGGTGCAAGTACCATTGAATATCCAGCCAGAAATGGTTCACGCCTTCAGTAAACATCCTATCTGCATTTTCCAGTAATTCGCTCCAGCTTTGTTGCAGATACAGGCGTTTGAGTTGGGCACGGTAGTCAGTACGGGGTGGTACCAGGCGAGTACAACCTTTAGCGTCCAACGGAGGTAGTTGGTCGACGGTGTCCCAGCGTATTGTAGTCATCAAGCGGTGTCCTGATAGCCAGCCTTGTGGCTGGTCTCGCAGGTACTGAGCTAACGCCTTAGCCTGATCGAGTAACTCACGACCAGACTGTATTACCTTTAATGTCGGCATGTCCGGCGAGATGGAGCGCGAATCAGACGTTGCCTGACCGCCGCTATTTTGCGGAACAACGGCATCGAAGCCACCAGACTGAGCCAGTCGGGATTCAAGGGCATCATAAAGACCGCCTAACTGTGGTCGGTTTGCGTCTTCCCATGATGTAATAACGTCTTCAAACAGGGTGAGTGCAGCCAAAATGCGTTCAAACTTTGGCTTATCGACTTCGGGATATAGCGAAAGGCTGTCGAGGACTTTACTGCCTGCCAGCCACTCCATGGCAGCCCGCCGGCTATTTTTTCGTGATGGCAACAACTGGTCTCCATAGCGAGAGACCAGTCCGCTCAACAGTTCCAGCCCTTCGGCCAGACCCGATTCGCCGTCGCGATGCAATCGTGCCCAGAGATAATAAGTGGCTACCCTTACGTCTTTGCATACAGTGGTCAGTAATTTCTCCGCCAGTTGGCACACCAGTTCAGTATCCGCGCCTGAAAGCTTATTAACCTCTTCACGCATACGTTGAAAGTCATCGTCATAACCGGGATCTTCACCAGTTGCGTTATCGCTGCTAACCGGGTTTAGCCATTTTTCCCACAGCGCTGTTTGCACTTTGGCCTTTTGCATCAATATATCTGGGTTTTCCTGTGGGCATAGCGCTAACAGGGTGTGTAATGTGGCCATGAGACATTCCTTTTCGTTATGGCATTTAATGCGGCGGGAATGGAAAATGAAAATTTAAACAGGTTTAGAATTCCTAACCTGATAAACAAAATAAATTAAGTAGCAACAAATACATAAGCCAGAGGAGATTTAAAAAATATTGCAAATAACATTGTTGTGGGTTGGGGCAGATTTTTTTGCCAACCCTACATTAAACTCATAGCTATACAGCTGGGTTTTGCCGTATTCGGTGGCGAGCTTGATGTGCTCCTCACCGCGCCGGTCCTCCATCCGCAGCTTGTTATTGGACGGGGTGCGCAGAACGTTGCGGGTGTGGTTACTTTCGGTCACGTGGTCGGGATGTTGGGAGTCGTGCAGCGCGGCGGCGATATACGGCCGGTCAGGGTCGCCTTTGGTCGGGTTTTCCACCCGCGCCGGTATCGTGCCGCTGAGCTCCGGACACGCCGGCGGTTCGGGGCGAAAGCCAATCGTTTCGCGGTAGGCCATGCCCCAGATATTGAGGCGGAAGTGGTCGGTGCGCGAGCCTTTGGCGACGATGCGGGTAATCAGGATACCGTCCGGCAGTTCGCTGAACGGGTGGTTCTGCGGCTCCAGCACCTGACCCGGCGCCAGCGGCGGCGTCCACGACCTCACCGGCCTCGCGGTAGGGGCCGGCGTACCGTTGGTCACCGGCATGCCTCCTACCAGAATACCTACCATCAGAGACCTCTCCCTTCTCTATTAATCACGACATGTTTGAGTCTCTCAGGAGACCCTATGTAATCACAGCTAGAGTTCTGTCATTAGCGGCAAAAATCCAAGGTCTAACAGTTTGATCTCAATATCATTAGATTTTGCAATATGTTCTTCATTTTCACCATCGAAGAGTTCCTCAGTTGAAACGATAATAGTTCCTCTTTGCCGCCCATTATCCATGACAGGGATAACTCTGGTTCTTTATTTTATTAATGTCGATTATTGAGTTGGAGGTTGTTGATATACTAGTAAAGACAATAATTACAATCCCTTTAGTAAAGGCAAAAATCCATCAGCAGCAAGCTCTATCTCTACATTATTAGCATGGGAGATGTGGAGAGGGTTTTTACCATCGAAAATCTCGCTTGAGATAATTATTGTTCCATTTATTTCTTTTCGCTGAATGACTTTAAATGCCGATCGGGCATGTTCTGATGAAATCAATTGTGGTAAAAACAGAATCCAACCAACTGCCAATCTATCTTCGAAAACAGATAATTCTTTTCTTCTATATTGTTCTGTATCTAGAAAAATATATTTGAATTTCCATTCGTCTAAAGATGTTAATTTATTAAATATATCAAGGAAAACATTAAAATCATTTAGTTTTGAAAGTGATTTAATTGTAAGTGAGAATGTATATCTGTCTTCAGATATTGCTGGGGTGTTTTTAAACCATAGCGTTAGTAGACTATCATCTTCATTTTCATCAGCAAGTATGACACTAATACTATTATTTGATTTTATCATTTCATCGACATAGCTAAGTGCATCTTGGGATGTTTGACCATTTTCGATACCTTTGACACTCCCTTTGGGAGTCGCTATAAACCATAGCTTCGGTTTTTCACTCCAGTTTGGTAGTGTATTAATGAATTTAATCAATTCATTGAATATATTTCCCGATGTTACTTTGTTTTTTCTGTAAATTAAACCTTGTATTTTATAAAACATATTTACACCTATTGTTTGTTTGTGATTATTGTTCGGACATACTCGGTGGGCATTGGCTTCTCAATTACTGAAATATCTAACCCTTCTTCTGCAAATTCTGAACGCGCATATCTGGCACTAATGGGTTGCATGAAATACCAATGTAAACGACCGGGTGGCATTCCCTTCAATGCACAAGAGTTTTGAGAACGCGCTTGCTTCATGAAAAGTCCGTCAGTTCCTTTGGTTATGCTCATGAAAAATTTAAGCTCTTCATTCAAATCAAAAAATTGATCATTAAAAGCCTTCGTTTCAATCAACAGGTATTATTTAGGTAAAAAACCATCGAATGCGACTCTATTCCTTGGCCGCCTTTAAATGTATATGCCAGCGCACGACGCTTCTTTTTATAGTGAGAAAGTGAAGATGGGTTTCACGATTGACATATTTCGCAAGTAGGGGTCATAACTCGGTCCATTTCGGTAAGTAGCCATGAGCAGCCAATTCTATTTCAATGTTGTTTGCTGCTAAAATGTCACCAGGTTCTTTACCGTTAAAATTATCCTTGGTTAAAACAATTGTTCCATTTTTATCTGATGTGATTATAACTTTTTGTGCAGATGGGATGTCATCACTAGCGATTTTCATTGGCAAAAATAGCATCCACCCCACCGGTATTCTATCTTCAAATACCGCTTGTTGGCGCATGCCATATTGTTCAGTGTCTAACATGATATATTTAAACTCCCACGCCTCCATTTTTATTATTTTGCTAATGTATTCAATAAATACATCTTTATTATTCATCGAGTCTAATTTTTTTATTGTTAGCGACAAATAAAATCTTAAAGGGGATATGGCTGGAGTATTCATGAGCGAAATCGTTAAAATACTAGCATCCTTTTTTTCATCGGCTAACGTAATATTTAATGAGGGCTTTTCATTCGATATCTCATTAATGTATGCTCTTGCCTTTTCAGTAAAAGTGTTGTTCTCAATCGCAATTAATTCTTCCTTTGGGTGTGCAATTAACCATCGCGATGGTTTATCGGTCCAGTCTGGAATTATTTTAATAAATGAGGTGATCTCTTCAAATAACAAGTTGGCATTAATTTCTTTTTCTTTTCTATAAAATATGGTTTCTAATTTATAAAACATATTCACCTCTACTGATCATTTATTAAATAATAGTTCGATGTTTTCAGTAAACATAGGCTTGTGTATTACTTTAATTTTCAGCCCGAGTCTTATGAACCTAGATTTAGAAAATGAATAGCTTATTTGCTGCATAAAATACCACTCTAAATTTCCCAGGCGGCATGCCAGAGAGTGCACACTCATTTTGTTTAGTTGCTTGATCTAAAAACAATCCACCTTCCCCTTTGGTAATTGCTATGAAAGTTTTCATTTCTCCATATTGATCAAAAAATTGATCATAATTAGCTTTCGTTTCAATCAGCAGGCATTCATTTGACATTTATTCTGTAGATATTTTTACCTCAACCTCACCGCGCCGGTCGTCCATCCACAGCTTGTTATTTGACGGGAGCGCAGGACGTTGCGGACGTGGTTCATTGGCCGCCTTTAAATGTATATATCAGCGAGCGAAGCTTTCTTGTTTTTAGTGAGAAAGTGAAGATGGGTTACGCTATTTACATATTTCGTAAGTATGGGTCACAACTCGGTCCATTTTGGTAAGTAACCATGAGCAGCCAATTCTATTTCAATATTATTTGCCGATAAAATATCATTAGCATTTTTTCCATCGAAGGTATTGTTTGTTATTATTATTGTGCTTGGATTTTCGAGTGTATTGATAACTTGTAAAGCTGATGGGATTTCTTTTGGATCGATAATTATAGGTAAGTATAACATCCACCCGACTGGCAGGCGATCTTCAAAAACTGAACGTTGTTCCATTTTATATTGCTCAGTTTCAATTAATATATACTTGTATTTCCAGGCGCTAAAGTAATGCATTTTTTCTAATATTTTAATAAAAGTACTTTTGTCATTATTTTTATTTGGCGAGCGAATGGCGAGAGTTAATGAAAATCTATTTTCTGACACTGCGGGCGTATTTTTGAGCCAAATAATTAGTGGGCTATCATCGCCATCCTTGCTAGCTAAAGCTATACTAATATTTTTTCTCTTGGCCATGATCGCACTTACATACTCTACAGCAGAGTTTGAGACTCCCATTTTATCAATGGCTATTATTTTTTCTTTAGGGTGAGCAATAATCCATTCCTTTGGTTTCTCTTGCCATGCCGGAAGCAAATTGATGAAAGCTCTCAGTTCATTAAGAATCTCTGCTGCAGAAACTTCACTTTCTCTATAAAAAATACTTTGAATAAGATATAGCATAATTTCACCTTAATTATTAGGGTATATGGTTGATATATATTCAATCGGCATGGGCTTATGAAGTGTTTTAATGTTCAGGCCTTGTTCTAAAAATTGAGTCCTTGCATATTTGTAACTTATTGGTTGCATAAAATACCATTCTAATCTTCCAGGGGGTATTCCTGCTTTTGCACTAGCATCTTGCCTTGTAGCTTGCTCCAAAAATAAACCATCATCCCCGTATCTGATGGCCATAAAAATTTTCAAAAGACCATCCCTTGCGAAAAATTGATCATAATTAGCTTTCGTTTCAATCAGCAGGCATTCTTTAGGTACAAAACCATCGAATGCAACCCCATATGTCCACTCCATTATTTTCATTACCTGAAAATGGATTGGGAGCTTACAGATGTAGAACTGATATGCAATGCTGATATCGGACCAGCCTTTAATATTCTGGAGTGTCACTTCACCCTGAGTATAGACGCACTGGTCACATCCTTCCTCACTTAACTCCTTGGTCAAACTAGCTGTTTCTTCCTTAACATTCTCCATTTCAGCCATATAGGCCAAATATTCTTGTCTATGGGCTTCAAGATCTGAAAGGATACCAACCACGCCACCCAGACGTCCTCTGGTCCCGGGTATAGTCCCTGTACGGCCAGCTGGGACTGGCATAGTTGCTCCAACATTACTCATTTTCAACTCCAGAATTTCTTTTTAAAAAGTTGCTCCTGATTTGCTGGTATTTTACATATTCACGTTCAGGACTTTCCGTACCATTTAAAATCCAGTTCTGCATCGTATTTGTTTTGTAAAAACCAGGTTCATAAGCATTCATTATTAAAAATTCTGTCTTTATCTTTTTATCAGTGAAGCCGTTCTCATTTACAAATTGCTCGGCATCAATAAGATGAAATTTTATTCCCCCATCATCGGCAAGGGAAGGAGAGTGCTTAATAATTATTTGGTGCAGACTGCTTATATAATTATCTCTTTCTAACGCCCTGAGGTTTGAAAGTTGCTCTGGAGATATTTTTACTACCATAATGTTTTTCTCCCTGAAGAAAACTTCATTAGTCCCAAAAATACTTACCCTTGGATTTTATATCGTAAGTTTCGCCATTCAGTGTCAAAAACCAGCATTCAATACCAGCAATAAGTTCCTCATATTCTTTTTCAGCCAAAAGAAGCTCGATATCTTTAAGGATTCGAGGGTCATAAAATCGAAATAATGCTCCACGCCCGTCCGGAAGCTGTAAATTTAAAAAAGGTTTAAAATGATTTACAACATTCTCCAAAGTCCAGCAGGAAAGGAACCATGAAACTGATGGATATATGCACTCCAGCTGTTGCAGTTTTTCACGATACTCAATGGTTGTATTCAATGAGAACAGCCAGGGGCCTGCAAACTGAATGCGAGAGTCAGGACCACTATCAAACAGAGGTGCAACGATCCCTTTCTCAGTTTTTATTTCTTCACCAAAGTGACGTTCATATTGCAGGCCATCTACCAAAGCGAAACTTCCACATTCAGGATGAGATATTAATTGATTCATCACGACGGAATATGCGGCAGTGTTCATGATTCTCCCCTTATAACAAATGCATTGCCCGACATTGCCGCTTTCATCAGGCAACTGAGGCAAATACCGCCACCGGTCATGGCGGCCAGTTCTGCCGCCATGGTATCCGCCACCGTCAGCACCGTGTGCGGCGTTTTCCTGAAATACTCACCGGCCGTGCCGTACTCAATTTTGCCGTCCTGCAGGATGAGATAACTGCCGCCGCCTATCAGCGTGATGCGCTTTTTCGCGCTGAACAGGATGTCGCCGTCCACCGCCGTGAGGCTCACTTTTTTGCCCGCCGCAAGCGCCAGCTGGTTGTTCTGCGCCTGAACGTCGACCCTGCCTTCGCCGGCCTTCAGGCTCATTTCGCCCTTCAGGGCAAAAATGCCCATTTCCTCACCGGTGTTGACGGTCAGGTTCTTAATCACCCCGATATCCGCATTGTTACCGGCGTTCAGAATCATGTTTTTGGCAGCTGCCAGCTGCATATGTTCTCCGCTGGTCAGCGCCATGCCTTCCGGGGCGCTGGCCAGCACCACCTGATTTATCGGCTTCAGCCGTTCGCTGAACATCGCGATTTGCGCCGCGATGTCGGCCTCCAGCGCGCTGGCTTCGGCGGCGGCCTGGCTGAGGGCTTTCACCTGACGCTGCAGGTAGTCGATTTCAGCCATCGCCGCGCTGTTATCCAGCACCTGACCCTGACCCTGCGGCTGGGCGTCCGCGCTGAGAAAGACGCCCTTACCACCGCGCAGGACGCCGTGTTCATCGGTGCGCAGCTCGAAACCTTCGCCGCGCGGCGCGTTTTGCGCATCGACGATATGCCCGCTATTCAGCTGGGTTTTGCCGTATTCGGTGGCGAGCTTGATGTGCTCCTCACCGCGCCGGTCCTCCATCCGCAGCTTGTTATTTGACGGGGTGCGCAGGACGTTACGGGTGTGGTTCCTTTCGGTCACGTGGTCGGGATGTTCGGAGTCGTGCAGCGCGGCGGCGATATACGGCCGGTCGGGGTCGCCGCCGTCAAAGGCGATGGCCACTTCTGTGCCGTCGGTCAGCGGCATATGCCAGCCGTAGCCGTCGCCGCCGTAGGGTTTGGCGAGGCGCACCCACAGGTAGGCGTAACCGGCATCCGCCGGGGCACGGTCGCCGTCAATGCGCACGCGGTAGCGCCCCTGATTATCCAGCCACGCGTAGGTGTCGCCTCGGGTCGGGCTTTCCACCCGCGCCGGTATCGTGCCGCTGAGCACCGGCCGCGCCGGCGGTT